>JAWVDC010000082.1:0-42967 GCA_033857715.1 Gaiellaceae bacterium | reverse complement strand
CTCCGTCTTCGGCAACCAGGCGGAGAGTTGCGCGCAGTACCTGTCCAAGGGACGCCCCGTCGCGATCGACGGCCGGCTCGACTGGCGCCAGTGGGAGCAGGACGGCGTGAAGCGCGAGGCGGTCGAGATCGTGGCCGAAAGCGTCCAGTTCCTCGGCAGCCGCGGCGACGGCGAGGGTGGCGGCGGCGGCAACCAGTTCGTGCCGGCGGGCGCCTCCGAGGGCGGCGCCGACTTCCCGGCGGCCACCGACGACGACATTCCCTTCTAGGAGACACATGGCGAGAGAGAAGCCCCAAACGAACAGCGCGCGCAGGCGGCCCGGCGGGCCCGCCGGCGCAATCCGGCGGCGGAACTGCTTCTTCTGCAAGGAGACGGTCGCGGAGATCGACTACAAGAACATCACCCAGCTCCGGCGCTACATCTCGGAGCGGGGCAAGATCCGCAGCCGCCGCATCACCGGCGCGTGCCGGCGCCACCAGGTGCAGGTCGCGCAGGCCGTGAAGCGCGCTCGCGAGATGGCGCTCCTGCCGTACGTGGCGGAGGGCTCGGACGACAAGGAAGGCGGCCGCGGCGGGCGCCGCGATCGCGGTGATCGCGGCGACAGGGGCGACCGGTAGATGCAGGTCATTCTCCTCAAGGACGTAGACCACGTCGGCCTCCGCGGCGACGTCGTCTCGGTCGCGCGCGGTTATGCGCGCAACTTCCTCCTGCCGCGCAAGCTCGCCGAGGAGGCGACGCCGGCGCGCGTCGCCGAGCTCGAGAAGCGCGGCGCGCAGCGGGCTCGCCACGAGGCGAAGACCGTCGAGGAAGCGCAGTCGATCGCCGCGACGCTCGAGAAAGCGGTGCTGCGGTTCGAGGTCAAGGCCGGCCCCACCGGCTCGCTCTTCGGCTCGGTCACGCCGACCGACATCGTCGACGAGCTGTGGCAGAAGGAGAAGATCCGCGTCGACCGCCGCAAGATCGACACCGGTCCGATCAAGCGGATCGGCCGCTACTCGATTCCGGTCGACATCTTCCAGGGCGTCCGCGTCGAGCTCCGCACCGAGGTCATTCCCGAGGGCGGCGAGCTGCCGTCCGAGGAAGAGCTCGAGGCGATGGAGGCGGCCGAGCGCGTCGACGACGAGAGCACGGCCGAGGAGTCGCACCTCGAGGAGATCCTCGCGGAAGAGGACGCGGCGGAAGCCGTCGAGGCTGAGCCCGAAGCGGAAGCGGAGCCGGAGCCCGACTGGCGGGCCGACGCCGAAGCCGCGCTCGCGGACGAGTAGTCCGCGCCGAGCGACCCTGGTACGTTCGGCCGCGTGCAGCCGCTCCGCGGAATGCTCGTGGTCGACTTCAGCCGGTATCTCCCGGGCGCCTTCGCCTCGCGCGAGCTGCTCGAGCTCGGAGCGCGCGTCGTCTGCGTCGAGCCGCCTGGCGGTGAGCCCATGCGCGCGAGCGCGCCGGCGTGGGACGCCGTTCTGCGCGCCGGCAAGGAGTCGGTCGAGGTCAACCTCAAGGCCGACCCTGCTCGCGCGCTCGAGCTCATGCGAGACGCGGACGTCGTCCTCGAGTCCTTCCGCCCCGGCGTCGCCGCCCGGCTCGGGATCGGGCCCGACGACGTCCCCGAGAGGACGGTGCACTGCTCCATTACCGGCTTCGGCAGGGGCAACCGGCACGAGGAGCGCGTGGGCCACGACCTCAACTACCTCGGCTGGGCCGGGGCGCTCTACGACACTGCGCCCGCCTTGCCGCCCGTCCAGATCGCAGATCTCGCCGCGGGCGGGCTCGGCGCGGTGACGAAGATCCTCGCCGCGCTGCTCGAGCGCGACCGCACGGGGAAGGGAGCGCGGATCGTGGTCTCGCTGACGCACGGCGCGCACCGGCTCGTCTCCCACCGCCTCGGGGAGGACCTCCCGCGGCTGCTCACCGGCGACATGGCGTGCTACCGGATCTACGAGACGGCCGACGGCCGCCACCTCACCGTCGCCCCGCTCGAGCCTCAGTTCTTCCGGCGGCTCGTCGCGCTTCTCGGCCGCCCCGACCTCGCCGAGCGGCAGTTCGATCCGGACCAGGACGCCCTCGCCGCCGAGCTCTCAGCCGTCTTCATGACGCGCCCGCTGGCCGCGTGGCTCGAGCTCTTCGACGCCGAGGACGTGTGCGTCGGACCGGTCGCGACGGTCGCCGAAGCGGCCGCCGACCTCGCGTAACGGACAGTTAACAGGCTGTCCACGTCCTGTGGACGAGGGCCTAGTCGACGAGAAAAATCCCGCTGGTAGCGGGATGCCCATCCACAGATTGCCGTCCGGCGCGCCTGCAACTATGAGCAATTCGCCTGCAAATGGCCGAAAACGACCTGTTCACAACAGACATGCCCACACCTAGTAACCCACAGCCCAACCTGCTGGAATCGAAGCGCATGGCGCTTGCCCCAGTTCCCTCCCCCGCACCCTCTCCGGGCGCCATCCCTCCCCAGAATCTCGAGGCCGAGGAGTCGGTCCTCGGGGCGATGATGATCTCGCCGCTCGCGATCGCGGCGGTGAGCGAGATCGTCGACGCATCGGACTTCTACCGCGAGTCGCACGCGAAGATCTACCGCGCGGCGCTCGCGCTCTACTCGAAGAACGAGCCGGTCGACGCGATCACGCTCACGAACGAGCTCGAGCAGCGCGGCGAGCTCGACGAGGTCGGCGGCCGCGTCCGGCTCCACGAGCTCTCGCTCATCGTCCCGGCGAGCGCGAACGCCGGCCACTACGCCGAGATCGTCCGCGAGAACGCAACGCTCCGTGGCCTGATCCGCGCCGGCGGCGAGATCGCGCAGCTCGGGTGGGAGCGCGAGGGCGAGCCGGCCGAGCTCGTCGCGCGCGCCGAGTCGCTCGTCTTCGAGCTCGCCGAGCGCCGCGCCGACGGCGAGCTCGTCCTCTTCAAGGACGCGCTCGTCGACGCGTTCCAGCGCATCAGCAAGCTCTACGACGAAGGCGCCGAGGTGACCGGCCTCGCGAGCGGCTTCAAGGATCTCGACAACCTCACGGCCGGCTTCCAGCCGCAGAACCTCATCATCCTCGCGGCCCGCCCGTCGATGGGAAAGAGCGCCTTCGCGCTCGAGATCGCGAACCACGTCGCCGTCGACGAGGGCAAGCCGTGCGCGTTCTTCAGCCTCGAGATGTCGCAGCAGGAAGTCGCGCAGCGCCTCATGTGCTCGCGCGCGAAGGTCGACGCGCACCACATCCGCACCGGCAAGCTCTCGAAGGACGACTGGCCCCGGCTCATCAAGGCGTGCGGCCAGCTCGAGGCAGCGCCGCTCTACGTGGACGACACGCCGGGCCTCAGCCTTCTCGAGCTCCGCGCCCGCGCGCAGACGCTCAAGCGTCGCCAGCCGGACCTCGGCCTCATCGTCGTCGACTACCTCCAGCTCATGACGACCGGCCGCAACGAGGAGAGCCGCCTGCAGGAGGTCTCGCGCATCTCCCGCGACCTCAAGGCCCTCGCGAAGGATCTCGACCTGCCGGTCATCGCGCTCTCCCAGCTCAACCGCTCGCCTGAGCAGCGCCACGACAAGCGGCCGATGCTCTCCGACCTCCGCGAGTCGGGCTCGATCGAGCAGGACGCCGACATGGTGATGTTCCTCTACCGCGAGGAGTACTACGACCGCGACATGGAGGACGACTCGAAGAAGGGCGTCGCCGAGGTCATCATCGCCAAGCACCGGAACGGGCCGACCGGATCCTTCAACGTCGCCTGGATGAGCCGCTATGCCAAATTCGCCAGCCTTTCCCAACAACCGCAGTGATCCGTTGACGGCACGCTGCCTCGGGTGCGGCCGCGAGTTCGAGACGGAGCAGGTCGTCCTCCTCGGCCAGACGTTCGCGTCCGAGCGGTACTGCGACGTGTGCCGTGAGGGCGAGAAGGCGGAGGACGAGCAGCGCGCAGCCGACACGCGGTGGGCGCGCGTGCGCGTTCCTGCCGCCTACGACGACGCGTCGTTCGAGACGTTCGAGCCGGTGCCCGACACCGCAACTGCGCTCGCGGTGTGCCGGCAGTGGGCGCGAGAGCTGCGGGCGGGCACGGACCTGCGCCAGGGCCTGCTGCTGCGCGGCAACCCAGGAGCGGGCAAGACGCACCTCGCGGTCGCGATCCTCCGCGAGCTCGTCTGGAGCGACCGGCGGAAGAAGGCGCTCTTTCTCAACGTCCCCGGCTGGCTCAACGCGCTGCGCGAGAGCTACGGCGACGGCGAGCCGCCGCCGAACCCGAGCGGTTACGACCTCGTCGTCCTCGACGACCTCGGCGCGGAGGACTGGTCGAGCTGGGCGCGCGACCGGATCTACAACCTCGTGAACCAGCGCGAGCAGCAGCGCGGGCTCGTCATCGTCACGACGAACCACGACTGGGGCACGCTCGCCGGCCGCGTCGGCGGCCCCACCGCAAGCCGCCTGCGGAGGCTGACGCGCGAGGTGCACGTCGACGCGCGCGACGACTTCCGCGAACGCGCGGCGGCGTAACCACTACGACCTTCGAATCATCCTTGCGAACACGACGAGGCATGTCCCGAACCACACAGCACAGACGGCGCAAATCGCAATGGTCCAGGGCGACTGCGCGCGCACCACGAGGGCAATCGACGACGCGAACAAGAAGACGAGGATCGCACCCGCGACTACTCGCCTGAGCCCCTGCCGCGCGTGGGGGAGTCTTGCGACGAACTCGGTTCGACCACTCAAGAGGGCGTAGACGAAGATCCCGAACCCAAGAACAGTTTGTGCCACGTTCCTCGACACCGAGGACTGTGGAGCGCTCGACGCGGCGTCTGCAATCGAAAATCCCATCATGATGAGCGCGAGCCCAGCAAAGGCACGATTCATCTCAAGAAAGCGTATGTCCGAGATGTTCACCGTTCATTCCGCCGCCGCCGGTCGCCGCCGTCACTGCGGCCCCTCTCGAGCAACGAAGCGGTAACCCGCGGCAAGCCGCCTGCGGAGGCTGACGCGCGAGGTGCACGTCGACGCGCGCGACGACTTCCGCGAACGCGCGGCGGCGTAGGCGGGCCGGCGAGGCGCGGGCTTCGCAGAGTGTTTCTCCGGAAGCAAACGGCGTATGCTCCGGTCATGGCTGCGCCAGCCGGTGAGCAAGCGTCGCAGGCGGATGGCCTGATCCAGGGAATCCTGGTGGGCGAGGCCATCGCCAACGCGAAGTACATCGTTCTCGTCGCCGACGAGAACATGCGCTATCTCGCTGCGAGCGACGCCGCATGCGAACTGTTGGGTTACCGCCGCGAAGAGCTCCTCGACCTCACTGTCCCCGAGCTCGTCGTCGAGACCAGCGCCGCGGAGCTGTACGAGGAGTTCATGCGCGATCACGAACAACGCGGCAAAGTCACGCTCCGCCGCAAGGATGGCAGCTCACTCGAGGCGACCTATGACGCCCACCAGACCAAAGTGAGCGGGCCGCCCTACTACGTCTCGGTGATCTCGCCGGTCGAGCCGAGCTAGAGCTGTTTAGCCGCTGCGTCCCGGCCGCGTGACAATCCTGTCAACGGGGTATGGCGTTTGTGTGTTGAGGAGCAGGAGGGTCGAGACAACGTCTCCCGAGTTCCGGGTCGCCGTCCTCACGTGGGACGAGGAGACAGGGAACGCGCTGCGCCTCGAGTACGACGAAGACGGGGGATTGCTCCGCCACGCGATCGTCACCCACTTCCCCCGGGAGCAGTGGAACGGCGACATCGTCGGCGAAACGGTCTGGTACGACGCCGAGGATCGCGAGCTCAGCCGCGAGCCGGTCTACCTCGGCCGCGCGTCTCTCGCCTAGACTTCATCAACGTGCCCGGAACAGTGATCGTGGGCGCGCAGTGGGGCGACGAGGGCAAGGGCAAGATCGTCGACCTGCTCGCCCAAAACTCCGACGTCGTGTGCCGCTACCAAGGCGGCCCGAACGCTGGCCACACCATCGTGGTCGGCGAGGAGACGTACAAAATTCGCGCCCTCCCGAGCGGGGTCGTCCGCGGCAAGCCGTGCGTGATCGGCAACGGCTGCGTCGTCGATCTCGAAGTCCTCATCGGCGAGCTCGACGCGTTCCCCGATGTCGAGCTGTACCTCTCCGGGAACGCGCACCTGATCATGCCGTGGCACCTCGCGATCGACCAGGCGAGCGAGCACCGGCTCGGCAAGCTCGCGATCGGGACGACGCGCCGCGGGATCGGGCCGTGCTACGCCGACAAGGCGATGCGGCTCGGGATCCGCGTGCAGGACATCCTCGACCCGAAGATCCTCCGCCAGAAGATCGAGGTCGCGCTCGCGGAGAAGAACCTCTGGCTCACGAAGGTGTACGAGAGCGAGCCGTTCGACCTCGAGACGGTCGCGGCGCAGTACGAGGGCTACGCGCAGCGCGTCCGCCCGTACGTCGCGGACACGTCCCTCTACGTCGACACCGCGCTCCGCGACGGCAAGGGCGTCCTCTTCGAGGGCGCCCAGGCGACGCTGCTCGACCTCGACCACGGCACGTATCCCTTCGTCACGTCGTCGAACCCCGTCGCGGGGCAGGCGGCGATCGGCCTCGGGATCGGGCCGAAGCGGATCGACCGTGTGCTCGGCGTCTCGAAGGCGTACGTGACGCGCGTCGGCGAGGGGCCGTTCCCCTCGGAGATCGCAGGAGACGACCAGAAGCGGATGCGCGAGCTCGGCGGCGAATACGGGACGGTGACCGGACGCGAGCGGCGCTGCGGCTGGCTCGACCTCGTCGCGCTGCGCTACGCCGTACGCGTGAACGGCATCGACGAGCTCGCCCTGACGAAGCTCGACGTTCTCTCGCATTTCGCAGAGCTGCCCGTGTGCGTGCGCTACCGCACGCCGGACGGCAGCGAGACGCGCGACTTCCCCGCGCACCAGAGCGACTTCCACGCGGCCGAGCCGGTGTACGAGGTGCTGCCCGGCTGGAACGAGCCGCTCGACAGTTGCGCGTCGGTCGACGATCTCCCGGACGCCGCGCGCGCCTACGTCGAATTCGTCGAGCAGGAGCTCGGCGTCGCCGTAAGCCTCGTCGGCACCGGCGCCGAGCGCGAGTCCGTGCTCAGCCGCGCTTAGCGGCCCAGCAGCGTGCCTTCAGCGCGAACGGCCCGCTCGGGTTCCCGAGCTCTTGGATCAGCTCCGCGCGGACCGTCTCGAGGCGCTCCCCTTCGAGTGAGGCGACCCACGCTCCCATCGGCCCCGCGCCGCCGAGTAGCGACGCCCAGTAGTCCTCGAAATCGTCGTACGGCGCCTCGACGTCGAGCGCGGCGGTCTCGGCGCCCGGGCCGACGAGCTCCTCGAGCTCGGGGAGCGTCCGGTAGCGCCGCGGCTCGGTGTCCGCCTCGCCCATCCGGTGGCGCACGTTCATCACGGACGCGAGGAGCTCGTGCTGCTTGAGATCCCACATGCACACCGCGACGCGGCCGTTCGCGACGCGCGCCATCTCGGCGACGCCCTTCGGCGCATCGTCCATGAACGCGACGACGAGCTGCGCGAGCGCGACGTCGAAGGAACCGTCCTCCCACGGCAGCTGCTCGCCGGGACCCTGGCGCACGTCGAGATCGGGGAAGCGGCGGCGGAGGGACTCGGCGAACGCCGGCGCCGGCTCGATCGCGGACGCGACCGCGCCCCGCCGCACGAGCTCCTGCGTCAACATCCCCGTCCCCGCGCCGACGTCGAGGACGCGCTCGCCGGCCTTCACGTCCGCGAAGTCGGCAAACACCGGCGCGAGCCGCGACGAGAAGCGGCCCATGAAGTTGTCGTACGCGGCGTCAGAGTCCCACATCAGCTCTTCCTCCCGCGCACCGTGGCCGAGCGACCAGCGAGACGGAACGTCCCCGTCGGCCGGCCGAGCGCCTCCTCGAAGATCTCCCGCCCCCGCGCGAGCTCGTCGGGAGCGAGCGCGTCCACGACCGGACCGCCCGGGCCGCCGACGTGGATCGCGGGCTCCCACAGCTCGTCCACCGACTCGTACTCGACGGAGACCTCGAGCGTCGTCGTCTCCACGTCATCGAGCCCGCACTGCGCGAAGAGCTCCCGCAGCGACTGCTCGTCGCGGTACTGCGTCGAGGGCGTGAACGCGCCGGGACGAACTTGCTGCCGCACGACGTTCAGTGCGTTCATCATGTCCATCCCCTCGACCTCCCACATCGTCGTCGCGACGACTCCGGCTGGCTTCGTCACGCGCGCGAGCTCGCGGAAGGCGGCCGGCGCGTCGTCGACGAAGACGACTACGAGCTGGGCGAGCGCCGCGTCGAAGGCGCCGTCCTCCCACGGAAGGTCGGCGGCGGGAGCCTGCGCCACCTCGAGCCCGGGGAAGCGGTCGCGGAGAACGGCGGCATAGTCGGGCGAGGGCTCCGCGGCGGCGACGTGCGCCTCGCCGATGCGCGCGACGAGCTCGTGCGTCAGCGCGCCCGTGCCCGCGCCGACGTCGAGCACGCGCATCCCCGCGGCCACGCCGGCGAAGTCCGCGAATGCAGGCGCCAGTTGCGTTGAGTACCGGCCCATGAACCGGTCGTACGCATCACTCGAGCCGCTGAAGATCGTCCCTGTCATTGATGTTGGCGAGAGCCGCCTCCGGGAGTGTGATGGAAACCGTGTCGAGGCCGTCGAGGACCGTGCGCAGGCGCCGCTCGCCCGTTCGCGGAAACGCGTCGCGGCGGATCGCGCACGGGAGCGGGCCATTCTGCGCGACCGCTGCGTCGCGGCACGCGGCGGCGAGCTCGCGCAGAGCGGCGACAGTGAGCTTCGGCATGTCGACGGGGATCACGACCGCGATCTCGTGCGACGCCGCCCGCAGCCCGGCCGCGATCGCGGCTACCGGGCCGGTGCCCGGATCGTCGAGTCCTCCCGGCCCGACGCGGATCCGCTCGTCGCACGCCTCGCCGAGCAGCCGCCACGCGCGGTCGCCGAGCGTCTCGCCCTCGAACTCCGCGAGCTCCTTCGGAGAGCCGAACCGCATGCTCGCGCCGCCCGCGAGCAGGATCCCCGTCAGGCCGTGATCCGCCACGGCTCGGTGTAGACGTTCGCATTCCCGCCGCGCACGAAGCCGCAGAGCGTGATCCCGCGATCGGCGGCGAGCTCGACGGCGAGGCTCGACGGCGCGCCGACCGCGACGAGGATCGGGCACCCCGCGACAGCGGCTTTCTGGACGAGCTCGAACGAGAGCCGCCCGCTCACGCAGAGGACGTGCTCGCCGAGCGGCAACACGCCGTCGAGGAAGGCGCGGCCGATCACCTTGTCCATCGCGTTGTGGCGGCCGACGTCCTCCCGCGCGCAGACGAGCTCGCCCTCCGCCGTGAAGAGACCAGTCGCGTGCAAGCCGCCCGTCGCGTCGAACGCCGCCTGCGATTCCCGCAACCGGTCGGGAAGCGACGCGACGACGGCGAGCCCGACCCGCAGCTCCGACTCGACGCGCGACGCCTCGACAGCGACGGCCTCGAGCGCCCCCTTCCCGCAGACCCCGCACGACGACGACGTGTAGAAGCTGCGCCGCAGCCGCTCCGGATCGAACCCCGGTGCGTCGACATCGACCGTGTTTGCGGCGAGATCGTCGGGCACGCGCGCGGCCGTCGCGCGAAGCCCCTCCGAGAGACAGAACCCGAGCGCGAGCTCCTCGTCGTGCCCCGGCGTTCGCATCGTCACCGCGACGGGTTCACCGCCGATCCGGATCTCGAGCGGCTCCTCCACCGCGACGCGGTCGCGTTCGCTCGCCCCGCCCGGCAGCCGGACGACGTCGACGGCTGCGGCCGAGTAGGGCGGCGCGTCCATGGCCGGAGCGTAAATGCATAATCGCCAGGTGCGCGTGCTCGTCGTGGGATCAGGGGGACGGGAGCACGCGCTCTGCTGGTCGCTGTCGCGCAGCTCCGGCGTGGGCGATCTCCACGCGGCGCCGGGCAATCCGGGCATTGCTGCGCTCACGACCTGCCATCCCGTGCGCGCAGACGACCACGCCGCGCTCTGCGCGCTCGCGGTCGACCTTCGCGTCGACCTCGTCGTCGTCGGGCCCGAGGCGCCGCTCGTCGCCGGCCTGGCCGACGAGCTGCGGCGGCGCGGGATCGCCGTGTTCGGGCCCAGCGCCGCGGCCGCGCGCATCGAGGGGTCGAAGGCCTTCGCGAAGGACGTCATGGGCGCGGCCGGCGTACCGAGCGCCCGGACGCTCGACCGAGCCGAGCCCCCGTGCGTCGTCAAGCTCGACGGGCTCGCCGCGGGCAAGGGCGTGTGGGTCTGCCGGACACAGGACGAGCTCGACGAAGCGCTCGCCGCCGCGCAGGAGCCGTTCCATTGCGAGGAGCTCCTCGAGGGGCCGGAGCTCTCCGTCTTCGCCATCGCCGCCGGGGAGTCCGCCGTCGTCCTCCCTCCCGCCCGCGACTACAAGCGAGTCGGGGACGGCGACACCGGCCCCAACACGGGCGGCATGGGATCGTTCTCTCCGCTCCCCGACGTCCCCGACGCCGAGGCGGAGGAGATCCTCGAGACGATCCACCTCCCCGTCCTCCGCGAGCTCGCGCGGCGCGGCTCCCCGTTCCACGGCACGCTCTACGGCGGGCTCATGCGAACGCCGGACGGCCTGCGCGTGATCGAGTTCAACTGCCGCTTCGGCGACCCCGACACGCAACCGATGCTCGCGCGACTCGAGAGCGACCTCCTGCCCCTGCTGCTCGGCGAGCTCTCGGCGCCGGTCGAGGTCTCGAGCCGCGCGGCGGTGACCGTCGTCCTCGCCGGCGGCGACTACCCCGCCTCAGCCGACAAGGGCACGCCGATCGAGGGGATCGAGGACGCGGAAGCGACCGGTGCCCTCGTCTTCCACGCCGGCACCGCCCTCCACGACGGGCGCCTCGTCACGAACGGCGGCCGCGTGGTGAACGTCGTCGCCACCGGCGCGACGGTGGCCGACGCGAGAACTGCGGCGTACGACGCCGTCTCCCGCATACATTTCGCCGGCATGCAGTTCAGGACGGACATCGCCGCCAATGGCTGACACCCTCGTCGGGATCCTCGTCGGCTCGGAGTCGGACCGCGAGCGGATGGAGGGCGCCATGAAGGCGCTCGACGAGGCCGGGATCGGCTGGGAGTTCGAGGTGCGCTCAGCGCACCGCACGCCCGACTCCGTCGCTGAGTACGCGAAGACCGCCCGCGAGCGCGGACTCCGCGTCCTCATCTGCGGCGCCGGGCTCGCCGCCGCGCTACCGGGAGCGGTCGCCGCGCACACCGACCTGCCGGTGATCGGCGTCCCGCTGCGCTCGAGCCTCAGCGTCCTCGACGGCCTCGACGCGCTGCTCTCCATCGCGCAGATGCCGCCCGGCGTCCCGGTCGCGGCCGTCGGCGTCGACAACGCGAAGAACGCCGGAGCCCTTGCGGTCCGGATCCTGAACAGCTAGCGCGCCGACCTTCAGCGGGAGCAAGTGGTCTGGCGGAGCGCCGCCTGCTCCGCCAGACCCACCTCCTCGGCTAGCCGCTGACGATCGTCGTGCCGACCCGCGGCACGCGGATCCGGCGGCCGGTGTCCACTTTCTTCAGCTCGCGGACGAGGGCGCGGTGCGCCGCATGCGGGCGGTAGCCGCAGTCGCAGCTCGGCGAGCCCTGCGTCATCACGCCCGCGAAATGGAGGCGCCGGTGGAACCACCGGTGCGCGATGTAGGCGAGCTGAGCCCACTGCGCGGCCTGCGAGGGGTAGTAGATCTCGGGGAGCACCGCCGAGGGGCCCTTCCCGCCCGTGACGTACATCACCTGCGTCGCGCTCCAGATCGAGCCGACCCCGCCGTCGAGCGAGCCGTAGTCATAGAGCGTGCGACCGTGTGACCACTTGCGGAATCCGTGGATGAAGAGGAACGTCTGATTGAAGCTCCGGTCCCACGCCGGCTCGGCGTCGTCTGCGGCGGCCGACCTGACGTGCGCTGCGAGCCCGTTGCGGCGGAGCTTCCGCTCGAGCGTGAGCACCGCTCCCGCCCAGTGCTTCCCGGCGGCTCCAATGCTCGGCACGGAGGGGTAGTAGTTGCTCGTCCCGCGCGCGAGCGTCACGAACGCATTCGAGTACCGGGGCAGGCAGCGAACGTAGCCGCGCGCCCAGCCGAGCATCCCCATCGTGATCTCGTGGTTGGAGATGAATTCATTCGAGAAGTCGAGCGTCCCGTACTCGTGGTGCGCGTAGGACGGCTTACCAAAGTCGAGGACGACGATCCCACTCTCGTCGCGGCGCGCAGCAGCGCAGCCCTGGTCAGCGAGGCGTGTGACGCTCGCATCGCGCTCGTACAGTGAGAGGGACGTCCGGTGAAGGGGATGCCGCTGGCCGTTAGCGAGGGCGGTTCCGGCGAGGAGAAGCGCCACGATGAGCGTCGCGGCCGCAGAGAGACAAAACTTCAAAGTAAGACTCCTATGCTTTTCGGCTAGTAAAGGCCCGCCAGAGTAGCCCGCTTTTCCGAGGCCGTCTGTACCCCCGGCGGGGTAGTCCGCGAGGCGTTCTAGACTGGGGCCAGTGATTGCTCGCTACTCCCGCCCGGTCATGGCCAGCATCTGGTCGGACGAGGGGAAGCTTGCGACGTGGCTCGCGGTCGAGCAGGCCGCGACCGCCGCCTGGGCAGAGCTCGGAGCGGTGCCGGAAGGCGCCGCCGCTGCGATCGCCGCCGCGACACCGCCGACGCCGGAGCGTGTCGCCGAGATCGAGGCGACGCTCCACCACGACACCGCCGCCTTCGTCGACGCCGTCGGCGAGCAGCTCGACGACGAGGGGCGGCGCTGGTTCCACTACGGATTGACGTCGTCGGACATCGTCGACACCGCGCTCTCACTGCAGATCCGCGAGGCGGGTGCGCTCATCCTCACGGGGATCGACGCCGCGTTCGCCGCGGTGGTCGCGCGCGCCGACGAGCACCGCGCCACGCTCCAGATCGGCCGCACGCACGGCGTCCATGCCGAGCCGACGACGTTCGGGTTGAAGCTCGCCGGCTGGGCGTTCGAGCTCGCGCGCGGCCGCGAGCGCGTCTCCCGCGCGCTCGAAGGGATCCGTGTCGGGAAGCTCTCGGGCGCGGTCGGGACGTACTCCGCCACCGACCCCGAGCTCGAGCGCATCGCGTGCGAGCGGCTCGGCCTCGAGCCGGCACCGAGCTCGACGCAGATCATCCAGCGCGACCGTCACGCCGAGCTCCTCACCGCGCTCGCGGTCGTCGCCTCCTCTCTCGACGCGTTCGCGCTCGAGATCCGCCACCTCGCCCGCACCGAGGTCGCGGAGGTGCAGGAGCCGTTCGGCCGCGGACAGAAAGGCTCGTCGGCGATGCCGCACAAGCGCAACCCGGTGGTCGCCGAGCGGATTTGCGGCCTCGCGCGCGTCGTCCGCGCGAATGCGATCGTCGGGCTCGAGAACGTCGCCCTCTGGCACGAGCGCGACATCTCGCACTCGTCCGCCGAGCGGGTCGTCATCCCCGACTCGTTCCTCGCGCTCGACTACATGCTCGAGCGCTTCACGTGGCTCGTCTCCGGCCTCGTGGTGCGGCCCGAGCGGATGCGGCGGAACCTCGAGGCGAGTCACTATCTCTTCTTCAGCCAGCGCGTCCTCAACGCGCTCGTCGAAGCCGGCCTCGGTCGCGACGACGCGTACCGCCTCGTGCAGCGCGCCTCCATGCAGGCGTGGGAGGAGGAGCTCGACTTCCGCGAGCTCTGCTGCGCCGACGATGACATCGCCTCACGCGTCGATCTCGACGCTACCTTCGACCTGACGACCTACACACGCCACGTCGACACCGTCTTCGCTCGTCTCGAATCACTAAGGGGGGAACCTGCGCATGCCTGAGCTCCAGCACGTCGCTTCCGGAAAAGTCCGCGAGATCTACGCGCTCGACGACGACAAGCTGCTTCTCGTCGCGTCCGACCGCATCTCGACGTTCGACGTCGTCCTGCCCACCGAGATCCCGGACAAGGGACGCGTCCTCACCGGGCTCAGCGGCTACTGGTTCACGCTCCTCAAGCCGATCGTCCCGAACCACATGCTCGCGATCCGCGACGACGGGCGCTCGATGGAGTGCCGCCGCCTCGAGATGCTCCCGATCGAGTGCGTCGTGCGCGGCTATCTCGCCGGCTCCGGCTGGAAGGACTACAAGGCGAGCGGCGAGGTCTGCGGGCACGCGCTGCCCGAGGACCTGCGCGAATCGGACAAGCTCCCGGAGCCGATCTTCACGCCGGCGACGAAAGCGACCGAGGGCCACGACGAGAACATCACGCGCGAGCGGGCGGCAGAGCTAGTCGGCGAGGAGCTGTTCCAGCAGGTGGAAGAGGTCTCGCTGCGGCTCTACAGGACGGCCGCCAACCACGCCCGCGCCGCGGGGATCATCATCGCGGACACGAAGTTCGAGATGGGACTCGACGCCGACGGCAACCTCGTGCTCGGTGACGAGGCTCTCACGCCCGACTCGTCCCGCTTCTGGCCCGGCGACACGTACGAGCCCGGCCGCGCGCAGGACTCTTTCGACAAGCAGTTCGTCCGCGACTACTGCGAGACGACCGGCTGGGACAAGACGGATCCCGGCCCGGAGATCCCGGTGGATGTCGTCGACGGGACGCGCGCGAAGTACATCGAAGCGTTCGAGCGGCTCACGACGATCCCCTTCGCGACCTATGTCGGCGACCCCACGGTGGTGCTTTCGTGAGGGCAACCGTCCTTGTCCGGCCCAAGCCGGGGATCCTCGATCCCCAGGGCGAGGCAGTCGGCTCGGCGCTCGGGCATCTCGGCTTCGACGTGACGGACGCGCGCGTCGGCAAGGTCATCGACCTCGACGTCGATGCGGCCGACACGGCGGAGGCGAAGGCGCAGGTCGAGAAGATGTGCGAGCAACTGCTCGCGAACCCGCTCATCGAGTCGTACGAGGTCGAGATTGCCCAATAGGGACTCATCTCGGAACGAAGCACGGGCCGCCCAGCCGCGCTGGTCGGCGCGATCCAGCGTCCTCAGTCGCGGAAATAGCGCTGCTATTCCCGCTCCCTGCGTCCTTGCCTCGCACTCGACCATCGCACCTGGTCGGCGCGTGGTCATTCCGAAATGAGTCCGGTCCCTCCTAGGATCGGCGTCATCACGTACCCCGGCTCGCAGGACGACCGGGACGCGCTCTGGGCGCTGACGGCGCTCGGCGCGGAGGCGGAGGCGATCTGGCACGAGGAGAGTGACCTCTCCGGTCTCGACGCCGTGGTCGTGCCCGGCGGCTTCTCGTACGGCGACTACCTCCGCTGCGGCGCGATCGCGCGGTTCTCGCCCGCGACAGCCGCGGTGTGCGAGTTCGCGGAGGCCGGCGGCTACGTCCTCGGGATCTGCAACGGCTTCCAGATCCTCTGCGAGGCGGGCCTCCTCCCCGGCGCGCTCCTGCGGAACGAGTCGCTGCGCTTCGTATGCGCCGACGTGCCGCTGCGCGTCGAGCGCAACGACCTGCCGTTCACCTCGCGGTGCACGACCGGACAGCGCATCGTCATCCCCGTCAAGCACGGCGACGGCCGGTACGTCCCGCCGCCCGACCTCGATCCGGCGCAGATCGTGCTCCGGTATCTCGAGAACCCGAACGGCTCCGTCGACGCGATCGCCGGCGTGTGCAACGCGGCGGGGAACGTCATGGGCCTCATGCCGCATCCGGAGCACGCCGTCGATCCGCTGCTCGGCTCCGACCACGGCGCGCTCATCCTCGCGTCGCTCATCGACGCCGCGCGCGACCGTTCGCTCACCGCCGCTTAGCCTCTACATCCCGAGCGTCTCCGCCAATTCGGGATGCTTCTTGAGCGCCGTCTTGAGCTTGTCGATGTCGCGCGCCCGCAGCGTGACCGGCCCGCGCACGCCGCCGCCGGGGCCGCTGTAGGAGAACCGCACGAGCCGCTCGCCCTTCGTGGTCTCGAGCAGCTGGAGCTTCGAGGAGAAGCGCTTGTCGCCCGCCTGCTGCGGGAGGGTCAGCTCCTCGAGCAAGCTGGCCGGACCCCACGGTGTTGCCGCTTTCGCTGTCATGACGAGCACGCTAGATCGGCAACCGTGCCGTGTCTGTGGAGACTTCCTAGCGAATCGTCAATCCGAAGACGAAGCCCGCCGCGAGCGCGGCCGCCGGGCCGAGCACCCAGCCCTGGAGGATCGAGGCGAGCGTCGCGAGATGCACTGTCTCGAGCCCACGTGCGAAGCCGGCGCCGGCCATCGCGCCGACGAGCGCCTGGTTCATGGACGTGAAGAAGCCGAACGCAACCGCCGCAAGCACGACTCCTGCCTGCACGAGTTGCGCCGCGGTCGCCATCGCGCGATCGACCTCGACGATCTCGAATGCGACGCGCCGCAACAGCGGCTTGCCCCAGGTGAGGACGCCGACCGCGATCCCCGCGCCGCCGACCGCGCCCGCCGCGAGCGGCGAGAACGTCCCCGTCCCGACGAGCGCGCCGCTCGCGTTCGAGACGTCGTTCGCGCCCATCGCGAACGCCGCGACGGCCCCAACGATGACGAGCGCCGCGCCGATCCGCCCGCCGAGCGGCAGCCGGTCAAGGACGAGCGTGAACACGAAGCCCAGCGCGATCGCCGCGAGTGGCGCCGCCGCCCACACGAGCGCGAGCCTCCCGATCACGCCCCAACGCACCGTCCCGCGCGTGGCGAGCGTCACGCCGACGACGGAGAAGACGAGGATCTGGATCGTCGAGGTCGGCATCCGGAATCGGTTGAAGAACGTCGTCACGGCGAACGCCACGCCGATTACGACGACTTCTGCCTCGACCGAGAGCGCCCCGCCGGTCAAGCCCGATCCGACGCGGGCCTCGACCGCATGACTCGCGAACGTCGCGCCGAGGAACGCGAGCGGAGCCATGAGGAGCAGCGCCTGCCACGCACCGATGGCTCTCAGCGCGTGTGGCATGCCCATGACGGCGCCCGTGTAGTGCGCGCCGATGCTCCAAGCGAACGCGAGCGCGAGCACGATCAGAAGCGCCGTCACGCGCGCGACGGTAGCTCGTTGAGTTTCTAACGGAATGACCACGCGCTGACTGGGCGTGATGGGCGAGTGCGCTGCAAGGACGCAGGGAGCGTGAATAGCAGCGCTATTCACGCGACCGAGGACGCGGCAGCGTGCCGCCCAGCGCGGCCAGGCGGCCCGTGCTTCATTTCGTTAGGAACTCTTTTAGTTATCTCTTCGTTGCATCCCTTGGACGGACACGGCTCGACGCTGTACGGTCCGTGGCAATGGCCGAGCACGAACCACCGGGCTACGACGACTGGTTCGACGATCCGGAGCCGCCGACGGTCGAGTCGGGCCGCGGCAACCGGGCGTCGTACGACACTCCGGGCGAGACGGAGGAGGACGTCTGGGTGCTGCCGGAGGACGAGGCTCGCCGTGCCCGTCGAGGAGGGCGCCGCGGCGACGTCGTCATCGGAGGACGCGCTCTCACGACGATCCAGCTCGCGATCCTCGGCATCGCCGCGCTCGCGGTCATCGTGGCCCTTCTCGCCGCGTTCGGCGCCTTGAGCGGCAGCCCCGCCACGACCTCGTTGACGACGCCGACCACGCAAACGACGCTGCCGACGACCGCGACGACGACCACCACTCCCACCGTGGTCGCGCCGACGAAGACGTTGACGACCGCGGACTCAGACCATGCGCAGGTCAAGCTTCTCCAGCGGGAGCTCAAGTCGCTCGGGTTCCTGGCAGGCCCGGCCGACGGCGTGTTCGGCCCGAGCACGCAGGCTGCGGTCGAGCAGTTCCAGAGCTCGCGGGGGCTCACGGCCGACGGCGTCGTCGGCGAGAAGACGCTCACGGCGCTACGCGACGCGGCGCTCGGCGGTTAGCCTCTCCCCTCGGTGGGGGGATTCGACGACGTCCTTGCGGCGAACGCGGAATACGCGAGCCGGTTCTCGCTCGGCGGGCTGACCGGCCGGGCCGGGAAAGGGCTCGCCGTGCTGACCTGCATGGACTCGCGGATCGAGCCGCTCCAGATGCTCGGCCTCGAGCCCGGCGAGGCGAAGATCCTCCGCAACGCCGGCGCGCGGGTCGACGACGGCGTGATCGCGGCACTCGCCCTCGCGCACGAGCGCCTCGACGTGACGCGGGCGATGGTCGTCGCGCACACCGACTGCGCCGCGACGAGCGCCGAGGAGCGCGAGGAGAAGCTCCGCGCCGATGTCGAGAGGCTCCGCTACGAGCTCGCGGAGATCGAGTCCGGCGGCTTCGTGTACGACGTCGAGACCGGCGCGCTCATTCAGCTCTGCTGAGGAATGAGCAGCGCGAAACGGGCACCGCGGTTGCCCGGGTCGTAGAGGAGGTCACCGCCGTGCGCCTGGGCGTACGCGCGCGCGATCGCGAGCCCGAGCCCGTGTCCCGACGACGCTCCGCGCGCGAACCGGTCGAAGATCCGCCCCTCGAGCTCGGCCGGGATGCCCGGGCCTGAGTCCTCGACGCAGACCCGGAGATGCCTGTCGCGCACTTGTGCGGAGATTCGGATCGGGGGCGCGCCGTAGCGATCCGCGTTGAGGAGGAGGTTCGTCACGACCCGTTCGAGCACGAGTGGGTCGAGGATCGCGGCAAGGTCGTCCGGCACGTCGAGCTCAACGTCGCTCCTGTCGGGAAGCGCGCCGGCGAGAACGTCGGCGAGCGTGGCGCGCAGGACGACGGGGCGCGGCTCGATGTCGATCGCCTTCGCATCGAGGCGAGAGAGATCGAGCAACTCCTCCAGCAGCCGCCGCAACCGCTCGCCCTGCGCGACGCCGACCCGGAGCAGCTCGTCGCGGAGATCGTCCGAGAGCTCGGGCCCGCGCTCGGCGAGCGTCTTCAAGACGCCGTACACCGACGTCGCCGGTGTTCGCAGCTCGTGCGAGGCGATGGCGACGAAGTTGAGCTTGAACTGATCCAGTTGGACGGTCTCCTCGTGCAGGCGCGCACGCTCGATCGCGAGCGCGACGCGCTGCGCGACGAGCTGGAGGAGATCGATCTCGTCCCTCCTGAACTCCCGTGGCGTGAGCGAACCAACGTGGAGCACGCCGAGCGACTCGCCGCGGACGATGAGCGGCACGCCGAGCATCGCCTTGATGCCCTTCTCCCGGAGGATCGGGTTCCAGACCGGGTAGACGTCGACGTCGATCGTGCGCGCGCGTCCCTCGGCCGCGACCTTCCCGGCGAAGCCCTTGCCGACCGGGATGCGCACGCCCTGCTCGACCTCTTCCTCGATCCCGACCGCCGCGCGCGCGACGAGCTCGTCGGTCTCCGCGTCGAGGAGGAGCACTGCGCACGTATCGGCGCGCAGGATGTCGCGAATCCGCGGCAGAAGCACGGAGAGGAGATCGTCGACCTCGAGATGCTCGAGGGCGGCATCGGTGACCGCCTGGACATTCTCGATTCGCTCGCGGGCTGATCGCTCCGCCTCGAACAGGCGTGCGTGGTCGATCGCGAGGGCAGCGCGGTCGCCGACGAGTTGGAGCAGCTCCACCTCGTTCGGCGTGAACTCTCGGACGGCGAGCGAGCCGACGTGGAGAACACCACTGACCTCGCCTTCGACGACGAGCGGCACGCCCATCATCGACGCGATCCCCTTGTCGCGGAGCACGGGGTTCATGACGTCCTCGTGATCGACGTCGTCGAGAACCACCGGCTGCTTCTCCGCCGCGATGCGCCCGGCGAAGCCACGGCCGACCGGGGTTCGGAGGCCTTGTTCGACCTCCTCCTCGAGCCCGAGCCCGGCGCGCGTGACGAGTTCGTTGGTCTCCTCGTCGAGCAGGAGGATCGCGCACGTGTCGACGTCGAGCAGCTGCTGCGTGCGGATGAGCAGCGCGTCGAGAAGCTCGTCGAGCCGGAGATGCGCAAGCGCGGCGTCCGTGACGGACTGCAGACGGCGCACGTGTTCCGCGGTGGGGCCGCTGTTCACCCCGGGTGACCTGCCCCTTAGGCTCCCGGTCTAAGCCTCTCCCGATATTGGCGGGCCGCCACGGCGGCGGCGAGGAGCAGCCCGACCGCGATCTCGAGGACGGTCACGCTCGTGTAGCGGATCGGGTTGACACTGAGCCGCCGCGCGAGCGGCTCTAAGCAGAAAGCGGCGACGACGAGCAACGCGCCGGCGAGCATTCTCCCGCTCCGCCACTGCTGGCCGAACCAGCCGAACAGCGGCCCGGTGAAGATCCCGCCGATGAACCACATGCGCTCGCTGTAGAGGAATCCGCGGACGCTCGCCAGCGTGAAATGCGCACCCTCCACGGGGCTCAGGGTCATGACGCCGTAGCCGAGAAGCGCCGCATAGGTGCACGCGAGGCCGAGCAGCGCGGCGCGCTTCGGGTCGCGCTGCGTCGCCCCGGCGATGAAGGGGAGCAGGATCCACGGAGCCGAGAGCAGACTCACGTCGGCGCCCCACCCGGCCGCCCACGCGTGCCCCGAGCCTTCGAGGCTCCCGAGGTACTGATCCCCGGCGCCGAACGCCGCAGAAAGGACGAGTGCGAGAGCGACCCCCACGCCTGCATCGTAGAGCCCGCCTCCAGGTCACCAATAGCGGCGGTGACGGCGTCGGTGCCCTAGCCGGAAAAGCCCGAGCGGAACGAAGAGCAGGGGCAGGAAGATCACATGTCCGGCCGTCAGCAGGAACACGAGCAGCGCGACGAGCAATCCGATGGCGAGCGCGCGGATCATCGGCGAGTCGGGCTTGTGGGGGACAAGCCTTCGTCCCCCACAAGCTTCCAGCGTCTAGTCGCCGGCACGGCCGAGAGCTGCGTCTGCGTCGTCATTCGCCGGGATGTTGCTGCCGTTGGCCCAGTACGAGTCAGGGCTGCCGGACTTCGCGAGCCCGCGGCTCACCATGTAACCGACGGCGACGATCGCGACGTAGAGCCACGCGCGCTGGGCGGTGAAGTTGTCGGGCCCGCCGCCGCGCCCGACGACGTAGGAGGCGATCAAGATGCCGGCGATGCCCACCACCATCGCCCAGAATTCGGTCGTCTTGAACGACTGCTTCGTCTCGCTCGAGAGGTCCCTTCTAGCCAGTGGCCAAACGGTCAAACTCCCCGCAGAGCGCGCTAGGCCAAGTCAGCCTTACGCCGGAGGCGGAGGACTGGAGAAATTCGGGCGGAGATAGGCAAGCTCGAACCCGGCGCGGATCATGTTGCGGTACGACGGATTCGGCGCCTCGGGGGTCTCCGCTGCGGTCTCGGTGTGGACGACCTCGCACCCGAGCTCGGCCGCGTCGGCGATCCGTCGCGCCATGATCGCGCCCTGGCCGCCGCGGTTTCGGTGCGTCGGGAGAGTGGCGCCGAATCCAAGCCAGCCCATCCCGTCGCTGACGAAGAGCGCGCCTGTCGAGACCGGGTCGTCGCCGTCGAAGGCGACGTAATGCCGCCATCCGGCTCGGCCGACACTGCCGGCGAACCAATGGGAGAGGGCATCGGGGACTCTCCAGGCGGCGACGTTGACCGCCGCGAACCCGGCGGCGTGCTCGGGACCGACCGCCTCGACCCGCAGGTCTGTCCGCGCCTCGCCCGGCGCATCAGTGGTTCGGATCACCTTCGCGAAGTCGCCTCCCCTGGCCATCTCCCGCTCCACGAGACGCGCCGCGAGATCCTCCGGCTCGGCGAGTGGCGACAGCGAGACGGACCAGCTGCTCTGGCCGCGCGCCGCGTAGGTTGCGGCAATCTCGTCGAGCTGCTCGTCCGTCGCCGGGGCGGCTGCGCCGAGGCCGATGACGCGGTTGAACAGGGAGAAATCGAGCGCGGCGACGATCGGCACCGGCGTCCCGGAAGCCATCACGACCTCGGCGCTGAGCGGATTTCCCTCGGAGGCCGCGCAGCCCTCCACGATGTCGGCCCAGGCGCGGCCCTCGTGCAGCTCGCAGGCGCGGATGACGTCCGCGCCGAAAGACGACGTCACTTCACGCCGTTGCGGCAGCTGATCCGCTGAGTGCTTCTAGAAGGCGACATGTACGACCCTTATATACGCATCAGCCGCGACGGAGAACCCTCGTCAGAGGGTCGAGGACTCCGGCCACGCCGTCGATTCTCCCGGCACTGATCTCTGGAGGAGGTACAACGAATGAAGCGCCTCAAGACTGCTCTTGCCCTCGCGGTGGCACTCGTGCCCGTGGCGGTCGCGGCAACGTCGCCGAGCACAGCCCTCGCTCAACACGAGAGCGGACTTAACCCCGCTCAGACGTGCACGAACTTCCGTAACCAGTGGGGTACGGACTTCTTCAACTCGGTCTACGGCGAGAACGCAACCCACCTGAACGCCTTCGGCAAGTGCGTCGATCTAGCCGCGCACTCGTAAGCGAACACCGAGGCCGCGGCATCGAGCGCGTGTAGAGAGCCGGTATTCGCCGGCTCTCGGCGCTGCGTTAGTTACGACTCTTTTCGATCAGCTCAATGCGGTATCCGTCCGGATCACGGACGAAGCAGATGAGCGAGCCGCCTTCGCGGAGGCGGTACGGCTCGCGCTCCGGCTCGATTCCCTGATCGGCGAGCTGTGCGAGCGAGCCGGCCATGTCGTCGACCGCGAGCGCGATGTGGCCGTAGCCCGTGCCGATCTCGTACGTGCGGCCGTCGTGGTTGTACGTCAGCTCGAGCACCGACTTGCTGTCGCCGATCCCGAAGAAGTAGTTCGTCGCCTCGAGCTCGCCGTTCCGGACGATGTCCATGTCCCGTTCGAACTCGAAGCCGAGCGCCTCGTAGAAGCGGCGGCTCCGCTCGGGGTCGGTGATCCGCACCATTGTGTGGAGGAACTCGGCCACGGATCGGAGCCTACCCAGCTAGGGCTGGAGGCGGCGCCGCTCCCAGCCGTCACCCACGCGCGTGTACTCGAACCGGTCGTGGACGTACTCGGCGTCCTCGCTCCAGAACTCGAACCGCTGCGGGATGACGCGGTAGCCGACCCAGAACGCGGGCCGCTCCGGCTCCTCGGGGACGTCCGCGAGCTTCTCGAGCAGCGCCTCGCGCGAGGCGGCCGGCTCGCTCTGCCGGAACGCCGCGAGCTGCCGCTTTCCCTCGCGCTCGCGCCAGTGCCGCTCATTCTCCTCGTCGGTCACCGGCTCCGCCCGGCCCTCGACCCGCGCCTGCCGGCCGTCCCACAGCCATACGAGCGCAACGCGTGGATCCGCCGCGAGCGCGCGCCCCTTCGGGCTCTCGGACGACGTCCAGAAGACGAACCCGCGCTCGTCGAACTCCTCGAGGACGACCGCCCGCGCGCTGGGGCCGGCCGTCGCGACGACCATCGGGACGTTTTCCTCCCGCCACCAGGCGGCGAACGCATCGAACGGGTTGTCGTCTAGTCCGCGCAGAGAGGTGCAGGTTCCTGCCTTCTACGCCGACCAAACGCCGCCAGCGGGCGCGTCCCCGTCGCGAGCGCGACGCCCGCGAGGATGAGCGCGAGGCCGACGAACGCGTAGATCCCGAAGCGCTCGTCGAGGATGATCGCGCCGTACGCGAGGGCGATCGGCGGCACGAGGTACGTCACGAGCGTCGCGTACGACGGGCCGGCGGTGCGGATGATCTCGAAGAAGAGGAGATATGCGAGCGCCGTCCCGACGACGCCGAGGACGACGATCGCCATGATCGTCTCGCCGTGCCACATCCCGGCCGGCGCCTCGATCACGCCGGCGGGCGCGGAGGCGATCGTCGCTACGAGGCACGAACCGAGCGCGACGACGAGGGGAGGCGTTCCCTTGAGGTATCGCCCCGCGACAAGCCCTCCGAAGGCGTAGCAGAGCGCCATCGCGACCACTGCGAACGCGGCGAGGAGCTTCCCGTGCGGCTGCGCGCCGACGAGCAGGGCGACCCCGACGAAGCCGATGAGCAGCCCGACGAGCTTCAGCCCGCCCACGCTGAGCTCCCGGAAGAACGCGAACGCCAGCAGCGCGTTGAAGATCGGCACGGCTCCCTGAAGGATCGATGCAAGGCCGGAGTCGAGCCGCGTCTCTCCCCACGAAAGGAGCCAGAAGGGAAGCGCGGTGTTCACGAGGCCGACGACGACGAGCAAGCGCCAGGCGCGGCGCAGCTCCGCGAGCGTCTCGCGCGCGCCGAGCCGCCAGACCGCGACGACCGCGAGCACTACGGCCGCCGAGCCGATCCGGCCGAAGATCAACGTCGCGGGAGCGAGCTGTCGGTCGGCGATCTTGATGAGCATGAACGACGCTCCCCAGATGAGAGCGAGCAGCGTGAGGAAGACGATCGGCCGGCGCATACTTACTGGAACGTAACGCGGCTTTGCGGTGTGAGATTCCTCCCACCGGAACCCCGGCTAGACTGAACCACCTGACGGAGCTCGCCGATCAGCCCCTCCACCGCGCTCTCGGTCTAACCGACGGAGAAGCGCGGCGAATCCGAGAGCTGCTCGGCCGAGACCCGAACCATTTCGAGCTCGCAGTCTTCTCGCTCCTCTGGTCGGAGCACTGCGGCTACAAGCACTCGGCGCCGCTCTTGAAGCGGCTCCCGTCCGCGGGCGAGCGCGTGCTGCAAGGGCCCGGCGAGAACGCCGGCGTGCTCGACCTCGGAGACGGAACGGCGGTCGCGTTCAAGGTCGAGTCGCACAACCACCCCTCCGCCGTCGAGCCGTTCCAGGGCGCCGCGACCGGGATCGGCGGGATCCTCCGCGACATCATCGCCATGGGCGCGCGGCCGGTGGCGCTGCTCGACGGCCTGTGGTTCGGCGCGCCCGACTTCCACTTCCAGCAAGCCGTCTCCGGGATCGGCCACTACGGCAACTGCGTCGGCGTGCCGAACGTCGGCGGGCAGACCCTCTTCGACCCCGCGTACGCCGGAAACTGCCTCGTCAACGCGATGTGCGTGGGACTGCTCGAGACGGATCTTCTCCAGTCGGCGAAGGCGAGCGGGCCGGGCCGTGTCGTCGTCCTGTACGGAGCGACGACGGGGCGCGACGGGATCGGCGGCGCCTCCGTGCTGGCCAGCGCAGAGCTGAGCGAAAGCGACACCGATAAGCGCCCGTCCGTCCAGGTCGGCGATCCGTTCACCGGCAAGAAGCTCATCGAGGTCTCGCTCGAGCTCGTCGAGGAGGGCCTCGTCGAGTCGCTGCAGGACTGCGGCGCCGCCGGCCTTGCGTCCTCCCTCGCCGAGATGGCGTCCGACGGAGCCGGGATCGACGCCCAGCTCGACTGCGTGCCGCTCCGCGAGGAGGGCATGGAGCCGTGGGAGATCATGATCTCGGAGTCGCAGGAGCGGATGGTCGCGGTCGTGCGCCCGGAGATGCTCGCCGCGGTCGGCCTCGTCTGCGACCGCTGGGAGCTGCCGTGCGCGGTGATCGGCACGGTGACCGGCACGGGGCTGCTCCGCGCGTTCCACAACGGCGAGGTCGTCGGCTCGATCCCGGCGGAGCTGCTGACGGAGGAGTGCCCGCGGTACGAGGTCGAGCAGGTCGCGGAGCCGAAGCCCGTACGGCGCGTCGGGCGCCCGAAGTTCGACGTCGGCGAGGTGATCGAGCAGTACGACCAGCTCGTAGGCTCGCGCACCGTTCGCCGGCCCGGGCTCGACGCGGCGGTGCTGCGACTGCGGCCCTCCCTGCGCGGCCTCGCGGTCTCGCTCCAGGGCCCCGCGCTCGGCGAGACCGACGGACTGCGTGCCGGCGTTCAAGCGACGATCGGTGCCGCGCGGAACGTCGCATGCGCGGGCGGCGAGCCGATCGGCCTCACCGACTGCCTCAACTTCGGCAACCCCGAGAAGCCCGAGATCGCCCACGAGCTCGCGCAGGCGATCGAAGGGATCGCACTCGCTGCCGAGGCGCTAGGGATCCCGGTCGTCTCGGGCAACGTCTCGCTCTACAACGACGCCGACGGTGTCTCCATCCCGCCGACGCCGGTCGTCGGCTGCGTCGGCATCGTTCCCGACGTTCGCTCGGTGCCGGGCCGCTGGGCTCGCGGCGACGTCGTGCTCCTGGCGGAGTCCCCCGACGGATCGCTCGCTGCCGAAGCCGCGCTCGTGCGCTTCCTCTGGAAGGCCGCTCCGCACCTCTCGCTCAGCCACGACATCGGCAGCAGCGGGATCCGCGGCGCGCTCGCCGAGGCGGCGGCGTGGAGCGGCGGCCTCACGGCAGACGTCGAGATCCCCGCGGACTACGACTCGCGCCGCGGAGCGGCAATCCTCGCGTGCGAGCCCTGGCGCCTCGAACGGCTCGGCTCCCGCGGCTTCCGCCAGATCGGAGTAGTGGGCTAGGTGATCCACGCGGCCCACTCCGTCGGCGCCTGGCCCGCGATCACGCATCGCGCTGCTGCGTCCTCAGTCGCGCAGATAGCCGCTGCTATCTGCGCTCCCTGCGTCCTTGCATCACTCGGTGCTCGCGACCCAGGCATCCAACAAGCGAACCGCGAGGATCACTGATGTGCGGCGTCTTCGGCGTCTACGCGCCCGGCCACGACGTGGCGCGGCTCGCGTACTTCGGCCTCTTCGCGCTCCAGCATCGCGGCCAGGAGTCGGCAGGAATCGCCGTCTCGGAGGCCGGCCGCGTGACGACGATGCGCGAGCTCGGGCTCGTCGCGCAGGTCTTCGACGAGCAGAAGCTCCGCGGCCTCCACGGCGAGGTCGCGATCGGTCACACGCGCTACTCCACGACCGGGTCCTCGGCGTGGGCGAACGCGCAACCGCTCCTCCATCACGGCCGCGCGCGCACCGTCGCGCTCGGCCACAACGGCAACCTCATCAACGTCGACGGGCTACGGGACGAGCTGAGCGCCGCCGGAGTGAAGCTCGCGACAACCTCCGACAGCGAGCTCGTCGCCGCGCTTCTCTCGAACGACGAGGCGCCGCTCGCCGAAGCGGCCGCGAGCGCGATGCGGCGGCTCGACGGCGCCTACTCGATCGTCGTGCTCTCCGAAGGCAAGCTCGTCGCCTTCCGCGACTCGCACGGCTTCCGGCCGCTCGTGATCGGCAAGCTCGACGACGGATGGTTTGTCGCGTCCGAGACGTGCGCGCTCGACCTCGTCGGCGCCGAGATCGTGCGAGAGGTCGAGCCCGGCGAGCTCGTGATCGCCGACGAGAACGGCCTCGAGACGATCCAGGTGCTCGACCCGCGTGAGCGCCGCGCGCTCTGCATCTGGGAATACTTCTATCTCGCCCGTCCCGACTCCGAGCTCGAGGGGGTCGAGGTGCACGGCGCCCGCGTGCGGATGGGCCAGCGGCTTGCACAAGAGGCGCCCGCAGAGGCCGACCTCGTCCTCCCCATCCCCGACTCCGGCATCCCCGCCGCAATCGGCTTCGCGCGAGAGCTCGGCATCCCCTTCAGCGAAGGGCTGATCAAGAACCGCTACGTCCAGCGCACGTTCATCCAGCCGGGCCAGGAGCTGCGCAAGCAGGGGATCCGGATGAAGTACCACCCCGTCGCGGAAGTCGCCGGCAAGCGCGTCGTCGCCGTCGACGACTCGATCGTGCGCGGCAACACGACCGAGCAGATCGTGCGGATGCTCTTCGACGCGGGCGCAACCGAGGTGCACGTCCGCATCTCGTCGCCGCCTGTCGTCGGGCAGTGCTTCTACGGGATCGACCTCGCCGATCCGGCGGAGATGATCGCCGCCGGACGAACCATCGAGGAAGTGCGGGAGCGGATCGGCGCGACCTCGCTCGCGTATCTCTCGCACGACGGTCTCGTCGAGTCGACGCAGCGTCCGGCCTCGGCGCTCTGCCGCGCGTGCCTCACGGGCGACTACCCAACCGATGTCCCGGCCGAGGCCTCGAAGCACCGCTTCGAGCCGGTGCGCTCCTAGAGCTCCTCCAGCCGCGCGGCGATCAGCTTCTCCACGAGCGCCTTCGGCAGCGGCTCGTCCACGGGGAAGTGGAGCGCGCTCTTCGTCCCCGAGTAGCCGGTCAGCTCGGCGGTCAGCCGTGGCAGGACGGAGCCGCTGAACGGGAGGTAGCTGAGGTGGTTCGTGAACGCGGCAAAGCCCGCGATCGTTTTCCCGCCCAGGCGAAAGGCCGGGACGCGGTACGAGATGACCTGCTCCGCGTCGGGCACGATCTCGAGGATCGTGCGGCGGAGCGCCTCGAGCGTCCCGCGCTTCGGCTCCTCGAGCGCTGCGAGATACGCGTCGACCTCGCTCACTCGGCCGGCGGCGGCTGGTACAGCTCGAACCGGTTCCCCTCCGGGTCGGTCGCCCACGCGAAGCGGCCGTTCTCGTTCTCCTGCGGGTCTTCGACCGGGACGCCGGCGGCGCGCAACTGCTCGACCATCGCATCGACGTCGTCGACGCAGTAGTTCACCATCACCTGCTGCTCGGGCCGGCCGAAGTACGCCGTGTCTGGAGCAAAGGCGGCCCAGACGGCCTCGCCGCCCGAGGGCAGAAGCGCTCCGTTCCAGCTCTCGATGTCGAGCCCGAGGTGCTCGCCGTACCAGGCAGCCAGCGCGACGGGATCCTGTGCGCGAAGAAAGACACCGCCAATCCGAGTTACGCGTTGCATGTAAGTGCCTTCGTACCATGACCGCGCCGTGCAGCTCTTCCACTACCACCTCGTGACGAGCCGCGTACGCGAGGTCGAGGCGCGCTACGTCGGCAAGCTCGGCTTCGATCTCGTCGCGCGGCACGGGCGCATCGGCGAGGAGCTCATGTCGTATGAGCAAGGAGTTTCGTGGGAGGACCTCGACGCGAAGAACTTCAAGCTGCGGCTGACCGAGCTGGAGAAAGGCTCCGTGAACGTCGTCATCCAGCCCGGGCAGTGGCCGACGCCACGCGTCGACCATCTCGGCCTCGTGCTGGACGACGACGAGTTCGACGCCACCATCGAGCGGGCCGAGCGCTTCGACCTGCGCATCCAGGAGCACGCCGGCCGGCGGACATTCCTCTCGACGAACGCGGGCTACCGGCTCGAGGTCCACCCTCCTCGCGACTGGATCGACGACCTCCTGTCGCAGGAGGACGACCTCCGTTTGACCGAGCTCCACCTGAAGGCCGAGGACCCCGCGGCGAAGGCGGAGGCGCTAGCGGAGCTCCTCAACGCGGAGCGCCGCGCGAACGACGTGACAATCGGCGACACCGTCGTCCGCTTCGTCCGCGGGGGCCCGCAGGGGCGGCCCGAGTTGTACGGCGAGCTGTTCGGCTAGGCCATGTCTCGTTTGGAGGTGGCCGGAACGGTCGTCAGCGGTCGGCTTTAGAGTGGGATCGTGGGGGACGAAGCACGGACGTACGACGCCGCGGGCGTCTCGCTCGCGACGGCGAACGCCGTCGTCGATCGGCTCCGCGCGGCGGTCGAGTCGACCGGCGCGACCGGGTTCGGGCAGTTCGCGGCGCTCCATCCGCTCGGCGACGGGCGCTTTCTCGCGGCGTCGACCGACGGCGTCGGGACGAAGCTCATCCTCGCGCGGCAGCGTGGCTCTCTGCGCGCCTGCGGCGCCGACCTGGCAGCGCACTGCATCAACGACGTGATCACGTGTGGAGCCGCGCCGCTCGTCCTACTCGACTACGTCGCCGCCGCGCAGATCGAGCTCGCGGAGGTGGCGGAGCTCGTGGAAGGCGCCGCGGAGGTGTGCCGCGACGCGGGCGTCGCGCTCATCGGCGGCGAGACGGCCGAGCTGCCCGGCATCTACCGCGACGGCGAGCTCGACTTCGCGGGCACATGCGTCGGCGTCGTCGAAGAGCCGCTCGACGGCTCCACGATCGAGGCCGGCGACGTCGTGATCGGCTTCCCTTCGGCCGGCGTCCATGCGAACGGCTTCACGCTCGTCCGGCGCGTGCTCGAGGAGGAGGACTACGACGGGCCGGATCTCCTCGCGCCGACGCGCCTGTACCTCGACGTCGTCCGCCGGCTCCGGGGCCGGGCGCGCGCGTTCGCGCACGTCACGGGCGGCGGCATCCTCGGCAACCTCGAGCGCGTCCTCCCCGCCGGGCGCACCGCCGAACTGGACTGGGACGCGTGGGAACGCCCGCCGGTCTTCGCCTGGCTCGCGCGGCACGTCGACGAGGAGGAGATGCGCCGCGTCTTCAACCTCGGCATCGGCTTCTGCGCAGTCGTCCCGGCAGCGGAGGTCGGCGACTTGGTCGTCGGGAAGATCGCGTGATCGGCGTCCTCGTCAGCGGCCAGGGGACGAACCTCCAGGCGCTCCTCGACCGCGGCCTGCCGGTGACCGCGGTCGCGTCGAATCGCAAGGACGCCTACGCGCTCGTCCGCGCGCGCGATGCAGGCGTGCCGACCGCGACGTTCTCCCTCGACTGCCACCCCGTGCGCGAGGAGCGCGATCTCCTCATGGCGACGTGGCTCGAGGAGCACGGCGTCGAGCTCGTCGTGCTCGCCGGCTACATGCACCTCCTCACCAAGCCGTTCCTCGACCGCTTTCCGGGCCGCATCGTCAACGTCCACCCGTCGCTGCTGCCCGCCTTCCCGGGCGCCCACGCGATCGACGACGCCCTCGCTGCGGGCGTGGAGGTGACCGGCGTCACCGTCCACCTCGTCGACGAGGGACTCGACACCGGCCCGGTGCTGCGTCAGGAGGAGATCCGCGTCGCGCCTGCCGACACGCTCGCCGACCGCATCCATGCGGTCGAGCACCGCCTGCTGCCCGACGTCGTGGGGGAACTGTGCGCGCGCTGATCTCCGTCTACGACAAGACAGGCCTCGACGACTTCGCGCGCGGGCTCGCCGAGCTCGGCTGGACGCTCGTCTCCTCGGGCGGCACCGCCGCGCACCTCGAGAGCCTCGGCCTCGCCGTGACGAAGGTCGAAGACCTGACTCAGTCGCCGGAGATGCTCGGCGGGCGCGTGAAGACGCTCCATCCGCGCGTCCACGCCGGGATCCTCGCGCGCCGCGACGAGGCCGGCGACATGGACACGCTCGCCGAGCACGGGATCGAGCCGTTCGATCTCGTCTGCATCAACCTCTATCCGTTCGAGAGCAACCCGTCGATCGAGCTCATCGACGTCGGCGGGCCGTCGATGCTGCGCGGCGCTGCGAAGAACCACGCGTCGGTCGCCGCCGTATGCGACCCCGCCGACTACGAGCCTGTCCTCGACGAGCTCCGCGCCGGCGGCGTCTCGGCCGAGACTCGCCACCGGCTCGCGGCGAAGGCGTTCGCCCAGACCGCCGCCTACGACGCCGCCATCGCGGCGTGGTTCGCACAGGAGCCGTTCCCCGACCGGCTGGTCATCTCGCTCGAGAAGACGCAGGAGCTCACATACGGCGAGAACCCGCACCAGCGCGGCGCGTACTACGCCGAGCGCGGCACACGCCGGCATCTCCTCTCCCGCGTCGAGCAGCTGCACGGGAAGGAGCTCTCCTTCAACAACCTCAACGACCTCTCCGGCGCGCGCGCTCTCGCTCGGGAGTTCTTCGCGCCGGCGTGCGTGATCGTCAAGCACGCGAACCCGTGCGGCGCCGCGGTCGGCTCGACGCTCGAGGAGGCGTACGACAAGGCGCTCGCCTCCGATCCGGTCAGCGCGTACGGCGGAGTCGTCGTGCTCAATCGCGAGGTCGAGCCGGCGCTCGGGAAGAAGCTCGCCGAGCAGTTCGTCGAGGTGCTCTTCGCCCCCGGCTACACGGACGAGGCACTTGCCGCGCTGCAGCAGAAGAAGAACACGCGGATCCTGCTCGACAACGAACGCCGGCTCGAGGATCCCGGCGAGCGCCACTACAAGCGCGTGCTCGGCGGGATGCTCGTGCAGGACTCCGACTCCCAGATCGAGGACGGGGCCGCCTGGGACGTCGTCGCCGGCGAGGTGAGCGACGCGCAGCGCGCCGACCTCGTCTTCGCGTGGAGCGTGTGCAAGCACGTCGCGAGCAACGCGATCGTCCTCGCAAAAGACCTGCAAACGATAGGAATCGGAGCGGGACAGATGAGCCGAGTGGACGCTGTCCGCATCGCGGTGGAGAAGGCCGCGGAGTTCGGGCACGACCCGACCGGAGCGTCGCTCGCCTCCGACGCGTTCTTCCCGTTCGCGGACGGACCGCAGCTCGCGCTCGACGCGGGCGTCACGGCAATCGTCCAGCCGGGCGGCTCACGGCGCGACGACGAGGTCATCGCAGCGGTGAGCGCGGCGGGCGCCGCGATGCTCTTCACAAAACGCCGTCACTTCCGCCATTGACTCTGCCCCCGTCGGGGGCGTAGCGTTGCCGCAGCGGCAACTACGGGAAGGCGGACGGGTGAGCGAAGCGGCAGGCGGTACTTCACGGCGGCAGTTCCTCGGGCGGACAGCCGGGGCGGCGGCGGTCATCGCCGGAGCCGGGGTCGGAGCGGGCGCGATTGCGCAGAGCGCGGCAGCCGCGGACGGGCGCACGTACACCGGCGGCCGTTTTGCGCTCTCGGTCGGGGGCGCGATGGTCGGACGGATGCCGGGCCTCGACGGCGGCACTCTCAGAAACGTCGTCGTGTCCGACAGGATCGGGGGGGATCCGATTCCCAAGAAGCACATCGGCAACCTCGAATGGGGCGACTGCATCTTCCAGCTCGGATCAGGAATGAGCGTCGCCACGTACCAGTGGATCAAGGATTCGTTCGACCGCAAGGATCGCGCGGCCTCGAACCGGGCATCGATGGTCACCGTCGGCAGCCGCGGCGAGGAAGTCTTCCGCCGCTCGTTCGACCACGCCATCATCACCGAGGTGACCTTCCCGCCGCTCGACCTCGCCTCGACGACCGGCGCGCAGATCGCGGTGACGATCAGCTCCCAAGACGTCACCGACCGCAAGCCTTCGGGCCAGCCCGTCGTCGCCGCGAAGCAGAAGGCGTGGATGTGCTCGAACTTCCGGTTGAAGATCGACGGCGTCGACACGAGGCTCGTCACGAAGATCGACTCGTTCACCTGGAAGGTCCCGATTCAGGCTGACGGGTCGCCGGGAGTCGACATCGACAACCTCGTGCTCACGTGCGACATCTCCACCGCGCCCCAGTGGCAGCAGTGGCTCTCGAACCTCCAGCAGGGCCTCGACGACGAGCGCAGCGGCACGCTCCAGATCCTTGGCGCATCCCTCGGCGGCGCCGTGACCCTCGGCTTCGTGAACCTCGGCGTGTGCCAGGTCCGGCCGGATCACGCGCCCGGCCAGCCGAACAACGGGCGCATCAAGGTCGAGCTGTACTGCGAGGACATCAAGTTCGACTACAAGAGCAGCTGGGCCTAGGGATGGCGAGCTCACGGAGCGATTTCCTCAAGCAGGCGGCGGGCGCGGCAGCAGTCGTCGCCGGAGCCGGCGTGGGAGCGGGCGCGCTTGCCGCACCCGCGAGCGCGGCGCTCTTCAACCCGAAGGAGTACCTCCTGCTCGACGGCGTCAACGTCGGCCAGCTCGTCAAGGCCTCCGGCGGCCGCCAAGAGCTCGACGTCGTGGTCGCCGACTTCGACGCCGACGGCAACCCGGACAAGCTCATTGGTGGTCTGAGCCACGGCACGGAGTTCACGTTCCAGATCGGGGCCGGGATGTCGAAGGCGATGTACGACTGGATCACCGATTCGATGAGCGACCCGACCGTCCGGAAGAACGGCTCCGTCGTGGCGGCCGATTTCGACTACCGGGAACTCTCCCGGCGCAGCTTCACGAACGCGCAGATCACGTCGGTCACCATCCCCCGGCTCGTGAACGCAGCACAGGCCATCCCCGCGATCACCGTGGGGATCGAGGCCGAGTCGGCCGACGACGAGACGCCGTCCAGCACCCCCGTGAGCGGCGCGAAGCAGAAGAAGTGGCTCTGCAGCAACTTTCGCTTCGAATGCCGGGGCATCCCGGCGAACCGCGTCGCGAGCATCGACTCGTTCACGTGGACGCGCACTCTCGGGGCGGCGGGAGCTTCCGACGACACGAGCGATCTCAGTCTCACGGTCGCTCCGGGGGCCTGGGCCGCCTGGCAGCAGTGGTACGACAACTTCGCGCTCGGCGGCGACACCTCCGATGAACGCGACGCGCTGCTGACCGTCTGGAGCTTGACGCCGCAGGTCCCGCTCTTCACTTGCTCCTTCGGCGGGCTCGGAATCCACACACTCGTCCAGGAGTCGGTCCTCACGAAGGAGAAGATCGAGTTGTACGTCGAAACCATGACCTTCCAGAAGAAGTAGCGATGGCGACGGACAAACACGGAAGCTCGCGCAGCGACTTCCTCAAGCAGGTTGCAGGCGCGACTATCGCGGTCGCCGGCGCGGGCGTCGGCGCGGGAATCGCCGCGTCCCCGGCCGCAGCCCGGACGTTCATCCCGAACACGTATTCGCTCGAAGTCGACGGCGTCAACTGGGGCCATCTCTACGACGCTGACGGGGGTGACGCCGAATTCCGGTACGTCAAGAACACCAACAGCCCCGGCTCTCCGGACATCACTCCCTTCAAGTCCCTCGGCCTGCCAACGCTCAGCCCGTTCACGGTCGGGGTCGGAGCGGGGATGGCGCCCGAGATGTACGAGTGGATCAAGCAGTCGTTCGACAAGAGCCCACCGGCCATCGACGGCGCGATCGTCGCGAACGACCCGTACGGAGTCGAAGTGGGCCGGCGCTGGTTCACGAACGCCGTGATGACGCAGTTCAACACCCCGCGTATCCCGAACAGCCCATTCACCTTCCCGGCGATGACGCTCACGTTCCAGGCCGACTCGGTCACCGACGAGATCGGGGCGACCGGCAGGCTCGTGTCGGGCAGGAAGTCGAAGGCCTGGCTCACGAGCAACTTCACGTTCGACTGCGACGACGTTGTCTGCCCGAGCCGGTTCCAACGCTCGAGCTATTCGTACTCGTGGAGCATCACCCCGTCCCCGGCCGGATCGGGCGACAGGCTCCTCAACCCAGGCGATCTCAGCCTCCTCGTCGCCCCGGCGGGAGTGCCTTCGTTTCAGCAGTGGTATGACAACTTCGCACTCGGCGGGGACTCGTCCGACGAACGGCAGGGGACGCTCTCGGTCTGGGGATCGACGCACACCGTGCCGCTCTACCGGTGGACGTTCCAGGGGCTCGGGATTCACCGGCTCGCCCCGCGCGGCGGGATTCTGAGTCCGGGCCCGGACGTCGGGATGGTTGCGGAGATGTACGTCGAACGCGCCACCTGTCAGTGCAACCACCTGTAAGTCGGTAGTCGCACTGGGCCTCGGGGCGGGCACGCGGGTGTAGGCTCCGGACCACGCGATGCGGTAGGTCTGGCCCGCTGCCCGTCGGCAGTAACGCCACCGACAACAACTTGCCGCTCCACTCAACGAGGGGAGAGGGCATGTCTAGCGAGGAGTCACACGGAACGTCGCGCGGCCAGTTCTTGAAGCGGGCGGCCGGAGCCACGGTGGTCGTCGCGGGCGCCGGAGTCGGCGCCGGGGCGTTCGCCCCGCAGGCGGCGGCTTCGTCGTCACTCACATCCAGTCGTTTCTCCCTCGAGCTCGACGGCATCAACGTCGGACGCCTCGCGGGCGCGGACGGCGGCGGACTCGAGTACGACGTCGTCTTGGACCCGCCGAGCTCGACGGGCGGGGACGGCGTTCAGAACAAGCACATCGGCGGGGTCAAGTACGAAGACTTCACGATCCGGATCGGCAGCAACATGGACGCGGCGATGTACGACTGGATCAAGAACTCGTTCGACAAGGGCTACACGACCAAGAACGGCGCGCTCATCGCGGGCGATTTCAACTACAACGAGGTCAGGCGCATCGAGTTCACCGACGCCTTCATCACGGAAGTGACTTCTCCCCCGCTCTCGGCGTTGGCGTCGCCCGGGTACTTCACCGTCAAGTTCTCCCCGACTCTGGTGACGGACGTCGCGCCCTCCGGAGCTCCGGTACAGGCGGCGAAGCACAAGGCCTGGCTCTGCTCGAGCTTCAGGCTCATCGTCCAGGGCGTCGACACGACGCGGCTTGCCAGCGTCGACTCGTTCACCTGGAAGCAGCGGATCTCACCGGCCGACTCGACGCATGACATCAGCGTCGGCGATCTCGGCGTCACCTTCGACCAAGCGAGCCTGCCGTCGTGGCAGCGGTGGTACGACAACTTCGCAGTGGGCGGCGACGCCACCGACGAGCGCAGCGGGGTTGTCGAGCTCGTCGGGGCGAACGGCGGTGGGGTGCTGAACCTCGGCCTCACAGGACTCGGGCTCTACCAGCTGAGGAAAACGCGCGGTCTGAGCAGCGGCGCGAGCGGGCAGACGAGGGCGGCGGTGTACGCCCGGAAGGGGCACTGGGACCTGGCCGTGGCGAAGTAGGAACGGCCAGGAGGCCAGAGGCCCGATGTCGTTGCAACCACGTGTCAGCCGCCCCGCGGCCGACGCCGACACCGAGTAGGGTCTTTGCGATGGCTAAGAAATTGACTCTGCTGGCGCTGGCCGGCGTCGTGCTCGTCTGGGGCGGCGTGGCAATCGCCGCGCGCACTGCCGACCCGCCGCGCGGCAGCTGGAGCGGCCGTTACAAGGTCACGGTCAAGATCACGAACACGGCGTCGACGGCGACACACTGGATCTACGGTGTGCAGACGCCCTGCTCCAGCCCCTGCCGCTCGTTCACGTTTCGCGTCCGGCTCGTCTCCGAGACGTCCTGGCGTAACGTCGTAGAGCCAATGCACTGGAACGGCAGGTCCTATGCCTACAAGAAGACGTTTCTGAAGGCTTCTAACTGCCGCGCGAAGTCCGGCGCCGTCGTGAAGGACGGCTACGACGTCATCGCGACACACTTCCACCCCCTGCCCTTACGAGGGGGCGAGTGACGCGATGGAGCGGCACCGGAAAGGACTCATACGTCCCGAACGTCGCGGGCCGCGCGCATGGCTGCAGTTTGGGCGAGTACGACTACGTGTTCACCGGCATCACGCAGTAACACGGCTCCTCCCTCGCGTTAGGCTTGCGGCCGATGCGGCGGGAGTATCCAACGATCCTCGACCTCGTCGGGAACACCCCGATCGTCCGGCTGGACCGGCTCTCGCCGCCCGGCGGCGCGCGCATCCTTGCGAAGCTCGAGTACCTGAACCCCGGCGGCTCGGTGAAGGACCGGATCGGCCTCTCGATGATCGAGGCGGCCGAGCGCGACGGCTTGCTCAAGCCCGGCGGGACGATCGTCGAGCCGACCTCCGGTAACACGGGCGTCGGCCTCGCGCTCGCCGCCGCCCAGAAGGGCTACCGGCTCATCTTCGTCATGCCGGACAAGATGAGCCAGGAGAAGATCTCGATGCTCCGCGCGTACGGCGCCGAGGTCGTCATCACGCCGACGGCGGTCGACCACGAGTCGCCGGAGTCGTACTACTCCGTCTCGTCGCGGCTCGCCGAGGAGATTCCCGGCGGGTTCAAGCCCGACCAGTACTCGAACATGGCGAATCCGCAGGCGCACTACGACGTCACCGCGCCCGAGATCTGGGAGCAGACCGGCGGGGAGCTCGACGCGATCGTCATCTCCGTCGGCACCGGCGGGACGATCTCCGGGGTCGGGCGCTGGTTCCACGAGAAGAAGCCCGAGGTGAAGATCATCGGGGTCGACCCGGAGGGCTCGATCTACACGGCGAAGGACGAGTCGGAGCTCCATCCGTATCTCGTCGAGGGCATCGGCAAGGACATGTGGCCCGAGACGATCGACCTCACCGTCGTGGACGAGTGGATCCAGGTCTCGGACCGCGACTCGTTCCTGTGGGCGCGCCGCCTCGCGCGCGAGGAGGGAATCCTCGCCGGCGGCTCCGCGGGGTCGACCATCTGGGGCGCGGTTCAGGTCGCGGAGCGCCTGCCCGCCGGGGCGACCGTCCTCGCGATGATCCCCGACTCGGGCCGCTCGTACATGTCGAAGTTCTACGACGACAACTGGATGCTCGAGCACGGCTTCGCCGAGCGCGCCGGAGCCCCGCCGACGGTCGACGAGCTCCTGCGCGCGAAGCACGGCGGCGAGGTGCCGGAGCTCGTGACGATCGCGGCGCACGCGAAGGTCGGCGAAGGGATCGACACGATGCGGCGCTACGGGATCTCGCAGCTGCCGGTCGTGCGCGACGGGCAGTGCGAGTCGCTCGCCGACGTGATCGGCTCCCTCCAGGATCGCGCCCTGCTCGAGCGCGTGTTCGGCAATCCCGACGCGGTGCACGAGGACGTCGCAGCCGCGATGCAGCCTCCGCTCGCCGCAGTCGAGGCATCGGCAACGCTCGACGACGTGTTCGCGACGCTGAGCGGTCGCACGAACGCCGTCGTCGTCGCCCGCGAGGGGAAGCCGGTCGGCGTGCTCACGCGCTCCGACCTCCTCGAGTTTCTCGCGCACCGGCGTTGACGCTCCGGGTCGTCGGAGCCGGGCTCCCGCGGACGGGAACGAAGTCGCTGAAAACGGCGCTCGAGCTCCTGCTCGGCGGCCCCTGCTACCACATGACGGAACTGTTCAACGCGCGTCCGGAGGACGTGCCGGCGTGGCACGCGGCGATCCGCGGCGACGACGTGGACTGGAAAACGTTCCCGTCCGGCTGCGCCGCGGCGGTCGACTGGCCGGCGTCGGCGTTCTGGCGGGAGCTCTCCGCGGCCCACCCCGACGCCGTCATCGTCCTCTCGACGCGCCGCGACGCCGGCGAGTGGTGGGACAGCTGCGCCGCGACGATCCTCCCCGTGCTCCGAAAGACGGAATATCCCGAGTACGAGGACTGGCTCGCGATGGCGCGGGCGCTGATCGTGCGCGAGATGGGCGAGCAGTGGGACGATCCAGCCGGCGGCCAGGCCTTTTACGAACGACACAACGAGGCCGTCCGGCGCGAGGCGCCCGCCGAGCGTCTCGTCGAGTGGCACGCGAGCGACGGCTGGGAGCCGCTCTGCGCAGCGCTCGGCGTCCCCGTTCCCGATGAACCGTTCCCGCATGTGAACGCGCGGGCAGAATGGACGTAGTGACCGACGACCTCGAGCAGCTGCTGCGCGACGCGTTCCCCGAGGCGCAGGAGGTGCGCGTCACCGATCGCACCGGCGGCGGCGACCACTTCCTCGTCGAGGTCACGTCGACGCGCTTCGACGGGCTGCCTCTCCTCGAGCAGCACCGGCTCGTCAACGACGCGCTCGCGGCGCCGTTCGCCGCAGGCACGATTCATGAGATGCGAATCAAGACGAAAGGAACTGCATGAGCGAGGTTGGCGAACGGATCAAGGACGTCATCGACACGGAGCCGGTGGTGTTGTTCATGAAGGGCACGCCGCAGTTCGTGATGTGCGGGAACTCAGGGCGTGCGCTCGAGGCGCTGCGTGGACAAGGAGCGCCCGTGACGACGGTGGACATCCTCCGCGACCCGTCGATCCGGCAGGAGTTGCAGGAGCTCTCGGGCTGGCCGACGATCCCGCAGGTGTTCGTCAAGGGCGAGCTCGTGGGCGGCGCCGACATCACGCAGGAGCTCGCGGAGAGCGGCGAGCTGAAGCAGATGCTCGAGGAGAAGCTCGGCCCGGACTACGCCGCGGCGGCCGAAGAGCGCGTCGTCGACGTCCTCAGCGGCGCGAGCGCCTAGCTCAAGCGGCGGAGCCGCGCCTCGAGCCAGCGGACGAAGCCGCCGCCGACCAGCTGCGTCGTCCGTCCGTTGACGATGAAGGAGATCGGGTTGCACCCGGTCGAGAAGCCCGGGCCGCGCGCGACGGCGCGAGCAGTCACCCTCGGCTTGAAAGCGCGGAACTCGATCGTGACCGTCGGCCCGCGGGACAGCAGCGCGGGGCAGTGGTACGCCACTCCCGGCTGTACGACCTCGAGACTGTCGAACCGGAGGATGATCGGACGCTCGACCGTCTGGTACTCGGTGATGCGTTGCGTCGTGGAGCCGGTCCGCACCACGATCGCATACGTGTGCGCGGGCACCATCTGCGCGTCGGTGCGCGGGTAGACCCAGACCACTTGCGCGTCCGCTCTGATGCCCGTCCAGCCGTGCGGGAGCCTGACGAACGTCACCTGGAGCGCGCGCGACGAGATGAGCCTCCTCCGCGGGATGTGCGCGAACTTCAGGAACGGGTTCGACAAGACGCCCCCGAACGTGACACTCCGGTTTGGCGGGACGCCCGGGCCACCGGCGGTCGAGGAGCCGGTAGGCCGCGCGTGCCGCTCGCGCTCGACGAACCGCTCCGCAGCGGCGAGCGGGAGGCGGACCCTCCACAGGCGATGCCGGTCGACGAGCTCTCGCCCGCCGGAGGCTGACTCCGGCGCGCGGAGGAGACCGCCGTCGCCGCGCGGCGCGCGCCCGAGCGGCTGCGCTCCGCGCGGAAGCTCCAAGCTGCGGAGCAGTTGTCTCGCAACGTCGTTCGCCCACTGCTTGTTGCAGAGCGGCGAGACTTTGAATCCGGTCGGCCCCGCGCCGAAGCAGACGCCGAGAAGGCGCTCGACGCGCGTGACGAATGCGGCTCTGACGGACGCGTCGATGAGCGGCGTCTGCAGCTCGCCCCCGATGTCGAAGCGGATCGGGTCGCAGCCGTCTACCGGGAACGACGGGACATCGGCTCGAGCCAGTTCCGCGCCGGCCTTCGAGCGGAAGACGAAGGTCTCATCGACTGGGGCCGACGGGCCGCAGCTTACGGCTACAGCTTGACCCGGCGGAGCGACCGTGAGCTCACCGAACCAGCGGACGATTCGGGCGACCAGCGCGCCGTCGGTCACGTGCCGGCTGACGCCGCCACCGGAGAGGTCGATCTCGCGGACGCCTGCCGGCAGAGCCTCGCTCGGCGAGCGCGGGTAGAACCACGGTGCGCCGGCGTCGACGCGGATGTATGTCCAGTGCCCTGCTCTCACTGCGTTGACGCTCACCTGACCCTGCATGGACCAGCCGCGCGCCTCGAACCCGACGTAGCGAGATCCATCCTCGAATGGCCCCCCGCCGAACTGCACCGCGAGCCGCGGTACGCGATGCGTCTTGATGAAGTCCATGACCGAGGCGACCGATTGCCGGGAACGCCAGAACGCGTGGCGGTCGGCGGTCATCGTCGTCACCGAGATACCAAGCTCGGAGGTAGTCATCCCGTAGACGTCGACCGGCATCCGCGAAAGGCGCTCCGCGCCCGGCGGAAGCTCGACGCGACGGAGCAGCCGCTCTGCCTTGAGCAACGCCGCGTGCTCGCGCTCCGTCGCGATCGCCTTCACGTTTGGAGGCGCATCGCTCGGGTGCGCGTCGCCGCGCGGGATCGCGTGAACGGCGCCGCCGCATGCCGCGAGCAGGGCCACAAGCCCGAGCCCGACCAACCACTTCATGGCCGGTCGGTGAGCCGTACGCCGAGTAGGCGCTGCACGCGGTACACGAAAGCCTGATCGCCCACCCCGTCGACGAGCGGCGCCATCCTCGCCCGGTGGACGCTGAATCCGAACGGGTCGCAGCCGAACGCCCTCTCGGCGGGCCCGGAGGCGCTCGCGAGTTGCTCGCCGCTCGCGGAACGGAAGATGAGCTTGATGGTCGATCTCGTCGGCGTCACACAGATCAGCCCGAGGTGCGGTGGGACGACTGGGAGCGCATCGAACCACGACACGATCCGGTCGACCTGCGCCGCGTCGGTGACGTGGCGGGTGACCATCCGCGCGATGATGTCGACCTCCGCAACCGTCGCCGGCACTTTCTCGTGCGGCGAGCGCGGGTAGTTCCAGGCGACGAGCGCGTCGACCCGGATAACGATGCGACCGGGAAGCCGAACGACCGTCACGTTCAGGAACCTCGTGCCATGCCGGCGGAAGCTCACGACGGCGCTCCTCGGCGTCTGCCCGAGCGAAGACCGGCTTTCGGACGAGAAGCGGAAACCAGGCGGCCGATGGCTCCGCACGTAATCGACGACCGGTACGAAGGAACCGGTCACCCGCCAGAACCCGAAGCGATGCGCCACCTCGCCTTGCGGCCATGGCCCCGGGCGGAGCAGGACGCCGCCGTAACCGCTGGGCCGCTGCGTACGCGACGCGCCGGGCGGCGCAACGAACTCGTGGAGCAGGTGCCGCGCCGCGACCGCGGCTGCGTGCTCCCGCTTCGCCGCGACCGACTTCGCCCCGACCGCGGCTGCGTGCTTCGCCGCGACCGGCTTCGCCCGGGGCCACGCAAGCGCAACCGACGCGCATAGCGCAGCAGCGAGAACCGCGTACAGAAGCAGCCGTTTCATCCCGACGAGGATACGACGCCGCTCGCCGACTTGTCACATAAATTGCCGGCGTGCGCGAGATTCGCCCCGGCGTCTGGCACTGGACCGCCCCGCATCCCGACTGGGACGCGGAGGAATCGTGGCCCGAGGTCGTCTCCTCGTATGCGATCCAGCTCGACGACGATTTCGTCCTTTTCGACCCGCTCGCCGTCCCCGACGAGCTGCGCGAACGCGCGACCGCCGTCGTCCTCACCGCGCCGTACCACGAGCGCGACGCGCGGAGCCTCGGCCTTCCGATCCACACGCCGCCCGCCGACACGTGGGAGGACTGGGTCGAGAAGTTCGGCATCGACCCGGACAAGGTGCGCGGCATGGAGAGCGAGGATCTCGCGTGGCTCCGCGCCGGCGAAGGCGAGGGCGAGTTCCACGGCCCCGGCCGGTGGCCGTTCGGGATCTTCGCCTACGCGGGGCGCGAGGACAACGATCTCGTCCTCTGGGTCCCCTCACGCAACGTCATCGTGAGCGGCGACTCGCTGTCGGACTTCGGTGACGGCCTCGGCATCCAGATGGGTGGCCGAAAGCACAAGACTCGCGACGAGGTCGCGGCGGAGCTGAAACCGCTCCTCGATCTGCCCGTCGAGCTCGTTCTGCCCGCGCACGGCGAGCCGATGGATCGCGCCGCACTCGAACGCGCCCTGAGCTAGGCGCCGGGAGTTGACACGGAGGCGGGGACTCGCCCCGCCTCCGGTCAGGTTGCGTCTTAGGTGGCCGCGACGCCGACAGCCTGCAGGCAGGTGCCGGACTGCATCGTCGCCGAGCTGAAGCCGGCCTGGAGAGCCGCACCCGGCGTGCCGCCGACGTAGTTGTACGTCGTCGTGCCGCCGTCTTCGGAATCCTCCACGCAATAGCCGGCGTTCGTGTTGACCGAAACGCCCTTCACGTTCGCCCCGACGCCCGGAGCAGCCGCGCGAAGCGCCGCACCGTTCAGGCCGGAGTAGTTGCCGTTATTGACATTGACCTGCTCCGCCGCCGGAATGGCCGAGCGGACATTCGACTTCGCCGCCGCCGTCTGCGCGCTGCTCTTGAAGCTCAAGTAAGCAGGCACCGCAATAGCGACGAGGATGCCGAGAATCACGATGACGACC
>JAWVDC010000081.1:0-13959 GCA_033857715.1 Gaiellaceae bacterium | reverse complement strand
CTCGTGCCCTCTCGCGTAGTCCTCCTCGTTGGCGAAGAAGACGATCGCGGTGGCCTTCTGTGCTTCGGGGTCGTGAAGGATCATCATCTCGGTCGCGTTCAGCCCTTCGGGCCGCTCGCCTCCCTCGATGTTGGCGGCCATCTCGGCCATGCGCTCGGAACTGATCCCGTCGAATGTGACAACGCGTGCGAGTGTCATCGAGCCTCCTGTTGTGGACCGGGGAAGCCTATGTGCGATGGCCTTTCCGGAGGGCGTCGAGACGGCGACGGTCCTGTTTCGTCGGCCGCACCCCGAGATCGGAGCCGAGTGGCCGCGCGAGACGGCGCTCGAGCTGGATCCGCTCCCGCTGCTCGACCGACTCGGGCGTCTCCTCGTACAGCGTGGCGGCGACGGTCGCGGAGCCCCGCCGGTCGGCCATGCCCGTCACGACGACGGTGCGGGGGACGTGACCGACGCGGATCTCGATCGTGTCGCCGGGCGCGACCTCGCGCGCGGGCTTCACGCGCTCGCCGCCGACCTTGACGTGGCCGGCGAGGACGAGGTCGGTCGCGGCGCTCCGCGTCTTCGCGAACCTCGCGGCCCAGAGCCATTTGTCGATGCGAACTCGCTCCATCCGCCTAGCCGCCGATGTTCACGATCTCTTGCGACGGATCGAATATCTGGTCGTTGATCTCGTGGACGAATCCGTACTCCGTGGCCTCCTGTGCATCGAGGATCCGGGTTTGCGTCATGTCTGCCCGTACGGCGTCCATCTCCTTGTTCGTTCGGGCGCTGAGGATCGCGGCGAGGTTGTCGCGTTCCCGCTCGACCTGCGTGAGGTTGTCCCGAAGCTGCTTCTCGGGCACTGCGATGTTCCCCATGCCCTGGTAGTTCCAGGAGATGCTGTGGATCAGGAAGCGGCCCTGGGTGACGCTGAGGCGTCGATCTCCGGAAACGTAGATTGCGCCTCCGATCGAATCGACTTGGCCGAAGTTGTGGGTGATGACCTCGATTCCCAGGCCTCGCAGGAAGTTGTAGGCGGTGACGCCCCAATAGACCTCCCCGCCGGGGGTGGACATTGCGAGTAGCACGGAGCGTGAGCCGGCACCGACGCGCTGGGTCATTTCATCCATGAGCCGCGAGATGCTCTGTTGGTTGATGTTCCCCGTGAGCATGATCTGTGTGTCTGGCATGCGAACAGTTTGACAGGAGAACGTGTGTTCGTGTAGAACATACGTTCCCATGATCGCATGTGTGAGCATCCCAGGACTCGAGTTGAAGGCGGCGTTGCGCCGCACTCCGACCCTGGCATTGCGGCCGGCGGCGCTTGCGCCCGAGCCGCAGGGAGAGCCGCTCATCGGGCCTGTCACCGCTGCCGCCGAGGCTCTCGGCGTGCGGCCGGGGATGCGATTGGGGGAGGCGCTCGCCACGTGCCCGGCGCTCGCGCTCGTCGAGCCCGACGCCGCCGGGGCGGAGCAGGCGTGGGAGGAGATCGTTCGCTCGCTCGAGGATGCAGGCTTTGCGGTCGATCCGGCTTCCTCCGGCGTCGCGTACTTCGAGACGCGCGGCATCGAGCGGCTCTACGGCGGTCTCGAGCCGGCGCTCAAGCGCGCCCTCGCCGCCGTGGGGACGGAGTGGGATGCGCGCATCGGCGCAGCGGGGCGGCGGTTCGCCGCACTTGCGGCAGCTTCTGTCGCGCGACCCGGGCAGGTAGTCGTGGTCGCCGACGAGGAGCTGCCGCAATTCCTCGCTCCGCTCCCGCTCACGCTTCTCCCGCTCGAGCGCAACCGTTACGAGGAGCTCGAAGCGCTCGGAGTGCGCAAGCTCGGACAGCTTGCTGGGCTCCCGGGTGGCGCCGTCGCCGAACGATTGGGGCCGGACGGCCGGCGCGCCTGGAGCCTGGCGAGAGGTGGAACGGCCGCGCGCGTGCGCGGCCGTCGCCCGCCCGCCGCCGTCTACGCCTCGCTCGAGTTCCCCGAGGCGATCGCCAACGAGCTGACGCTGCGCCGCGCGCTCGCGGGGCTCGTCGACAAGGCGCTCGCGCGGCCGGAACGGCGCGACCGCTTCGTCCGCAAGCTCGCGCTCTCGGCGCGGTTGGAGACCGGCGGATCGTGGCGGCGGACGCTGACGTTGCGCGAGCCGAGCGCCGACTCCGAGCGGATCCGCGTTGCGCTCGCGCCGCGGCTTGCCGAGGTTCCCTCGCCCGTCGTCGAGCTCCGGCTCGAGCTCGTCGAGCTCACCGAGCCGGCCGGGCACCAGCTCGAGCTTCTTGCCGCCGGCGCCGAGGACCGCACCCGCCTGCGGGAAGGCCTGCGCCAGGTGCGAGCGAGCACCGGCTCCGGCTCCGTCTGCACCGTCGTGGAGGTCGCGCCATGGTCTCGGGTTCCCGAGTCGCGAGCGCTGCTGGTTCCGAAAGACGAGTAGGGGCTGCTAACGGGGCGGAGCACGGGCTGCCTGGCCGCGCCGGGCGGCGCGCTGCGGCGTCCTCGGTCGCGCGAATAGGTCTCCTATTCACGCTCCCTGCGTCCTTGCATCGCATCCACCGATCGCACCCAGTCAGCGCGTGGCCACTCCGTTAGCAGCCCGGCGTTTCAATGCCCCGCGCGCGGCGCGGGTCGAGGCGAACGCGAGCGGCTGCCCACGCGAGGTCAACCATCGGGCAGTCGCGGTCATCCGCGAGGAATGGCGCGTCGTCGACCGCTGGTGGACGGAGGAACCGGTCGTCCGCCGCTACTTCGAGCTCGTCCTCGAAACCGGCGAGAACACCGTCGTCTTTCACGACGGCGCCGGTGGGGGAGGCTGGTTCACCCAACGAGGCGCTTGAGCTCGCGCGCGGCGGCCTCCGGATCGTCGGCGTCGCGAATTGCGCGCACAACCGCGATACCGGGCGCCCCAGCAGCGACGACTTCGGCCGCGTTCGAGAGATCGATCCCGCCGATCGCGACCCACGGCACCGTCAGCGCAGCGGCGGCGTCCCGTACGAGCTCGAGCCCGCCGGCCACCGCGTCCGTCTTCGTCGGCGTCGCGAATGCCGTCACACCGACGTAGTCGGCGCCCTCGACGTCCTGCAACTCGTCGAACGTCGAGACGGAGAGCCCGATGAGCCGATCGGGCCCGACAAGCGCCCGCGCCTCCTCGACCGACGCGTCGCTCCGGCCGACGTGGACGCCGTCCGCGTAGCACCGGTGAACGAGATCGGGACGGTCATTGAGGATGAAAAGCGCGCGGTGCCGAGTGCACGCCTTGCGGAACGGCCTTGCCGCTACCACGAGCTCGCGATCCGCAAGCGTCTTGTCGCGCAGCTGCACGACGTCGACGCCGCCCCGTAACGCCGGCTCGAGGACGTCCGTGTCTGCAGCAGCGAGGACGAGATAGAGCTTCATGGCCGAGTCACACTGCCACGGCTAGGGTCCCGACGTGCGGACACGTCCCGCGATCATCCTCGCCGTGCTCGCCGCGATCGCGCTCCTTGGCGCGCTCGTGGAGCACAACCGTACGTCCCGCGCCGCCGCGACCACGACGACGACCACGAAGTCGAAGGCGGACCCGAACCGCATCATCACGCACAAGGGCCCGCTGCAGGGCGCCCTCCTGATCGCCGACCGCGGCAACGACCGCATCATCGTCGTCGACCCGCATCGCAGGACGCTCTGGTACTTCCCGACGGCGCGCGACAAGGCCAAGGGCATCCACCTCGTCTACGACGACGACACCTTCGTTCAGCCCGGCGGTAAGGCACTCGTGACGAACGAGGAGGACAACGGCGACATCATCTCGATCAACATCAAGACGCACCGCGTCACGAATCTCTTCGGCGTTCCGGGCGAACAGGCCGGCACGAGCGGCGCGTACGCCGGCGATCCGGCCACCCACCTCAACTGGCCGGATGACGCGTACGTCCTCCCGGACGGGACGATGACCGTCGCGGATGCGTACCGCTGCCGCATCATCTTCGTCCGCCACCGCCACATCGTCAGCCAGATCGGCCAGACCGACGTATGCGTCCACAACCCGCCGAAGACGCTCGGCTGGGTGAACGGCGACACGCCGCTGCCAAATGGCGGCGTTCTCGTGTCGGAGTTCAGCCCCTCGTGGATCGACGCCTTCTCGAGGAGTGGCAAGCTCCTCTGGGCGTTCCGGCCGCCGGTCGTCTACGCGTCCGACCCGCAGCCGCTCTCACGCGGACGGATTCTCCTCACCGACTACAACCCCGGCGGCCCCGGCGCCGCGCTGATCGTGAACCGGCGCGGGAAGGTCTTGTGGCGCTACGGGCCGACGTCTGGATGGGGAGCGCTCGACCGCCCGTCGCTCGCGATCATGCTCCCCAACGGCGACATTGCGATCAACGACGACTACAACCACCGCGTCGTGATCGTCGATCCGAAGAAGAACAGGATCGTCTGGAGCTACGGCCATCTCGACCAGCCGGGCACGCAGCGCGGCTACCTCAATACGCCGGACGGCATGGACTACATCCCGCTTGGCGTGCACGAGAAGCTGCTCTGGCATCTCGTCCACCACCCGTAGCCGGGAGCTGGGCTTCAGAGGTGAATCGTGAAGTCCAAGAAGACCTGAATCCACCCGAGCAGGATGATGAGAATCGCGGTGTCGATGAACGCGGCGACCGCGGAGCCCACGGCCCCAGGCACGTCAGAGCGAAGAAGCTCCAAGCTGCCGATCATGACCGCGGCCAGGGCTGGCGCCCCCAAATAACTCCAGCCATGGGTCGTGTCGAGCAGCAGGAAGGCAGCGATAGCGCAATCCACGCTGAGGATGACGAACATCCATAGATGGAACCGCCCTGAGTGCTGCCAGTCGTCGACCACGTCTGCATTTTCCCACGTGTAGCAAGCGAACATATGTTCGCTTAGACTCGGTGGGTGGCGTACACCGAGCTCCACGCGCACTCCGCGTACTCGTTCCTCGACGGTGCGTCGCAGCCGGAGGAGCTCGCGGCGCGCGCGGCCGAGCTCGGGTACGAGGCGCTCGCGCTCACCGACCACGACGGCGTCTACGGCTCGCTCGAGTTCGCGCACGCGGCGAAGCACCTCGGCGTCCGGGCGATCACTGGGGCGGAGGTGACGCTGGCGGACGGCTCCCACGTGACGCTGCTTGTCGAGAACGCCGCCGGCTACGCGAACCTCTGCCGGCTATTGACCGCGGCGCACGCGCACACGCGCGACACGCCCGATCGGGGTCAGACCCCTCCATGTCTCGAACAGGCATTTCTCGAGGAATTGAACGACGGCCTCGTCTGCCTCTCTGGCTGCGCGCGGGATGGATTGGCGGTTCGCGACCCGAACGCAGCCGCGCGGCTTGCGTCACGATTCCGTGACCGCTTCTTCATAGAACTCCAGCGTCCGTACGAGCGCGGCGACGCGCGGCGCAACGCGCGGCTCCGCGAGCTCGCAGAGACACTCGGCGTCCCGACGGTCGCGACGGGAGACGTCCACGCGCACGACCGGCGCCGCGCGGCGCTCCAGGACATCCTCGTCGCCGTCCGCTGCCGCACCTCGCTCGAAGGCTGCGAGCGGGAGCGGCGCGGCAACCACGAGGCGGTTCTCCTCGCGCCGGAGCAGATGCTCGACCGCTTCCCCGACGACCGCGACGCAGTTCTCCGCACCGGCGAGCTCGCGGAGCGGCTCGAGTTCGACCTGACCCAGGAGCTCGGCTACCGCTACCCCGACTTCTCCGACGGGAGCGAGCCCGCGATCGTCCAGCTCCGCCGCGTCTGCGAGACCGCTTTCGCCGAGCGCTACTCGCACCTGAACGGCCACAAGAAGCGCGTCCGCGCCCGGCTCGAGGAGGAGCTCGACCTCATCGACGAGCTCGGGCTCGCCGGCTTCTTCCTGCTCCACTGGGAGGTGCTCGAGCTCGCGCGCGAGGTCGCCCACGAGGTGCGTGGCCCCGGCTCGATGCGCCACGTCCTGCCGCCCGGGCGCGGGCGCGGCTCGTCGGTCGGCTCGCTCGTCTGTTACCTTACCGGCCTCTCGCACGTCGATCCGGTCGCGAACAACCTCTCGCTCGGCCGCTTCCTCAACCGCGAGCTCGCGTCGATCCCTGACATCGACCTCGACTTCCCGCGCGACATCCGGGAGAAGCTCATCGTCCGCGTCGTCGAGCGCTACGGCCAAGAGCACGCCTCGCTCGTCGCGGCGTTCGCGACGTACCGCTCGCGCGGCGCGATCCGCGACGTCGGCAAGGCACTCGGCCTTCCGTACGCCGACCTCGAGCGGCTCGCGCGGCTCACCGACGGCTGGAACGCCGAGCGCGTAGCCGACGAGATCGCGGCGCTCCCCGACGCCGCGCGCAAGCTCCAGTCGCCGCGCTGGCGCGCGTTCGGCGCGCTCTGCACCGAGATCGCCGGCCTGCCGCGGCATATCTCCCAACACCCGGGCGGGATGGTCATCTCGACGCGCCCGCTCGTCGAGCTCGTTCCCGTCCAGCCCGCCGCGATGGAGGGCCGGCAGATGTGCCAGTGGGACAAGGACTCGTGCGCCGACGCGGGCTTCCTCAAGATCGACCTGCTCGGCCTCGGGATGCTGTCGGCGGTCGAGGAGTGCGTCGACCTCATCGCGAAGCACCGTGGCCAGAAGATCGACCTGTCGCGGGTGCCGCTCGACGACGCCGCGGTGTTCGCGGAGATCCAGAAGGCCGACACGGTCGGGTGCTTCCAGATCGAGAGCCGCGCGCAGATGCAGGTCATCCTCCGCACGCGGCCGGAGACGATCGACGACATAACGGTGCAGGTCGCGCTCGTGCGGCCGGGTCCGATCCAGGGCGGCGCCGTGCACCCGTACATCGAGCGGCGGCAGAAGCTCCGTGACGACCCGACCTTTCGGGCGCCGGCCGATCATCCGCTGCTCGAGGAGCCGCTGCGCGAGACGCTCGGCGTGATCGTCTTCCAGGATCAGGTGCTCGACGTCGCCGTCCACCTCGCGGGCTTCACGGTCGGCGAGGCGGAGGGACTGCGCCGCGCGATGTCGCGGAAGCGCTCGCTCGCGGCGCTCGAGGCGTGGCGCGAGCGGTTCATCGCGGGCGCGCTCGAGAAGGGCGTCGCGGAGCAGCAGGCGCACGAGCTGTACGACAAGCTCGTCGCCTTCTCCGGCTTCGGCTTCCCGAAGTCCCACTCCGCGGCGTTCGGGCTGCTCGCGTACCAGTCCGCGTGGTTGCGTCACCACTACGCGGCGGAGTTCCTCGCCGCGCTCTTGAACGCGCAGCCGATGGGCTTTTATCCGCCGGCGACTTTGGTGCGTGACGGGCAGCGGCGTGGGGTGGAGACGCGCCCGCCGCACGTCAACCTCAGCGAGGTGAACTGCGTGATCGAGGACGGAGCGGTTCGCGTCGGCTTGAAGTACGTCGCCGGCGTGGGGGAGGACGACGCGGCGGCGGTCGTCGCGTCTCGGCCGTACTCGTCTATCCGCGAGCTGGGGCAGCGGACGGGGCTGTCGGAGGACGAGCTGCGTGCGCTCGTCGAAAGCGGAGCGTGCGACTGCTTCGGGCTGCGACGGCGGGAGCTCCTCTGGCAGCTCGGCCTCGTGCCACGCGCGACGTCCGTTCCTGGCACGGAAGGAAAGGCGAAGCAGCTCGCGCTCCCGCTCGACCCGACCGCAGCAACGCCGGACCTGCCCGATCCGACGGTGTGGGAGCAGATGCTCACCGACTACAAGACGACGGGCCTGTCGGTCGGCGTCCATCCGCTCACGCTCCTGCGACCGCATCTGCCGGCGGGGACGCTGTCGAGCGAGGAGCTCCGCGAGCAGCCGCACCGTGCCGACGTCCAGTTCGCGGGCCTCGTCGTCGCGCGGCAGCGGCCCGCGACCGCGAACGGCGTCTGCTTCATGCTCCTCGAGGACGAGCAGCAGCAGGTCAACCTCGTGATCGCGCCGCAGGTGTTCGAGCGCTTCCGCGCGGTCGTGCGCAGCGAGCCGCTCCTACTCGTACGCGGGCGCTACGAGCACTCGGACCGGAACCGCAACATCCTCGTCCACGAGCTCGTCTCCCTCGCGCCGCTCGCGCGCTCGTTGACCGACGGCGCGGACGTCCACGCCGCGCTCCCGCGCGCTCACCACTTCGGGCACCGCTAGTCGCAAGGGAGGGTTAGGGATCGCGTGCCCGGGAACCCGTCTGGACATGGTGCTTCTACTCATTCTTCTCGCTGCCCTTGTCGTCCTCGGGATCGTCCTGGCGGTCACCGTCGTCAAGTGGCTGTTCATCCTCGCCATTGTGGCTGCGCTCTGCTGGGTGATTGCGTTCTTCACCCGGCGCGTTACCTGACGTGGCGCGGATCCTGTACAAGCCGATCGGGCTGATCGTCAGCGTCCTCGGGGGAATCCTCGCGGGCGCGGTCTTCAAGCAGGTCTGGAAGGTCGCGGCGCGCGAGCAGGATCCGCCGAAGGCGACGGACGAGCGGCGGAGCTGGCGCGAGATCCTCACGGCGGCGACGTTGCAGGGTGCCGTGTTCGGCGGCGTCAAGGCGGCGATCGACCGCGCTGGGGCAACGGGCTTTTCCAAGGCCACCGGCACCTGGCCGGGCCCCAAGCGCTCCTAAGACGCGCTGACTCCGCGCCACCCGCCGCGCGTACCCTGACGGGGTGATCGAGATCTCCTGTGCGGCGTGCGGCTGGGTCGCGATCACGGCTCAGCCGGTGAACGCCGTCTGGCGTGAGCATGAGGAGGGCTGCTCGGCGGTTGGCGGCGCAGTTCGTTTCATGCCGGACCTGCCGCCCCTGCGGCGGATGCAGCCCGCGGTCGTCGCGTGCGCGCACCGACCCGTCCGGCGGCAGATCGCGGTCACGGCGGCGGGCGTGAAGAAGTACGCCGTCATGTGCGAGCTCTGCGGTCGTTTCATCGACTAAGCGCCCGCCCCGCGACCAGTTGTGCGTCCGCGGCGTTTTCAGAACGTGAAACGCAAGGATGGCTTCGCGCCGATCGGAGCGTATGCGGCAATCGGCGACGGCAGGACGGTCGCGCTCGTCGCGGCCGACGGCTCCGTCGATTTCATGTCGCTGCCCACGCTCCACGCGCCGACGACGTTCGCCGCGCTTCTCGATCCCGAGACCGGCGGCCGGTTCGTGCTCGCGCCGAAAGGTCGCTTCGACGCGTCCCGCCGGTACGTCGGGCGCACGAACGTCCTCGAGACGACGTACCGAACCGGCACCGGCGTCGTCCGCGTCACCGAGGCTCTGACCCTGCAGGACGGCGGGTTGCTCCCGTGGGTCGAGCACGCGCGGCGGATCGAAGGGCTCGACGGCACGGTCGAGCTCGAGTGGCGCGTCGAGCCGCGCTTCGACTGGGGACGCGCGCTGCCGCGGATCGCGCGCCGAAACGGCGTGCTGTTCGCCTCGGGCTCGGACGTGCAGGTCGCCGTCCACTCCTGGGATGCGGGCGAGGTAATCGCCGAGGAGGCTGCGCTCACCGGCTCGTTCGAGATCACAGCGGGAGGCTCGGCGCTTCTCGCGCTCGTCGGCGCCCACAACGGGCCCCTCCACACACCGAGCCGCGCACATGTCGAGGCGCGACTCGACGCGACGGTCAAGGTGTGGGAACGGTGGCTCAAGATGTGGGCGTACGACGGTCCGTGGCAGGAAGAAGTCGCGCGGAGCGCGCTCGCGCTCAAGCTCCTCGTCTACGCGCCCGAGGGCAGCATCGCCGCCGCTCCGACGACGTCGCTCCCGGAGATCATCGGCGGCGCCAAGAACTACGACTACCGGTACGCGTGGGTGCGCGACTCGGCGTTCACGCTCGACGCGCTCATGCGGCTGGGCCTGCCGGAGCAGGTGCAGGAGTCGTTCGCGTGGCTGCTCAGCGCGGTCCGGAAGACTGCGCCCGACCTCCGGCCGTTCTACGCGCTAGACGCCACGATCGCGAGCCGCTGCGAGCTGCTCGACCACCTCCGGGGCTACCGCGACTCGCGGCCGGTCCGCTACGGCAACGCTGCCGCGAACCAGCTCCAGCTCGGCTCGTGGGGAGACCTCCTCGAGACCGCCGACCTCTACGTGTCCGACGGGAACGTGCTCGACGACGTAACCGGCTCCATGCTCGCCGACTGCGTCGATCGAGTCGCCGCGCTCTGGCAGGACGCCGATTCGGGCATGTGGGAGCTCAACGAGATTCGCCACTACACCGGCTCGAAGATGTCGGTCTGGACGGGGCTCGATCGTGCCATCCGGCTTGCAGAGGCGGGAGAATTGCCGGTGCGCCATCTCGTGCGCTGGCGGGAAGAGCGCGAGCGGATCCACGAATGGATCGAGGCGAATGCGTGGTCGGAGGCAGTCGGCGCCTACCGCGCCTGGACGGGTGAGGACGCGCTTGACGCGGGACTGCTCCGCGGCGTGCGGCAGGGATATCCCGAGACCGAGCGGCTCGGGCGGACCGTCGACGCCGTCCGCGAGCACCTCGCCGCCGCGCCGGGGCTCATCTTCCGGACGAGCGAGCACGTGGGTCAGGAGGGCGCGTTCGTCGCATGCTCGTTTTGGGTCGTCGAGGCGCTCGCGCGTCTCGGTCGCGTCGACGAGGCGTGCGAGACGATGGAGCTGATCCTCCCGTACGCGAACGACGTCGGTCTCCTGGCCGAGGAGATCGACCCTGGCTCGGGCGAGATGCTCGGCAACTTCCCGCAGGGGCTCAGCCACCTCGCGCTCATCACCGCCGCCGGCGCGATCCAGGACGCGTCCAAACCGCGCTAGCGGTCGAGCCAGCGCCACCGTTTCCGCGCGGCGTCCTCGAACGCGCGCTCGTATTGCTCCGCGAGCGGCTCCTCGAGGGTCGCGGCGAAGCGGTCCCGCATCTCCGCGAGGGCGTCGACCACGGCGTCTACGCCATCCTGATACTCGCCGTACGCCGCTTCGGCCTCGTCGCGGTCGGCGCTCGCATAGCGCTGCTCGAGCTCCGCGACCTCGGCGAGGAGGCGGTTTGCCTCGTCCTCCGCGAACAGGTCCAGCTGGCGGGAGATCGTGTCGCGGAAGCGATTCCGCCGCAGGATCACGCGATCTCCTCGTACACCGCCAGGTGCGCCGCGGCGGAGGCGTCCCACGTCAGCTCTGCGCGCGCGGCGCGGGCGCCGGCGCGCGCCTGCTCGAGCTGCTCGGTGTCGGAGAGGAGCTCGCGCACCGCGAGGGCGAGCGCGGCCACGTCGCCGGCGGGCACGACGCGTCCTGCGCCGTAACGGCGGATCGGCTCCGCGATCCCGCCGACGTCGTACGCGATTGCGGGGATCCCAGCGCCGAGCGCCTGCAGGAGCGCGCCGCTCTGGTCGAGCTCGGGCTTGTACGGGAAGATCGCGACGGTTGCTTCTGACAGCGCGCTGCGGATCTCGTCTGGCGAGAGGTAGCCGAGTCGCCACTCCACGTCGACGCCCGTGGCCGCTTCGCGGTACGGCTCGATGGGCTCGAGCGGGTCGCCGGCGACGAGCAGTCGCGCACCTCCGGCGCGCCGAACGGCCTCGATCGCGTCGCCGAGTCCCTTGTACGGCCGGATCATCCCGAACGCGAGCACCGTGTGACCGTCGTCCGCCCGAGGCCGATCGCCCAAAAAGAATGAATCAGCGAAGACGGGGTGGGGGATGATGCGGAGCTTCTCCTTAGCGACACCGATCGCGGCGAGCGCGTCGCGGCCGTTCTCACTGTGGACGACGACGCGGTCGAAGCGCGCGAAGAGCTTTTGCCAGAGCGCCGTCTTGTGCGCCGTGCGCCTTGGCAGGAGGTCGTGCGCCGTGAACACCGAGGGGAGATGCGGGCGGAAGAGGCGCGCGTCGAGCTCGGGCGCGGGCAGCCACTGCATGTGCAGGACGTCGGCGTCGATTCGGCGGAGCGCGGCCAAGCCGAGCGGGTGCTCGGCGGCCTTGAAGGGGAGCCGCAGCGGCGAGCGGCCGAAGACGCGTGACGTCAGTGGGTAGAAGAGCTCGCGCCGCCGGTACCCGTCCGGCTCGGGCGCGTTGCCGAAGCGGAAATGAGACGTGACGAGGTCGACCTCGGCGCCGGCGCGCGCGAGAGCGGCGGCGAGCTCGTGGTCGTACGGCGGCGTGAAGGCCGGAGGGTCGGCGAGCAGGACGTGCACGGATTCGTAGGCTACGCGGCGTGGCCATTGTGATCCGTACGTGGAACCTCTTCCATGGCAACACCGACCCGCCGGGGAGGCGCGCCTACCTTCGGCAGATGGTCGAGCTCGTGACGCGCGACCGTCCCGACATCGTGTGCCTGCAGGAGCTGCCGGTGTGGGCGCTTGCGTGCCTTGGTGCGTGGAGCGGGATGCACGCGGTTGGCGCCGTTGCGCGGCGGCCGCTCCTCAAGTGCGGCGCGAGAGCGATCACCGATCTCAACAACGGGCTCTTCCGCTCGGCGTTCACCGGGGAGGCCGACGCGATCCTCTCCAGCCGGCCCGCCCGCGATCTCGGCGAGACCGTCGTGGGGGAGAAGCATCTGCGGCGGATCGCCCACACGGTCGAGCTCGACGGGTTGACCGTGATCAACTTCCACATCGATGGCGAGGAGGAGCAGCTCGAGCAGGCGCTCGCTCTCGCGGGCGACGTCGCCGTCGTGGCGGGGGACACGAACCTCCGCGGGCGGGAGGCCGAGGGCTTCTCGCGGCCTCTCGCCGGCAGCATCGACCAGATCTATGTCCGCGGGCTCGCGGTTGTCGATCCCCCGCACGCGTGGCCGATCGAGCGCCGCACGCTCGACGGACGTGTCCTGTCCGATCACGCACCGGTCGAGGCGGTGGTCGGATGACGTTCGAGGAGGCCCGCGCCCAGTTCCCGGTGCTCGAGCGCCACGCGTATCTCAACGCCGGCTCGAACGGCCCGCTCCCGCGCGCGGCGGTCGAGGCGGCGCAAGCATGGCTCACGCGGGACCTCGAGCAGGGCCGCAGCGGGATGCCCTACATCGAGGAGCTCGCCGGGCTGCGCGACCAGGTGCGCGCCGGGTTCGCGGAGGTCGTCGGCGGGTCGTCGGAGCAGATCGCGCTCACGGACTCGACGACGCGCGGCTGCCAGATCGTCGTCGCCGGGCTCGGCCTGACTCCCGATGACGAGATCGTGACGACCGACGAGGACCACTTCGGCCTGCTCGGCCCGCTTCACGCAAGCGGCGTGCGCGTCGTCGTCACCGCCGCGAACGAGGACGCCGTGCTCGCCGCAGTCACACCGAAGACGCGGCTCATCGCCGTCTCGCATGTCCTCTGGACGACCGGCCGCAAGCTCGACATCGCGCGGCTCAAGGAGGCGGGGCTGCCCGTGCTCGTCGACGGCGCGCAGGCCGCGGGCGCGATCCCGCCGGACCTCGCGGGAGCGGACTTCTACACGATCTCCGCCCAGAAGTGGCTTTGCGCGCCCGAGCCGAGCGGCGCGCTTTATGTCCGGGAGCCGGAGCAGCTGCCGGTCGCGCTACCGAGCTACTTCGCAATGACCGCGCACGAAGCGGACGGTTCGTACACGCCGCGCGACGGCGCGGCGCGGTTCGATTCGGGTTGGCTCGCCGGCCCGATCCTCTCCGGCCTGGTCGCGTCGCTCGCCTGCCATCCTGAGTGGCGGTACGAGCGCGCCGCGGAGATGGCCGCGCGCTGCCGCGAGCTGCTCGAGCCCCTCGTCGAGGTCGTCACGCCGCCGGATCAGTCGACGCTTGTCTCGTTCCGCCCCGCGGGCGACCCGGGCGAGCTCGTCGGCGCGCTCGGCGAGCGCGGCGTGATCGTGCGCGACATCCCCGGCCATGGCGTAGTCCGTGTGTCCTGCGGCTGGTGGACGAGTGAGAACGACCTCGACCGCCTTGAGGGCGGCATTGCAGTTGCAACTGCCTGATCTCACCTCGCTCGGCGTGCAAGACGAGCGGCTGCGCGACGTCGCGACTGACCGCTCGGCCGTCGAGGCGGCACTCGCCCAGGCCGAGCGTCGCATCGCCGCCGGCGATACGGCCGAGCTCCACACTTATGCGGGTCAGGCCGCGCGGCTGCTCGACCGCCCAGAGCTTGCGATCTCGCACCTGAGCC
>JAWVDC010000080.1:0-4928 GCA_033857715.1 Gaiellaceae bacterium | reverse complement strand
ATGCGAAAGTCGCGCCAGAACGCGGTCGTCGCCGCCGACGTGATCGTGATGCCGCGCTCCTGCTCCTGCGCCATCCAGTCCATCGTCGCGGCGCCCTCGTGGACCTCACCCATCTTGTGGGTACGGCCGGTGTAGTAGAGGATCCGCTCGGTCGTCGTCGTCTTGCCCGCGTCGATGTGGGCCATGATTCCGATGTTGCGGACGCGCTCGAGTGCGACTGGGCTTTCTGCCATTTTGGTGCTCAAGTCTCCTTCTCCCCCCGTCTACCAGCGATAGTGCGCGAAGGCCTTGTTGGCCTGCGCCATCCGGTAGACGTCGTCTTTGCGCTTGTACGCGCCACCCTGCTGGTTGAGCGCGTCGAGAATCTCGTTGGCGAGCTTGTCGGACATGCCCTTCTCGCGCCGCTCGCGCGCATACGTCACGAGCCAGCGGACGGCGAGCGTGCGGGCGCGGCGCTGCGGCACCTCGACGGGCACCTGGTAGTTCGCGCCACCGACGCGGCGGCTGCGGACCTCGAGCACCGGCGTGACGGTCTTCACGGCCTGCTCGAGCACCTCGACCGGCGGGCGGCCGGTCTTCGTTCCGACGGTGTCGAGCGCTCCGTAGACGATCTGCTCGGCGATCGACTTCTTGCCGTCGAGCATGATCTTGTTGATCACCTGCGTGACGAGCACGGAACCGTAGACGGAGTCGGCAGCGGCCTCACGGGCCTGGATCTCACCACGGCGTGGCATTACGCGCCCTTCTTCGCGCCGTATTTCGAGCGCGCCTGCTTGCGATCGGCGACACCGCCTGTATCGAGCGCGGCGCGGATGACCTTGTAGCGGTATCCCGGGAGATCCTTGACGCGGCCACCGCGGACGAGCACGACGGAGTGCTCCTGCAGATTGTGGCCCTCGCCCGGGATGTACGCACCGACCTCGGCGCCGTTCGTCAGGCGGACGCGCGCGACCTTCCGAAGCGCCGAGTTCGGCTTCTTCGGGGTCTGCGTCATGACGCGCGTGCAGACGCCCCGCTTCTGCGGAGCACCGGCGAGCGCAGGCGTCTTCGTCTTCGCCTGGGGGGTCTTGCGACCCTTGCGCACGAGTTGATTGACAGTCGGCAAATGAGTCCCCTTAGTAAAAAAAGACAGGCTCTTCGTGAAGAGACGGTCGGCGAAGGCGAAACGCCTCCTGCCAACCGGCCCGCGGCATGGTAGCGAACCGACGCAGGCCTCGCCAGAACGCGATTTCCGAATTACAGTCAGACCGCCATGGATTTCGTCATCGCTGGGCTTTCTGCGGCCCTAGCTTTCTGCGTCATCGCAGTCGTCGCCCTCGCGCGGCGCGCCAGCCGCGTCCCTGAGCCGCAGGCCGCTGTCGTGCCCAACGGCGCGGTCGCGAATCTTGAGGAGCGGATGGAAGAGCTCGCGCGCGAGCTGCGCGAGAGCGTTCGCCGCGCGGAAGAGGAGACACAGCGCAGCCGGTTCCTCAACGACATCGGGACGACCGTCGACCTCGACGAGGTTCTGGAGGCCACCCTCAATGCTGCTCTCGCGCTTCCGCGCGTCGACGCTGCGCTCGTCCGGCTCGAGGGAGGCGACGGAGACAAGCCGATCGTCGGCTCGCGCGGCTTCGGCAGCGACGCGCCCGACGCGGCGTCGCTCTTCGGGCAGCCGAGCGGTTGGGGCGCGCGGGCAGTCGAGCTCGCATACCGCTATTCCGAGCCGGCGGAGGATGCGATCCGCGTTGCGCTCGGCGTGCCTCTCGCCGACCGCTCCGGCGGTGTCGGCTGGCTCGGCATCTTCTCCCGCGAGGCAGATGCGTCGTTCGGCGACGACGACCTCCGCAGAGTCGAAGAGCTCGCCGAGCGCGTCGCGCCTGCGCTCGAGAATGCGCGGCGCTTCAAGGAGGCGCGCCAGCTCGCCGACCTCGATGCGCTGACGGGCCTGCACAATCGCCGTTACTTCCACGAGACGCTCGCGCGCGAAGTTGCGCGCGCCCAGCGGTACTCCCGCGGACTGTCGCTCCTGATCCTCGACATCGACGACTTCAAGGGGATCAACGACCGGATCGGCCATCTCGCCGGCGACGCAGCGCTCTCGGAGACCGCCGAGCGCGTGCGTGAGGCCGTTCGCGAGTCCGACATCCCGTGCCGCATCGGTGGGGACGAGCTCGGCCTGATCCTCCCGGAGTCGCGGCTGGCGGAGGCGCAGCGGCTCGCGGCCCGCATCGAGCAAGCAGTCGTCGCGCGGCCTGTCGCGCGCGCCGGGCACATGCGCGTGTCCGTCGGTTTCGCCGAGCTCCAGCCGAACGACGACTCGACGAGCCTGTTCGAGCGCGCGGATCAGTCGCTCTACGCGGAGAAGCAGCTGCGGAAGACCGGCCGCGGCGACGGCGCCGGCCTCGCTGCCGCGGAGTAGCGCCGCCTAGCGGAGCTCGAGGAACGGCACGTACTGCGTGACGTCGATCGCGGCCGGTTCCGGGAGGTCGTCGGCGCGGCAGATGGCGACGTCGAGCAGATCCCGTTGCTCGCCGATCGTCCAGCGCTCGAACGCGTGCGCGCGCGCGAAGGCCTCGAGGGTGGACACGATCGCGGTCTGTGCCGCGGTGAACGGCCGCGAGCCGAGGGGGACAGGCGCGCCCTCGGGCGACACGGAGAACGTCCCGAGGAGCGTCCAGACCTTCGACGTCTGGCCGGTCGGGATGGAGAAGACGGCGTCCGGGGCCGCTCCGGCGACCGCGTAGCCCTCGCGCGTGCCGGCGAGCCACGGCGCCGCGGGCGACGCCTTGACGCGGCGGACGAGGAGCTGCGGGTACGCCTGATAGAAGCCGGCGACGTCCGCGGGCTTCGGCGTGGCGACGACACGCCGCTGCTCGAGCGTTGCGCGCCGGATCTCATCGCCGAGCGCGGCTCTGGCGGCGGCGACGCTGAGGTGCGCCTGGGCGATGGCGGCGAGATACGCGTCGCGGCTTCCGCCGAACGCCGCGTCCACGACTTCTTGCTCGGCGGCGAGGATCGCGGTGCTCGAGGCGGTGGCGTAGTGCCGCTCGACGAGACGCCGGTACAGGATGCTCAGCGCGGCGGCGCGGTCGCCCGTAACCGCGCTGAGATGCGTGAGCGCACCATCCCCGACGGGCCCGTAACCGGGCACTGCGCAGTACGCGCCGGTGGGAAGCGCGATCTGTCCTGCCGTGAGCGACGGGTCGAAGCTGCCGCCGAGCATCTCCGGCGCGTCGCACAGGCTGTTGTCGCGCGCCCAGAGCCACGCGCACGCGGCGTCCTCCTTGGTCGGGTCGACCTCGCTCGGATTCCACTGCTGCCAGCCCCACGAGAAGACCGATCCGAGGCCCAGCTCGCCCGCGACCTGTTTCGCCGACAGCGCGTACCACTTGACGACCTGGTACCACGCCGAGTCCGGCTCGAGCCCGTTACGCCCGCCGCCGCCCTTCTGCGAGAGGACGCTGACCATGATCCCGAGCCGGTTCCCGGGGATGCCAATGGCCATGAAGGGTGCGACCGACGCGCGGTAGGCCTCCCGGAGCAGTCGATTGCCGCGTGTCGCCCCGAGCTTCCACACAGCGGTGGCCGGGACGTAGTCCTCGCGGACGATGTCGGCGACCTGAGCGACCTGCAGCCACCAGGAGACGGCTTCGGCCGAGCCGAGGTACGCGGGCCGCGCGAGCAACAGGACGGGATGCGCGCCGAGGCCGGCGAGATCCTGCAGGTACGCGAGGACGTTTGCGCGGTACTGCGCGTTCGCCGCCGACCACGGCGTCACGGTCGCGGCGCCGAACAGCTCGTTCTCGACGATGAGCGGCGACGGGCAGCCGCCGCTCCTCTTGACCGCCGAGTCGTACTGCGCCTTCGCCGCACCGGCGATCGTGCCCGTATCCGCAGGGACGTCCGGTGTCCCCACGCGTCGCTTCAGCTGGACGTCGAGCGAGTACGTCGCCGCCCCGAGCGCGCGCGCCTGCGCGGAGTAGTCGGTCGGGTCGCTGCCGTTCGTGAGGGCGAGGACGGTGCCGGGACGCGCCATGACCGGCAGGAGCGTCGACCAGCTGTAGTCCGCCCACACGGTCTGGTTCGTCGGGATCCCGCACTCGCCCGCCCAGTCCGGCTGGGACGCGGCCTGCCCGACGGCAAGGAGAGACACCGCAATCGCGGTCAGAATGACGAGCGCGCCCTTCCTCACGGCAGCTTCTCCATCGGCGGCTTGTGTAGCAGAGAGGGCGGCTCATCGCCGCCCTCTCGGTCTTACCTATCGGTTCGCTCGCGCTCTAGTCGTCGAGCGGCGTGTCGACCTCGGGGATCTCCTCGGCCTCGAGAGCGCTGGGCGGCTCGATGCCGTCCGGAAGCTCGCTGCCGAAGTCGAAACCGAGACCCGACAGCGCGTCGGAGCCGTCGGAGCCGATCTCCTCGAGCGCAGCGAGGAGCTGCTCCTCGGTCTGCGGCCGGACGAGCGCGCTCGCCGGCACCTTCGAGGACGGGCCGATCTCGATCGTCCGGTACCGCTTCAAGCCGGTCGCAGCCGGGATGAGCTTCCCGATGATCACGTTCTCCTTCAGCCCCAGCAGCCGGTCGACCTTGCCCTCGATCGCGGCGTCCGTCAGGACCTTCGTCGTCTCCTGGAAGGAGGCGGCCGAGAGGAACGATTCCGTCGCGAGCGACGCCTTCGTGATGCCGAGGATGAGCGGCTCGTCGGTCGCCTGCTCCTTCTTCTCCTTCTTCACGCGGGCGTTCTCCCGGTCGAGGACGAGCTTGTCGACGAGCTGGCCCGGCAGGAGCTCGGAGTCGCCGTTGTGCTCGACGCGGACCTTCTTCAGCATCTGCCGGACGATGAGCTCGATGTGCTTGTCGTGGATCTCGACGCCCTGGCTCTTGTAGACCTTCTGCACCTCACCCACGAGATACAGCTCGGTCGCCGTCGAGCCCTTGAGCGCCAGCTT
>JAWVDC010000079.1:0-8268 GCA_033857715.1 Gaiellaceae bacterium | reverse complement strand
TCGACGCTGCCGCACGTGATGAACCGCAGCATGTCCTTGTTGACGTGCGCGTCGAGGTAGGCCTCGATGTCCTCGGCGACGAGCTCGCGTGTGTGCGCCATCAGAAATACCCCTCCTGCATCTTCTTCTCCATCGAGGCGGACTCGTCGTGGTCGATCATCCGGCCCTGGCGCTCGGACGTCCGCGCGAGGAGCATCTCCTGGATGATCTTCGGCAGCGTGTCGGCGTCCGACTCGATCGCGCCCGAGAGCGGGTAGCAGCCGAGCGTGCGGAAGCGCACGCGCTTCATCTCGGGCTCCTCGCCGGGCGCGAGCCGCTGCTCCATGCGCTCGTCGTCGACCATGATCCACGTCCCGTCGCGGTCGACGACCGGGCGCTCGGCGGCGAAGTAGAGCGGCACGATCGGGATCTCCTCGCGGTGGATGTAGAGCCAGACGTCGAGCTCTGTCCAGTTCGAGAGCGGGAAGACGCGGAGCGACTCGCCGCGCCGGTGGCGCGCGTTGTACAGCCGCCAGAGCTCGGGACGCTGGTTCTTCGGATCCCAGCGGTGCTGCGCGGTGCGGAACGAGAAGATGCGCTCCTTCGCGCGCGACTTCTCCTCGTCGCGCCGCGCGCCGCCAAAGGCCGCGTCGAAGCCGTACTTGTCGAGCGCCTGCTTGAGGCCCTCGGTCTTCATGACGTCGGTGTGCACGACCGAGCCGCTGTCGAAGGGGTTGATCCCGCGTGCGACTCCGTCCTCGTTGACGTGCACGAGCAGGTTGAGCCCGTGCTCCTCCGCCATCTTTGCCCGGAACGCGTACATGTCCTGGAACTTCCAGGTCGTGTCGACGTGGAGGAACGGGAACGGGGGCGGCGCCGGCGCGAACGCCTTCTCCGCGAGGCGCAGCATGACGGAGCTGTCCTTCCCGATCGAATAAAGCATCACCGGGTTCTCGGCGGTGGCGACGACCTCGCGCATGACGTCGATCGCCTCCGCCTCGAGCCGCTCGAGGTGGGTGAGCCGAACGCGGGAGATGCTCAGAGCTCCGCCTCGACTTCCGCGGGGATGAGGTTGAGCTCCTCGAGCCGCGCCAGCACGAGCGCGGCCGACTCGGGCGGCGTGAGGCCCGCGGTCTCGAGACGGATCTCCGGATCGAGTGGCTCCTCGTACGGCGCGGAGACGCCGGTGAAGTCCGCGAGCTCGCCGGCGTACGCCGCGGCGTACAGGCCCTTGGGGTCGCGACGAGCGCACTCCTCGACCGACGTCGCAACGAAAATCTCGACGAACGGCGCGTGCTGCTCTACGAGCGTGCGCGCGTGCCTCCGCATCTCCTCGTACGGCGAGATGGCGGAAACGACCACGACGGCGCCGGCGCGCGCGATGCGCGACGCAACCCAGCCGATGCGCGCGATGTTGATGTCGCGGTCCTCCTTCGAGAAGCCGAGCCCCTTCGAGAGGTGCGTGCGGACGATGTCGCCGTCGAGGTGGTCGACGATGAAGCCGCGCCGCTCGAGCTCGGGCTCGACGATGTTCGAGATCGTCGTCTTGCCCGCGCCCGAGAGGCCCGTGAACCAGAGGACAAATCCTTTGCGCTCGTTCGTGTTCATGTGTGTAACCCGCATTCGGTTCGCTCCGTTCCCGCCCACCGTCCTTCGCGGCCCTGGCCGGGCAGCGTGGAGTGGGCGTCGCCGATCGAACCGTAGCCCTGGTCGTGGAGCGGGTTGTACGGCAACCCGCGCTCGCGGATGTACGCCCAGCAGTCGTCGTCCGTCCAGTCGGCGAGCGGGTTCGCCTTCCACAGCTCGTGCGCCTCGTCCCAGCCGAGCTTCGGCGCGTCGGCGCGAGTCGGCGACTGCTCGCGGCGGATGCCGGTGATCCAGCAGTCGAGGTCGAGGAGCGCGCGGTTGAGCGGCTCGATCTTCGCCTTCGCGAGGTAGAGGTCGGGGTTCCGCTCCCAGAGCCCGTCCTCGACCGGCTCGCTGGCGAAGACGTCGAGGGTCGTGTCGTACCGCGCCTCGATCGCCTTCCAGTGGTCGTACGTCTCGGGGAAGAGGTGGTGCGTGTCGATCGCGAAGACGCGCGCCTTCGGGTCGGCGGCGAAGAGCATGTCGAGGAGGACGGTCTCCTCCTTCTGGAACGAGCACGCAAGCGCGACGCGGCCCGGGAACTGCTCGACGACGTACGCGACGACCTTGTCGGCGGTCCACGTGTCGACGTCAGGCGGAAGCTGCAGCGTTGTCGCCAAGGAGCACCTCCTTCATCGTGTCGCCGCGCAGGCCGAGGCGGAGCGTCTCGAGCGGGATGACTTCGTCGGGCGCGATGTTGCCGAGATTCACGCTCGGGCCGAAGCTCTTGATGAACCAGCTCTGCGCGGCCTTGGACGGCGCCTCGAAGATGACGTTCTCCTGGCCGACCGCGCTCGCGATGTCCCCGATGAGCTCGGTGCGCATGCCGCCGGACGAGTCGAAGATCCCGGCAGTGCCGCCCTCGCGCGCCTCGGTGATGACCTTCCACGCGCCGGCCGCGAGGTCCTCGTTGAGCCACGCGATCCACTCCTCGGCCGTGTATTCGACGGACGAGTCCTTGGAGCCGACCTCGGAGAGGACGGTGAAGTCGCGCGCGAAATCGGCGATGAGCTCGAGCTTCCGCTCGCGGGGGATGTCGACGGTGCCGTCGGAGATCTCGACGTGCGTGAGGCCATAGCCGGAGAGCCAGCGCTTGTACTCGTCGAGGTCGCCGGTCGCGTAGACCGCCTCGAAGAACGTGCCGCCGATCACGACGGGCTTCTCGCGCAGCACGGCGAGCTTGCGCTCGAGGTTGCGCGTGACGTACGCGGTGCCCCACCCGAGCTTGACGATCGAGATGTAGTCGCCTGCCATCTCGAGGACGTCCTCCCAGCCGCGCGGGCCGAGGCCCTTGTCGAGGACGTGGGTCAGGCCGGAGTGCGTCTTAGAGGTCAGCAGGGTCATGTGGCCGCCCTCATGGGGGTCGGAAAGCAAGCGAGGCAAGGACGCAGGGAGCGCTCGTAGCCGGCGGCTACGGGCGCGACCGAGGACGCCGCCCCGCGCAGTTTTCCGGCCGTCACGAGGCCGGAGGGCATGGCCCTGCTGACCTCTCTAAAAGCGAGCAAAGATCTCCTTGAGCTTCTCGCCGGCCGCGGCCTGGACGTCGTGATAGAGCGAGTTGCCGTGCGCATCGATGCCGACGGTGAGCGGGCCGAAGTCCTTGACGCGGAACTTCCAGAGGCACTCGGGCATGAGCTCCTCCCACGCGACCTCCTCGATCTCCTCGATCTGGGTCGTCTCGAGCGCGGCCGCGCCACCGACGATCGCGAAATAGACCATCCCGAGCTTGCGCATCGGCTCGATCGCGTCGTCGGGGAAGCCGCCCTTGCCGCAGATCGCGCGAACGCCGTACTGCGAGCCGAGCGGCTCGGTGAAACGCACCATGCGCGCCGAGGTCGTCGTCCCGATGCAGACCTTCTCGTACTTGCCTGGGGCGAGCTTGCGGACACCCGGTGCCGTGTGGAGAAGGAAGGCGCCGCTGAGGTCCATCGGCGGCTCGATCCCCTGGTCGAAGATGCGGATCTGCGTGCGATCGCGGATGCCGATGATGTGGCCCTGGACGATCACCTCGTCGCCGGCGCGGAGCTTGAGGATCTCCTGCGGGTCGGTGATCGGGAACGTGACTTCGTGGGTCGCCATCAGCCCATACCCCCACCCTGGGTGGGGGCCGACCCCGCCGCCCTCGAAACCGATTCTACGGCGGCCGCGATCGCGGATGGGTGCGCGTCAGCCACGACTTCGTGCCAATTCACTGGAAATTCGCGGCTCACGCTCACGCCTCCCGGTCGAACTCGACGGAGCCGTCGGCCGCGATGTGCGCCGTCGCGCGCCGCGCCGCCCAGCACTGGTAGTTGACCGCCACGGGGTTGAGCGTCATGTGCGTGTCCGCGTGCTCGATGTGGCAGTTCAACACCGTCACGTCGCCGCCGAGACCCATCGGCCCGATCCCCGTCTCGTTGAGCAGGCCCATCAGCTCGTCCTCGAGCTCCGCGACGAGCGGATCCGAGTTGCGTGTCCCGATCGGCCGCGCGATCGCCTCCTTCGCGAGGTACATCGCGTAGTCGGCCGAGCCGCCGATGCCGACCCCGACGATTCCCGGCGGGCACGGCTTGCCGCCGGCGCCGACGATCGACTCGAGCACGAACTCCTTGATCCCCCGCACGCCGTCGGCGGGAGTGCACATCTTGAGGAAGCTCATGTTCTCGGAGCCCGAGCCCTTCGGCACGCACTTCACGTCGAGGCCGTCCCACTCGGGGATGAACTCCCAGTGGACGATCGGCAGCCGGTGGCCGACGTTCGGGCCGGTGTTCTCGCGCGTGAGCGTGTGCACGGCGTTCGACCGCAGCGGATGCTCGAGGGTCGCGCGCGCGGTGCCTTCCTTCAGCGCGGCGTAGATGCGCGCGGGATGAAGCGGGAAGTGCTCGCCCACGCGGCACGTGTACACGGCAATGCCGGTGTCCTGGCACACGAGGTTGCCCTCGCCGTCGGCGACCTCGACGTTGCGAAGAATCGTGTTGAGGACGCGCTGCCCGGGTATCGACGTCTCGCGCTCGGCGGCCGCGGCGAGCGCGTCGCGCAGATCCTGCGGGATGTCCTTCAACGACCAGACGTAGAGGTGCGCGGCGGCATCCTCGACGGCGCGATCCATGTCAGTGTCGAGCAGCTGCGGCACGTCCGGCCCTCCTTCCGAACACGATGCATTCGAGCAGGCTGTTGCCCATCATGCGGTTCCGCCCATGCGTCCCGCCGGCGATCTCGCCGCAGGCGTAGAGGCCTTCGAGAGACGTCTCGGCGTTCGCGTCGATCACGAGCCCGCCGTTCTGGTAGTGGAGAACAGGGTACGTGAGGATCCGCTCGCGAAGCGGGTCCACGCCGGCGGCGCGGTACCGGCGGAGCATGTACGGGAGCGAGAGCTCGGCGTCGTGCGCCGGGATCCGCGTCGTGTCGAGCCAGACCGCGTCGTGCCCGGCGGGCGTCTTCACGCCCTTCCCCTTCGCGACCTCGGCGAAGATCGCCTGGCTCACCTCGTCGCGCGGGCCGAGCGAGTCGGTGAACTCCTCGCCGTCCGCGTTGAGGAGCACAGCGCCGTACGCGCGGGTCGTCTCGGGAATGGAGTAGCCCTGCATCGACTCGGGCCAGAGCCCGCCGTTCGGGTGGTACTGAAGCGCGTCCATGTCGCGCGATTCCGCGCCGAGGTCGAGCGCGACCTTCGTCACCTCGCCCGTCGCGTACGGATGGTTCGTCGACAGCTCGCCGCGCTGCTCGGCCTCCGCGTAGCAGCGTCCACCGGCGGCGAGGATCACAGTGGAAGCCGCGAGCTCGTGGCCGTTGCACGACGCGCGCCAGCCGTTCTCCGTCCGCTCGAGCTCGCGCAGCGGCGCCTTCGGCACGACGGCGATATCGCTCGCGGCGACGGCGTCGCGGAGGGCGCCGGTGATGGCGTTGCCGGTGCGATCGCCGACCTGGAGAAGGCGCTTCGCTGACGCGCCGCCGCAGCGCGCGAGCCGGTAGCTGCGGTCCTCGTCACGCGTGAACTCGACCCCGAGCTCCTCGAGCCACGCGATCGCGCCGGGAGCCTCGGAAGTGAGGACCTCGACGAGCTCCTTGTTCGCGGTCTCGTGCGAGCTCTTCCAGACATCGGCCGCGTGCTGCTCAGGCGAGTCGTCCGGGCCGACGGCGGCCTGGATCCCGCCTTGCGCCTTCGCGGAGTTGCACGCCTGGATGGAGCCCTTCGTCGCGAGGCCGACGCGCGCGCCCGCGCGTTGAGCAGCGACAGCGGCAGCGAGCCCGGAGGCTCCGCTGCCGATCACGAGCACATCGAAACGGCCGTCCTCAGGCACGCCCCGGAGTATACCGCTCGATTCGAATACTTCTAATAACGGCTACTTATTCATCCGGCGGACTATCCTCAGCGAATGCGTTGGCTCGCAAAGGCGGCTCTGCAGCGCGCGCTCGGTGTGCTGCCGCAGGGCGAACGGCTCAACTACCTGTTCCAGCGGCATCTCTTCCGGTCGTTCCCCGTGCCGGAGAAGGCGCTGCGCCAGAAGTTCACACGCGCGATCGCGCACATCTCCGCGTACGAGGAGTTCGGTTCCGGCGTGCCGCTCGGCGACGCGACGTTCTACGAGTTCGGCGCCGGCTGGGATCTCGCGATCCCGGTTGCCTACTCGCTGCTCGGAGTCGGCAAGCAGGTGCTCGTCGACATTCGCCCGAGCGCGCGCCTCGAGCTTGTCAACCACTCGATCGCCGCGTTCGAGCGGCTGCGGCCGCAGCTCGAGGAAGAGGCCGGCCGGCCGCTGCGCGAGACCGGCGGCCCGGTCGGGTCGCTCGAAGAGCTCGAGCCGCGCTTCGGGATCCGCTATCTCGCACCGTGCGACGCGCGCGAGACCGGCCTCGAGGCGGGCTCCATCGACTTCGCCTCGAGCACCGACACGTGCGAGCACATCCCCGGCGACGACCTCGCCGCGATCTTCGCGGAGTCGCGGCGGATCCTGAAGCCGGGCGGAGCCTTCAGCTGCCGGATCGACCTGCAGGATCACTACAGCTACTTCGACCCGAGCCTCTCGCGCTACCACTTCCTCCGCTTCTCGGACCGCGCTTGGGCGGCGGTCAACTCGCCGCTCCACTACCAGAACCGGCTGCGGGCGCCGGAGTACCTCCAGCTCGTGCGCGACGCCGGCTTCGAACTCGTGCGCGAGACGCCGTCCGGGCCGAACGAGGAGGGCCGCGCGCAGCTCCTGAACATGCCGCTCGCCGAGCGCTTCCGCGGGATGCCGGTGGACGACCTCGGCGTGACGATCCTGTCGTTCGTCGCTCGCCCCGCCTAGAAGACCGAACGGAGCAGCTGCTCGATCTCCTCTGGGCTCGCCGGCTTCGGGTTCGCGTGGTTGCCGCCGCGCCCGGCTGCGGAGGCGGCGAGTGCCGGAAGGTCGCGCTCCGGAACGCCGAGCTCGCTCAGGCGGGTCGGGCCGGCGAGCGCCGTAAGCTCCTCGACGCGCGCGGCGGGATCGTCGGGCGCGCCGATCGCCTCACCGAAGCGGCGCACCGCGTCGGGGACGATCGTGGCGTTGAACCGGAGCGCCGGCGCGAGGACGATGCCGTTCAGCGTCCCGTGCGGGAGGCCGTAGGCGCCGCCGATCGCCTGCGCCATCGCGTGTGCCAGCGCGAGCATCGAGCCCGCGAGCGCCGCGCCGCCGTGCGCAGCGCCGCGGAGCAGCTCCGTGCGCGCGTTCAGGTCGGTCGGCTCGGCGATGACGGGCGGCAGCCATTGGGAGATGAGCCTGGCTCCGGCGAGCGCCTCCTCGTCCGCGGCGGGATTGTAGCCCTGCGCGTAGAGCGCCTCGGCGCAGTGCGCGAGCGCGTTCATCGCCGTGCCGACGGTCGTCTCTGGCGGCAGATCGAGCGTGAGCCTCGGCTCGTAGACGATCGCGGCGGGATGAGCGCCACCGCCTCCGCCGCGCATCCGCCGGTCGGTGTCGCGGACGCCGAAGTACGACGTCCACTCTGCTCCCGAGTACGTCGTCGGGATCGAGACGAGCGGCAGGCCGGTCGCTGCTGAGATCGCCTTGCCGAGGTCGATCGCCGATCCGCCGCCGAGGGCGAGCACTCCGTCGCCGCCTTGCGCCGCAGCCTCGCCGATTCGATCCGTCGGAACTTCCGACCAACGCGCCGCGGGCTCGAGCGGGAGCGCGAGCGAGTCCCAGCGCGGGCTCGCAACAAGAAGCGGCGCCGACACACCCGCTTCGGAGCACGCCTCGGGCAACGCGTCGAGTCCCCAGCGGACGATCACGCGAGCCGCTCGCGCGCGTACGCGACGAACGCCTGCGCGACGCGCGTCTCGGCGCGGCCGGTGGAGCGCGCGAGCTGGATCTCCCGCGCCGGCTCGAGGCCCTCGACGCGGACGAGCGCCAAGGTTCCGGCCGCGAGGTCTCCTTCGATCGCGATACGGGAGATGAACGTCGCCCCGAACCCGCCGAGCACCGCGGCCCGGGCCGACTCCTGGAGGCCGAGCTCGAGCCGCACGTTGAGATCGCGGAGGCGGACGCCGAGCTCCCGCAGCTCGTCGTCGATCATCTGCCGCACGCCGGCGCCTTCCTGCATGAGGACGAGCGGCTCCTGCTTGAGCTCGGGGAGCGACATCGTCTTGCCGGCGAACGGGTGGTCCGCGGGGACGACGAGCACGACCTCGTCGCGGTAGAACGGCTCGAACGTGACGCCGCGGTG
>JAWVDC010000078.1:0-3618 GCA_033857715.1 Gaiellaceae bacterium | reverse complement strand
AGGTGATGACCGCCGTGATGACCGTCGCGACGATGGCGGGCCCGTTCGGATTCATCGTCGCCGGCTATCTCCTGCGGCACGTCGCGCTCGGCCCGTTCTTCATCGGCCTGCCGGCGCTGCTCACGCTTGGGGGTCTCGCCTTCGCCGCGGTGCTGATGCGGAACGCGGACGAGGCGCCGAGCCAGGTCGCGGTCGCGGGCTAGCGGCAGGCGGTGACGAACTTGATGAACGGGCCCTCGTAGCTAGGACCGTCGCCGCCACCGCCGGTGCCGCCGCAGTGGGAGCCGCCCTGCCGAGGTTCCACGCCCGATGTCGTCCACTGCCACTGCGGTGCCCCACCGCGGGCCGGCTTCGTCGACTCCATGCTGTAGGAGTCGACGGACGTCGTGCCTACACTCGTCACGACGAACAGCCATGCGGAGGCGGACGCGTTGCCTTCGAGTCTGGACCCGGTGATCCACTGGTAGGGCGGAGTGACGTGCACGCGGTCGTAGGTGGGAGGCGACGCGACGAGCACCTGCGCGAGGTTGAACCCGTGCTCGTGCCTGACCGCGATCGAGCACCGGGCAGGCATCGGCGGAGCGGAGTGCTTCGGCGCAACGATCACGCCTGTCACCGCGACGCCTGATTCTTCGGGGCGGCAGTGGTCGAGTAGGCCGCCCGCGTGCGACACGACGTCGTCGATCGTCGTCCGGTCGCTCGGTAGAGGCCCGCTCGGGACCGTTACGCCGACGCGCAGCGCCGGAAGCGCCGTCTCGCCCCAACCGGCGGTGAGCTCCAGCGGGCCGCTCCAGTGGGAACGCCCCATCCAGACGCCCGTTGTCACGGTCGCCCCCGGCCGTAGCGTTGTCTCCGGTACGAAGGGTCCCCCAAAGCCCCGAGGGAACGCCTTCCGCGAGTCCCAGGTAGTGCCGTCGGGCGAGCGGACGGCAGCCCAGAGGAGGCCATAGCTCAGTTGGATCTTGCGCGGCGTCTTTGAGACGTTTCGGACGGCGACTTCGACCGTGAGCGGACGCCCTACCTCGACCGTCGCGGGGACGGTGGCGGTGATCCGCACGTTCCCGCCGAGGACGAGGCGACTCGAGCTGACGCTCGTTACCGCGGCCTGCACCGACTCCGTCGTTCGAGTCGTCGTCGGGTGACCGCTCGCGCAAGCAGACGCGGTGAGCACGAGCACGGCAACGGCAAGCAGGCCCTTCACGGGGAAGATACGACGCCGCGCGAGCGGAATGTCACTCAGGCCCCGCAACCCGAGAGGAAGTAGACGTCGGGTCCATCCCCGCTCCCGAAGCTGCCGCCGCTGAACCCGCATTGCGAATCACCGGACCTAACGGGACCCGAGCTGCTCCATCTCCAGTCCGGTGCGCGGCCGCCGCCGGACCGACCTGTCTGGCTCGAGGCTGCGGCGACCGATGTTGCGCCGTCCTTCGTGACGACGAACTCCCACGCGATCACCTGCCTGTTGCGGTTTGGGGCATAGGCGCCGGAGATCGCCTCGTACGTCGGGTCGACATGTGCGCCTCGCAGGTTCGGAGGCGTGAGGACGAGCACCTGAGCCCGATAGAAGCCCTCCTTGCGCTCGAGCGTGATCGAGCATCGCGCGTCGAGCGGGGGAAAGCCGTGGCTCGGGGGGTCGATCCGGCCGACGACGGACACTCCGGCGGCGGTCGGCCGGCAGTGGTCGAGCAAGTGCCCGGTGGCCGTGACGACGTCGTCAACGGCGGCGCTCTCGCTCGAGGGGAGCCCCGGTGAGGTGACCGTGACGCGAATGGTCGGCGCCGCAGTCACGTCGCAACCGGGAGTGACGCGCAGCGGGCCTGCCCAGCGGACGCGGAGATCGGGAAGCAGCCGCCGCGTAACCGTGGCGCCTGGGCGAAGGGGGATGGGCGCGGGGGGCGGACCGTTCGAGTTCTCGAGCGGGATGCGCGTGTCGTACGTCGTTCCGTCGGCGCTCCGCACCACGACCCAGACTCCGCCGTACGCCGGCAACACGTTGACCGTGTGCTGGGAGACGTTGTGCAGACGGACGATGACGCCGAGCTCGTGCCCCACCTCGACCGGCGTCGTCATGGTCGCCGTGCAACGGACGGTGCCGCCGAGGATGAGCTGGCTCGAGGTGCCGGATTGGACGCTCGTGCGGTGGCTGTTGCTCCCGCATGCGGACGCGGCCAGCGCGACGGCGGTGAGCACGGCTACTCCGAGCACGAGTTTCATCCCGCCGGACAATACGCCTCGGCCTGGATAGCCTCTCGCGATGGAGGCTGTCCGCATTCTCGTCGCCATCGTCGGTGGTCTTGCCGTCGCATGGGCGTTGCTCGAGGCGGTCCGGGCGTTCGTCATCCCGCGCGGCGTGCAGCTTCGCTCGCGTGTCGTCTTCCTCTGGGTCTTTCGCATCCTGCGCTGGATCGCGCGCGTGCGCGGCCTCACCGAGCGCACGGCGGTCGACGGGATCATGGTCTACGGCGCGCCGATCGCCGTGCTCGGTCTGCCGCTCCTGTGGCTGATCACGACGTTGCTCGGGTTTGCAGGGATTTTCTGGGCGATCGACGGCGGCGGGTTCGGCGACGCGGTCGTGGTGAGCGGCTCGTCGCTCTTCACCCTCGGCTTCGAGAAGCCCGACGGCGTGGGCGGTGCGATCGCGGCGTTCGCGGACGCGACGATCGGTCTCGGCCTGCTCGCGCTCGTGATCACGTATCTCCCGACGCTCAACGCCGCGTTCTCGCGCCGCGAGGCGGTCGTCGCGATGCTCGACGCGCGCGCGGGCTCGCCGCCCGACGCGCTGACCCTCATCGAGCGGCATCACATCTTCACCGGGATCGAGACGCTCGACGCGCTGTGGCCCGAGTGGGAGCGCTGGATCGTCGACGTGGGGGAGACGCACTACACGCATCCGATGCTCGTCTTCTTCCGCTCGTCCGAGCCCGACCATTCCTGGGTAACGGCGACGGCGACGTTGCTCGAGGCGGCGAACTTCCGGCTCTCCGCCATCGAGGCCCCCGGAGCGGGGAACGCGGCGGCGTGGATGTTCTACCGGGCGGGACTTGGCGCGGTCGGGCGGCTGCGCGGCTTCTTCGCCAATCGCGTGGCCGACCGCGAGGTCGAAGCGGTAGATCGGGGCGAGTTCGAGCGCGTTCTCACCCGCTTTGAGGGGAGCGGCGTCAGCGTCACCGAGGACCACGACCTCGCGTGGGAGCGCTTCTGCCGGCGCCGCGCCGACTACGAGCCGGTGCTCGACGCGCTCGCCCGGCTTGTCGACGCACCGGCCGGCCTTTGGCCCGCCGCTTCTCCCGAGGCTTGAGCGGGCCGCTCGGCTAATCTGCGCCCCGCACCCGACCTTTACGCATCCAGGGGAGAGACCGCAGTGGCTGACAAGAACACGGGCAGAATCGTCGAGATCAAGGGCGTCGTGCTCGACGCTGTCTTCCCGGACAAGCTCCCCGAGATCTACCACGCGCTCAGCGTGCAGGTGCCCGAAGAGGACGGCAGCACGCGCGAGATCATCGCGGAGGTGCAGCAGCACCTCGGCGACGATCGCATCCGCGCTGTCGCGATGGATTCGACGGACGGGTTGGCGCGCGGAGTCGAGATCGTCGACACGAAGCAGCCGATCTCCGTCCC
>JAWVDC010000077.1:0-19074 GCA_033857715.1 Gaiellaceae bacterium | reverse complement strand
GTCTCGTCGCGAACTACGGCGTGGGTTACGACCTCGTCGACGTCGAGGCGTGCCACGAGCGTGGCATCACCGTCACGAACACGCCCGGAGTCCTCGACGCGGCGGTCGCGGACCTCACGCTCTCGCTCATCCTCGCGACGCGCCGGAACATCGTCACGGCCGATCGCTGGATCCGGGAGGGCGGCTGGCAGAACGACTGGGTGCGCCCGAAGCTTCTCGGCCGCGACCTCTCCGGCTCCCGGCTCGGGCTCGTCGGCTTCGGGCGGATCGGCCGCGAGGTCGCGCGGCGCGCGGAGGTCTTCGGGATGGAGGTCGCGCACCACACGCGCAACAGCGGCGTCGGGCTCGAGGAGCTCCTCGGCTCCTCGGACGTCGTCTCGCTCCACCTACCGCTCACCGAGGAGACGCGTGGCCTCATCTCGCGCGAGCGGCTCGCGCTCCTCCAGGACGGCGCGACGCTCGTCAACACCGCCCGCGGCGCGGTCGTCGACGAGGAGGCGCTCGTGGAGGAGCTCGTCTCCGGCCGCATCTCGGCGGGCCTTGACGTCTTCGCCGACGAGCCCCGCGCCCCCGAGCAACTCTTCGCCCTCCCGAACGTCGTCCTCACGCCGCACATTGCCAGCGCGACGACCGAGACCCGAGCCGCGATGACGCGCGTTCTCGTCGACAACGTCCTCGCCTACAGCCGCGGCGAGCCGCTGTTGACGGCGGTCTAAGCCTCCGGAGACTGGCCGGACGAGACCCAGTCGCGGATCTCGAACCAGTGGCTCGCCCGGAGCGCGTCGGCCACCCGCGGCGGCGTGTGCTCGGCGTAGAAGACGTTGCGGTCGAGGTCGCAGCAGAACTCGACGTCCGAGAGGGACACGTCGGGAATGAGCATGAGCGCGTCGGCGGGAAGCTTGGCCTCGGCGACGGTGTAGTGCTTGAACTGGAGCTCGGGCGCGATCTCCATCAGATCGGGCCAGTCGGGACATGCGCGAGTTACCACGTCCCTGACGGTACCGACAGCGTCCGCTTCACAATCCTCCCCAGCGTCCGCACGAACTCCGGATCGGCGTTCGGCATCTCGACCCGCGCGAGCTGCATGCCGAGCTCCGCGGCCTTCTCCTGTGCTTCCACGTCGAGATCCCAGCGGATCTCGAGGTGGTCGGAGACGAAGCCGACCGGGCACAGGAGCACGCTCTCGACGCCCTGGCGATGGAGCGCCTCGAGGTGGTCGAGGATGTCGGGGCCGAGCCACGGCTCGCCCGTCGGCGACTCGCTCTGGAAGGAGAAGCTCCACTCGGTGAGGCCCGCCGCCTCGGCCACGAGGCGCGCGGTCTCGAGCAGCTGGTCGCGGTACGGATCGCCCGCGGCGATGATCCGCGCGGGCAGCGAGTGTGCGGTGAAGACGACGTGCGCGCCGGTGCCGCGGACACGCGCGGCGAGGAGCTCGACGAATCCGGCCTCGTCGTGCCAGCTCTCGACGAAGTGGAGCCGCGCCCGGTCGGCTAGCGCCGCTTCGAGCTGCGTCCGGTAACCGGCGATCGACAGCGCGGAGTAGTGCGGCGCGAGCACGAGGCCCACGATCTCGTCCGCACCGCCGGCGAGCGCGGCGTCGACCGCCTCCGCGATCCTTGGCGTCCAGTGCTTCATCCCGGAGTAGACCGGCATGCCGAGCTCCGCCTCGAGCGCGGCCCGCGTCTCCTCCGTGATCGCGTTGAGCGGCGACGAGTCCTCGATCCCGAGCCGGCGATAGCGCTCGACGAGGTCGGCGAGGTTCTCGGGCGCGATCGGCCGGCCGCCGCGGATGTCGGCGTAGTACGCCGGCACGTCGGCGAGCCGCTCGGGTGAGCCGTATGCCATGAGGACGACCGCAGCGCTCATCGGTCCGACGGTAGCTCACGCGCCTCGTCGCGCCAGCGTTCGAGCAGCGCAACGGCCGCTCGCCACGGCTCGCGCATCCAGTCTTCGCGCGCCTGGTCCGGATCGAGCCATGCGAGCCGCAGCGCGGTGCCGCGGAGGAAGGCCCAGCGGATCGGGGCGACGTCGTCCACGCCGCCCTCGCGCAGCCCGGCCGCATAGCCGTTCCAGACGGCCTCGGTGGCCGAGTCCGCATCGGCGGGGGCGATCAGGGCGTCGGCGACGCCGTCGGCAACGAGTACGCCCGGGTCGAGCCCGAGCGGCGCGGGGCCGCTGAAGGCCCAGTCGATTACGACGGAGCCGTCGAGGCCGAGGACGTTTGCCGGATGGAGGTCGTTGTGACCGAGCGTGTGCGGCAGTTGGTCGAGGCGGGCCAGAACCGCGTCGCGCTCTGGGTCGGCGACCTCGTGCAGCTCGAGATAGCGGCGGAGGAAGCCGGAGGCGAGCCACGCCACGCTCGGAGGCCGCGCGGCGAGGAGCGCCTGCGCGCGGCCGAGCCGCCGCGCGAATGCGCCGAGCCGCTCTGGCGTCCAGGCGGGCGCGGGCGGGACGTCCTCGAGCCAAAGGGCAACCGAGCCGTCGGGCCGCTCATGGAGCCCACGGAGCTTCGGCGCCCGCACCCCGTCGACCGGGTCGAGGAGCCCCGAGGTGTAGACGAGCGGCTCGCGGCGCCAGTAGTAGGGATGCGCCTCGCCCGGCGACGAAGGCCAGCGGCCGGGCGGGCCGGCGCCGAGCCGGAGAAGCTTCAAGACCGCCGAGTCCGCGCCGCTGCGGACGCGCCAGACGCCGACCGTGGACGAGAACGAGCGCGGGCGTAGCGACTCGACCGCGTCGGCCGAAGCGTCGGGGCCGAACACCGCCGCGAGCTCGGCCGACGGAACCTCGCTCAGGCGCCGTGCTCCCGCACGAGCGCCGCGAGGCGCGTCAGGACGTCGGGGTCGGTCTGCGGCAGGACGCCGTGACCGAGGTTGAAGACGTGGCCGGTTCCGCCGCCGCGCGAAAGGACATCTCGCGCCGCAGTCTCGACGCGTTCCCACGGGCCGAGGAGCAACGCCGGCTCGAGGTTCCCCTGGACTGCGCGATCGCCCGCGATCTCCCGCGCGACGTCGAGCGGGATGCGCCAGTCGACGCCGATCGCGTCTCCGCCGGCGCGCGTCATCTGCGCGAGAAGCCCTTCGGTGGCACCGGTGCCGAAGTGGATCGTCGGCACGCCCGCCGCGGCGAGCACGCGCGCGGAGTAGGGCGCGACGAACTCGACGTAGTCGGCCGGCGAAAGGACACCGACCCACGAGTCGAACAGCTGGATCGCGTCGGCGCCCGCGTCAGCGAGCGCGGCGACGTACGGCGCGAACTGCGCGGCGAGCCGCTGCATGAGCGCGTGCCACACCTCCGGCTCGCCATACATGAGCGCCTTCGTCCGCGCGAAATCGCGGCTCGGCTTCCCCTCGACGAGATACCCCGCGACCGTGAACGGCCCGCCGCAGAAGCCGACGAGCGCGCGCTCAGGCTCGAGCTCGCGGCGCACGATCCGTACCGCTTCGAGGATCGGCTCGCCCCACTCCCCCGGCTCGGCGACGCGCAAGCCCGCCACATCCGCTGCGGACCGCAGAGGCGAGTCGATCACCGGCCCGACGCCTTCGACGAGCTTCACGTCGAGACCCATCCCGAGGACGGGCGACATGATGTCGGCGAACAAGACCGCCGCGTCGACGCCGTGCCGGCGCACCGGCTGGAGCGTCACCTCCGCGCACAGCTCAGGCGTGCCGGCAACCTCGAAGAACCCGCGCTTCTCGCGAATCGCGCGGTACTCCGGCAACGACCGCCCCGCCTGGCGCATGAACCAGATCGGCGTGCGCTCGGTCGGCTCGCCGCGCAGGGCGCGCACGAGAAGCGGCGAGTCGCTCAGACCGCGACGGGCTCGAGACCGTGCGCGCGGAGATAGCGGGAGAGGCCCTCCTCGAGCGAGATCTCCGGCTCCCAGCCGAGCAGTTCCTTCGCGCGCGTGATGTCCGGCTTCCGCTGCATCGGATCGTCGACCCGCAGCGCCTCGAAGACGATCTCGCTCGACGAGCCGGTCATCTTCTTCACGAGCTCCGCGAGGTCGAGGAGCGTGCGCTCGTCGGGATTGCCGATGTTCACCGGCAGGTGCTCACCGCTCTCGGCGAGGAGGACGATGCCGCGGATGAGGTCGTCGACGTAACAGAAGCTGCGCGTCTGCTGGCCGTCCCCGAACACCGTGAGCGGGTCGGCGGCGAGCGCCTGCCGCACGAAGTTCGAGACGGCGCGCCCGTCGTTCGGGCGCATCCGCGGGCCGTACGTGTTGAAGATCCGGACGATCGCCGTGTCAACGCCTTGCTGCTGGTGGTACGCCATCGTCAGCGCCTCGGCGTAGCGCTTCGCCTCGTCGTACACGCCGCGCGGCCCGATCGGGTTCACGTGGCCCCAGTAGCTCTCCGGCTGCGGGTGGATCTTCGGGTCGCCGTACACCTCGCTCGTCGAGGCGGTGAGGAAACGCGCCCGCTTGAACTTCGCGAGGCCGAGCATGTGATGCGTCCCGTACGAGCCGACTTTCAGCGATGCGAGCGGCATGCGGAGGTAGTCCTCCGGGCTCGCGAGGGCGGCGAAGTGGTAGACGAAGTCGAGCGGCTCGTCGATGAAGAACGGCTCCGTCACGTCGGCCGGGACGAACCGGAACGCATCGTCGTCGATGTGCTCGATGTTCGCGAGCGATCCGCTCAGGAGGTTGTCGACGCAGATGACCCGCAGGCCGCGGTCGAGGAGGTAGTCGCAGAGATGCGAGCCGAGGAAGCCGGCTCCGCCTGTCACGAGTGCGGTAGGCACGCCGTGACTCTAGCCGCCGTTGCGTGCCGTGAGGCGCGGCACGAGGCCATCCCACAGGAGCGCCGCGAGCACGCCGAGGATCAGGCCGATGATGGCGGCGATGAGCACCGTGTCGCGCGAGCTCTGCGCGGTCACCTGACGCTCGCGCGCGGGGATCGTCAGCCTCGGCATCTCGACGGTCTTCGCGAAGATCAGGAGCTGCGACGTCGTATTGAGGTCGGTCTGGGGGATTTGGAGCCTCTGCTGCAGCAGGTACTTGTCCGTCTGCGCAAGGGCAGGATCGACAAGCGCCGCATTGATCGACTTGATCGCTTCGGTGTCCTGCGCGATGCGCTGCTCGTACTTCGTGATCTTCGCCTCGGGATAGGTCCCGAGGCCCGCCACGGCCGCGCGAGCAAGCGCGTTTGCGGCGCAGGTGGCGACCTTCCCTTTCGACGCCTGGACAGTCACGGTGACGAGTGGATTGACCTGGGCGCCGAGGCCCTTCACCGGCGTGCTGCTTGCCACTCGTTGCACCGAGATCCCCTTGTGGAAGCTCTTGAGCGTCGTGTTGCACTGGGTCGCCACCTTGGCGTCCACCGCCTCCGCGTTCGCGATCTGGCTGACGGCGGCCGGGTTCGTCTGCAGGGTGAGCACCGGCGCGGTGGCGCCGGGGTTGTACGGCTGGCCGAGATAGATCGTCGCCGTCGCGCTGTAGAGCTGCGTCCCGCCGAGCGATACGAGGTATCCGATGACCGCGCCGGCTACGACACCGACCGCGACGAGCCACCAGCGCCGCGCCAGCATCCGGCCGTAGCGTGCGAAATCGACCTCCTGCTCGGCCTCGGGGTCAAAGCCAGTAGCCACAGCGGGCGACGATAGCCGACTCAGCAGCCGGACTGGACGTCGTGCTTCCGGTGGTGCTGAGGCTTCGCGTGCCTGTGCCGGTGCTTGCGCCGCGGCTCCACGGCGTACAACCGCGAGTGCCCGTGGAGCAGCAAGCGGCCGCCGTTCCCGGAGACGGGCACGAACTCGCCGTGCGGGAAGCGGAGGATGACCCGTCCGCTGCGCACGTCGACGCCGAGGATCCGGTGCCCGAACGTCCCCGCGTACGCGACTCCGGCTACCGCCACCGCGGCCCCCGAGATCGGCCGGCCGGCGTACACGCGCCACACGATCCGGCCCGTCGAGGCCGAGACGCCGTAGAACCAGCCGTCCCACGAGCCGAAGAAGACACGCCCGCCCCACACCGCCGGCGAGGAGTAGACGTAGCTGCCGGTCGTGACGCGCCACAGGTAGCGGCCGCTCACCGAGAAGGCTGTCAGCGAGTGGCCCGTCGAGGACGGGACGAAGACGCGATCGCGCGAGACCGCGGGGGTCCCGTAGATGCGGCCGTTCACGCGGCCGACCCAGCGCGTCCGGCCATTGCGGGGATTCAGCGCCCACAGCCGGCCGGCGTAGTCCCCGATGAAGAGCCTGCTGCCCGCGAGCGCGGCGCTCGACGTGACCTTCGCGCCGAGCGAGTGGTTCCAGCGGAGTCGGCGCGTGTGCAGGTCGAGCGCCTCGACCCGTCCGCCGACGGTGCCGAAGTAGTCGATCCCGTCCTTGATGAGCGGGGAGGATTCGATTCTCGAGCCGGAGTTCCAACTCCAGATGAGCGAGCCGTCGCTCAAGCGCAGCGCGTAGATCCGGCCCGAGATCGTGTGGTAGATGAGCTCCCGGCCGTAAATCGCGGGCGAGGACGCCATGCGCGCACCGCCGGGCGTGCGATGGAGCCACGAGAGCTTGCCGGAGCGCATCGAGACGGCGCGGATCGTCGCGCGCAGGTCTCCGATGTACGCCTGGCCGTTCCAGACCACCGCGGGGAACTCGATGAGGCTGCCCACGCTGCGGCTCCAGACGAGCCGGAACGGCGGGCGGATCCGGATGTTCGGTTGCGCCTGCGTGCGCTGAAGGGTTGCGCCGTAGAGCGGCCATTGCAGGCGCGGCTGGTAGATGCGGACTGTCTGCATCCGGCGGTGGAAGTTGAGACGGACGTGGGCGGCGGTGTAACGGCGGGCCGAGACGGCGACGGTGAGCCGGCGCTTCGGGCCGCGGAACACCGCTATCCCGCGATGGTTCGTGGTCGCCTTCCGGTGAAGCAGCCGCACCCGCGCGCCGGCGACGCGCCGCAGTGTGTCCCCGTCGACGACGTTGACGACGAGGCGCGCGATGCGCACCTTGCACGCGAGGTGCGCGTGGCCGGCGGTCGTCGTGGTGGGGGTCACGGGCGCTGCGCCTCCGCAGCCTGCGGCCAGCGCGACGAGCGCGATGAGGAGAGCCACGCGCGGCAGCACGCTACGTCAACGACTACTTCGGCGTATCGGGTGCGTACTCGCCGACCGCGAGCTCGGGATCGCGGTCCAGCCAGAGCGGCGCACCGTCGATGTCTCGCAGGATCGCGTTGTCGTCGGGGAAGCGTGGGATCTGCTCCCCGATCTCGTCGAGCCGTCCGAGCGTCGCGAGGAGCTGCGCCTCGGACATGTTCGCGCCGCCGGCCGCGAGCGCCGAGGTGGCGGCCACGTGGCGGACGTTGATCTCCGTCACCTTGTACGCGCCGGTCGCGTCGCCGCGGAGGTCGGCCGTGAGGACGCCGTGCGGCTTCTCCCCTGCAAGCTCCGCGACGAGCCGCACGGCCTGCTCGCCGACCGCGCGCGCCTGCTCGTCGTTGACGAGGCGGCCGCGGCTGATGTTGCCGGTGATGCCGGAGGCGGCGAGGTGCCCGCCGAAGTACTCGAGCCGCTCGTAGCACGCCGCTTTGAGCAGCTCGCCGTCGTGAAAAAGGAGCATCGCGGCGAGGTTCCGGCCGGGCAGGTGCTCGGCGACCATGTAGCTCTCGATGCCGGGGTTGAGCAGCGCCCACGCGTATGCCTGCTCGGAGTCGGTGACGGCGATCGAGCCGATCCCGCTCGAGGACGCGTCGGAGTAGTCGCGCAGCCACACCGGGTTGCCGTCGAGCTCGAGCCCGGTGCGCGCGAGGAGGTCGTCGCGCGACGCGATGCCGTACCGCGGCACGAGGCCGGTCTCGCGAAGCGCGTCATAGAGCTTCCGCTTGCTGATCGCGATCTCGACGAGCCCGGGCGGCGGGAGAAGAGCCGGGACCGGGAACTCGCGTGTGCTCCAGAAGCGAACCTCCACCTCGGGCGCGACGATCGCCGCGTCGATCTCCTCCTTCGCGCAGATCTCGCGGAGGAGCTCCTCGTAGCCCGGGTCGGAGGGAGTCGACACGCGGTAGACGCGGTCGTACAGCCCTTCGTGGAACCCGTACCAGTTGCCGCCGCGGTCGACGCCTACAAGGCGAGCATCCGTGCAGGCACCGCTCATCTTCAACGATCGCGCAATGGCGCGCGGCGTGACGCCGCAGGCGCCCGTGATGAGGACGTTCACGCGGCAGAGCCTAGTAGCCGAGCCGAAAGCGTCACGACTTCCAGCCGCCGGTCTCGCCTTTGTACGTTCCGCTGAAGAGCGCCAGCGGCGTGCGGGCGAGGATCTTCAGGTCGAGGAGCGGCGAGCGATGTTCCACGTACCAGACGTCCAGCTCGATGCGCTTGTCCCACGGAAGCGTTGCGCGGCCGTGGATTTGGGCCCAGCCGGTGATCCCGGGACGTACGTCGAGGCGGCGGCGCTGGCGCTCGTCGTACTGCTCGACCTGGTAGCGGAGCGTCGGCCGCGGGCCGATGACGCTCATCTCGCCGCGGACGACGTTCCAGAGCTGCGGCAGCTCGTCGAGCGAGAGCTTGCGGAGGATGCGGCCCGTGCGGGTGATCCGCGAGTCGCCCTCGTTCACCGCGAGGCCGGCGCCCATGTTCTCCGCGTTGACGACCATGGTGCGGAGCTTGAGGAGCTCGAAGTCGACGCCGTCCTTCCCGACGCGCGTCTGGCGGTAGAGGATCGGGCCGCCGTCCTCGAGCTTGATCGCGAGCGCCGCGACCGCGAGGAGCGGTGAAGCGGCGACGAGCGCAATGCCCGCGATCGCAACGTCGGCGGCGCGGTTCATGCCTTGGCCCCCGGCAGAGCGGACATGTCCCACAGAGCCACGTCCGGTGCCAGGCACCGGACGTGTCCGGTTTGGCCCGGGTGCTGTCGGTCGTCTCGGGCAAACCCGCTGAGCCATGCGGTAGGGAGGCCGGTGGCGCGCCGGACGTGGCCGGTTCGGCCCTGTCCCGGTGCCTGGCACCGGACGTGTCTGGCGGGGACATGGCTCACGCGGGGCTCTCCTCACGCTGCGGCGCCCAGTGCGCTGGCACGCCGCGGTGTAGGTAGTTCCACAGCGAGACGACCGTCGCCCACGTAATGAGCACGTAGTACCGCGCGATCCCTACGCCGACGGCCGCGGCCGCGAGCAGGCCGAGCTGCAGCCCGAGCGCGACCGCGTAGATCCAGCTCTGGCCGAGCAGTGCGACCGACGTTCCCAGCCAGACGAGATGGAGCAACCCGCTCAGATAGCGCAGATGCCGGTGGGAGATCAGCGCAACGAGATACCCGAGCGGCTGGCGGCGGAGCATCCTTCCGCGCAGCACGATGAGCCACGTGTGCTCGAACATGCGCACCTTGCGCCGGTACTCCGTCTCGTTGGACGGTGTCGGCCGCTCCGACGCGCGCGCCGCGGGCTCGTACACGGCGCGCGTCCCGCGCTGCGGCATCAAGTACGGCAGCGACAGGTCGTGTCCGAAACGCGGGTCGACCTCGACGTAGTCCGCGCGCCGCAGCGCGTAGATCGAGCCGTTGCCGGCGGTGATCGAGCCGAGCCGCGACTCCGACGCGCGCGTCACGAGCTCGTACCGCCAATACAGACCCTCCTGGTTCCCGCCGTCCACGGCCTCGAGCTGGAGCCGCCCGCAGACGTACGCGACCTTCGGGTCGGCGAGGTTGCGCACCAGCATCCGCAGCGCGTCGGGCGCCCACGTAGCGTTCGCGTCGGAGAACGCGACGACCTCCGCCTCCGTGGCTCGCACCGCCGCATCCTGCGCCGCGACCTTGCCGCCGCGCGGATTGCGGATGACGCGCGCCCCCGCCGCCGCCGCGAGCTCCTCGGTGCGGTCGCTCGACGCGTCCGAGGTGACGACGATCTCCAGCAGCTCCGCCGGATAGTCGAGCTCGCGAAGGTTCGCAATGCGCCGCTCGATCGAGCCCTCCTCGTTGTACGCCGCCACGATCACGGCGACCGTCGGAAGCCAGCCCTCGTCCACGGCGATGGGCTTCGTCCGCAACCGAGCCCCGACCGCCGCGGCGACGGGATACAGCGCGTGCGTCCAGGCGAGCGCGCCCAGCGACACCCAGAACAGGACGACCGCGACGATCACGTCATGTCGTCCGCGCTCGGTGCCCGAAGACGACCGGCAGGGCGAGCGCGAGCGCCAGGAAGGCGTAGAAGTAATAGAACTGCATCGTCAGGTAGAAGAAGTTCGCCGCCATCGTGCCGACGAGCGCCGCCGTCAGCCCCCACGCGAGCGGCCTGACGCGCGCCCCTTCCTCGTCGCCGCTCCGGTCGAGGATCCGCCCGAGCCGCCGCGCCGCGCACAGCCGCACGAACACGTAGCGGAGGAAGACGACCCAGACGAGGAACCCGACGAGCCCCGACTCGACGATGATCGACACCCAGTACGAGTGCGCGCCGAAGTTCGCATCGCCGGTGATGAATTGGTAGTAGACGGCGAAGTTGTTCTCCCCGAGTCCGAGCAGCGGATGCATGTGCAGCACCGGGCCGATGAACGAGTAGACCGCGAAGTGCGACTGCGTCGACGCGCCACCCGTCGAGAACCGCTGTCCCAGCAGCGTCGTGATGAAGTGCTGGCGAACGACGAACACGCCGAGCAGGAGGACGACGAGCGCGCCGAGCGGGTACAGCAGCTGCTTCGTGATCATGAGGCGCCGGTACGGGATCACGAGGACGAGCGCGCCGGCGCCGAGCCCGAGCCAGCCGCTCCGCGAAAGCGTCGCGATCTCGACGAGGAGCAGGAACGCGAGGGTCACCGCGAGCCGCTTCTTGAAGCGGTGGGCGCGTGGCATCCGCAGGTAGAGGGGCGTCAGCGCGAGCAGCGGGACGTCGAGCATCACGCCGAGGTGGTTCGGGTCGACCGTGAGGGCGTTCACGCGGTAGATGCTCGAGCCCGCGATATGCCCGAAGATGTCGATGTTGCTCGCGCCACCCGTCAGCGGGCTCAAGACCATGCTGTCGAGGTTGTGGCCGGCGACGGCCGCGCCCAGCTGGAGGATCCCGTACAGGGCATTCGCGACGAAGCCGAGCGAGAACCAGGCGAGCGCCCGCCAGTAGAACGCCTCGCCACGGCGCAGGAGATAGGCAACCGCGGCGACCATGAACGTCCAGTGGATGACGAACTTGATCATCCCCTTCCAGAACTGGGTCAGCCCTTGCTGCGTCGTCAGATCCCAGAAGCCGGCGAGATAGACGAGGGCGAACGCCGCGAAGAACGCGAGCACGATGGCGCTCGTCCGCGGGAACTTGTCCTCGCGTTCGCGCTCGCTCGCGACGAAGGCCAGGAGAAAGAGGATCGTCGTGATGTCGTTGACACCGATCTGCCCCGCGACGTTCCAGTGGAGCTTCTCGAACGTCGAGACGAACAGCGACGAGAAGAAGAGGACCGGCGTGACGCGCTCGAGCGTGAGCGAGCGCGTCGGCGAGAAGGGAAGAGCGGCGGCCGTCACGCCAGGGTCCTTAACACGTCGGCGAGCTCCTCGACACGGCTGGCCCGCGACAGCCGGTCGCGCCAGTCCGGCGAGAGGGGCGTCCCGTCGAGGCGCCCGTCCTTCCAGCGGCGGTGCAGCTCGACGAGCGCCGCACGGATCGCGGCGACGTCGTCGGGCGCGACGACCGTGCCGGCGCCGGTCTCACGGAGGAGATCGGCGGCCGCCCCGTCCGGCGGCACGACCGCGAGGATCGGGCGCTCGGCGGCGAGGTACTCGAAGATCTTCCCGGTGAGGACGCCCTTGCCGCGCCCACCGGAGTCGGGGATGAGCAGAAGCAACGCCTCGGAGTCGCGCTGCAGCTCGAGCGAGCGCCGGCGCGAGACGTAGCCGAGCAGCTCGATGCGGTTGCCGAGGCCGAGCGACTCGGCGTACTCGCGATCCTCCGCGCGCACGTCCCCCGCGAAGCGCACGACCACGTCCTCGAGGCCCGACTCGGCGAATGCGCGGAAGAACGGCTTCGGGTCGCGCTTGCCCTGGAAGTTGCCCGTGTGCGTGATGCGGAGTCGTTCGCTCGGATGGTGCTCGAGCCCCGCGAAGTCGTCGAAGTCGGAGCCGTTCGCGATCGTCACGACCCGACCCTTCGGCGTCAGCGCGCGCGCTTCCTCCCCGATCGCGTCAGAGGCGGCGACGACCGCGTCGGCCTGGGACGCGACGAGGCGGCCGATCCCGCCCACGGTCTTCTCCTTGAGCTGCGCGAGCCGCGACTCGTAGCCGCGCCGGTGCGGGTGGGACGTGAGCGGGTCCCGCAGATCGGCGACCCAGGCCGCGCCGCTCGCTTTCTTGACCGCCGCGCCGAGGAGGTGGAGCGAAGGCGGCGGCGAGGTCGTGATGACGACGTCGATCCCCTCGCGCCGAGCAATGCGGATCGCGACCGGCGTCGCGATCGTGCTCCACGGGAGGTTCTCGTCGGGGACGAGCAGCCGCCGGCCGAGGAGCGCCGCTTGGGTGCCGACGCGCGCGAGCCCTTGCGTCGCGGCGAGGCGCTCGGACGGGCGCCCGGCCCGTGGGCCGACATAGCGAACGCGATGGATCCACGCCTGCGTCGGCAACTCGAGCTCGGCGTCCGCCGGCACGGCTCCGGGCACGTCGGGCGCGAGCACGTGCGTCTCGATCCCCAGCGCCGGAAGGTGCGTCGCGAACTTCAGAGGCCGATGGACCCCACCGCCACCGCCAGGCGGGAAGTGGAGCGTGACGAGGAGGACCTTCAAGACCACAACGGTAATCTCGCCGCGTGACCGACGCCCGGACACAGCTCGTCGCAGACGGCTACGACGCGATCGGCGAGACGTTCGCCGAGTGGCGCGACCGGATCGTCGGGGATCCGCGCGAGGAGTGGGAAGCCGAGCTCGTGCAGCGGGTTTCAGACGGAGCGCGAGTCCTCGAGCTCGGCTGCGGGTCCGGGCCACCCGAGACGCAGCGGCTCGCGCGGTGTTATCGGCTGACCGGCGTCGACATCTCGCCGAGGCAGATCGAACGGGCGCGCGTGGCGGTTCCGGATGCAGAGCTGATCTGCGCGGACTTCACTGCGCTCGATCTGCCCGCGGGCTCCTTCGACGCGGTCGTCTCCTTCTACGTCTTCAACCACGTGCCGCGCGAGCTCCTCGCGCCGCTGCTCGGCGACATCCATCGATGGCTCGTCCCGGGCGGCTGGCTCCTCACCGCCTTCGGGCAGTCGGATCTGCCCGGATGGACCGGAGAGTGGCTCGGCGCGCCGACCTTCTTCTCCGGCTATCCGGCGGAGACGAACTCGAGGCTCGTCGAGGAGGCGGGTTTCCGCATCGAGCGGGACGAGGTCGTCGAGTTTGTGGAGCCGGAAGGGCCGGTGGCGTTCCAGTGGGTGCTCGCACAGGCCTGACCACGATCCTCGTCACGGCCGCCGGCGCGCCGGGCGCGGCGCGGCTCATCCGCGCGCTGCGGGAGAACGGCGAGCGCGAGGTTCGTCTCGTCGGCGTCGACATGAACGACGGCGCGATCGGCCGTCACCTGCGCGACGGGTTCCACGTCGTTCCGGCGGGGAGCGATCCGGAGTACCCCGACGCGCTGCTCGAGATCGTGGAGCGCGAGGGCGTCGACGTCGTCCTGCCGGAGTCGTCCCACGATCTGCCGCATCTGTCGGCCCGGCGCGGCGAGTTCCCCGTGCCCGTGCTCGTCTCCGGGCCCGAGACGGTGCGCCGCGCCAACGACAAGGCGGAGTTCTACGCGCTCATGCACGAGATCGGCGTGCCGGCGCCCGCGTTCCGGCGTGTGAGCGGAGCCGCCGGCGTCGACGCAGCGGCCCGCGAGCTCGGCTACCCGGACCGGCCGGTCTGCTTCAAGCCGGTGCATTCGTCCGGATCGCGCGGTTTCCGCATCCTCGATCCGACGGTCGATCGCGCGCACCAGCTCCTCGAGGAGCGGCCCGGCGCGCTCGCGATGCGGCTCGAGGAAGCGGTCGAGGTGCTGCCCAACGAGGGCGTCGACCTCCTCGTGATGGAGCTCGCGACCGGCGACGAGCGGACGGTGGACGGGATCGCCGACGGCAGGCGCGTCGTGCTCGGCCATCCGAAGACGCGCCAGGGGCTGCGCGCCGGCCTCGCGATGTCCTTCGTCACCATCGACGCCCCCGAGCTCGACGAGATGGCCGACCGGATCGTCGCGGCGCTCGAGATCGAGTGGTTCTTCAACGTCCAGCTCGTCGGCGACTACGTGATCGAGGTCAATCCGCGGATCTCGACGATCGTCTACCAGGAGGACCTCAATCTGCCGTGGCTCGCGGTCAAGCGCGCGCTCGGCGAGATCTCCGACGACGAGCTCGCGGCCCTGCGTTCGCGCGTGCGGCCCGGGCGGAGCGTGCTTCGTTTCTTCGACCAAGTGGAATGGGACGCGTAGTGGATTGGGAAAGCCTTCACGAGGCGCTGGCTGCTGCCTGCGACAACTCGCCCGACGATCTGACCGCCCAGCGAGCGGTTCGCGCCGCCGAGCTCGTGGCGGCGACGTCCGGCGAGCCGTCGGACGAGCTGGCTCCCGAAGACCGCGAGTGGGCCGAGACGCACGGCATCCCGCCGGATGAGCTCGTCGACCTCGCGTGCCGCTCGATGAAATGCGTCGCGGCGCTCTCGGACGACTGGCACGCACGGCTCAACGACCTCCGTTACCGCCTGGGCGACGTCGCCGCCGCGTGACATTCGGCGCGACGGCGTCGTACATCCTCGGGATGAAGCGCGCCGGGCTCGCACTGGTTCTGATCGCCGTCGCCGCAGGCTGCGGTAGCGGCGGCGAGACCCTCGCCGACACGCACTTGACGTTGACGGCGCTCAATCCCACCATCGGGCTCGCGGCGTTCCATCTGACCTGTGCCCCGGTGGGCGGCGACCTTCCTGACGCCGCGGCGGCATGTTCCGCTCTGCGTCGCGACCCCGGGCTTGTCACCGCACCGAAACCCTTCGTCTGTATCGGCGGAACCGCGTCGTGGTGGGACGTGACGATCTCAGGGCGCCTCGACGGGAAAGCCGTGCGGCAGAAGTTCTCGACGTGCTGGACCTCGCAGATGAAGACGATCGGAGAGCTCGGCCTGGAGTGGACCTCTCTCCGCCATCACCTCGTGCCTCGCCGCCACGGCGTCGTCGCTGCGGGGCAGACACGGACATTCCCGGCCGGCGCCCTCCGCCCCGGGGACGTCGTCAGATGCACGATCCAGGGCCACGCGGTCGAGCTCGGCGTCACGGATCATGTCGGCACGCTGGGCAGCTCGGGGTTCGGAGGCATGGTGAACACGACGCTCACGGCCAGCCGACACGCCGACGGCTCCGTGACAGCCCGCTGTTCTCAGGGCACCTCCTAGAGCTTCAGCTCGAAGAAGAGAACGCCGGGAACCGGGTTGTCGACGAACGGCTCGCACGGCTCGAAGCCGAGCGACGCGTACAGCGCCCGCGCCGCCTCCATCCGCGGCAGTGTGTCGAGGCGCAGCAGCGTGTAGCCGAGCTCGCGTGCCCGCCCGATCGCCGCGGTCGCGAGCGTCCGGCCGAGGCCGGTCCCGCGGGCCGACGGACGGACGTAGAGCCGTTTGAGCTCGGCGGTGCCGTCCGGAAGGCGCTTGATCGCGGCGCTGCCGATCAGCGCGCCGGCGTCGTTGCGGGCGACGAGGAGCGCGTGGAACCAGCCGGGAAGCGCTGCGAGCTCGTCCTCGAAGTCGTTCACCCAGAAGCCGTCGCCGATCCAGGCCGCGTACTCGCGGAACATCACGCGGAGCTCGGCGACGTCGCCTTCGCCCGCGTCGGAGATCAGCCCCCCTGAAATCAACGCAACGCCCGCAGCTCCTCCCCGTCGTCAGGGCCGAGCTCGACCGCCCCGGCGGCGACGTTCGCGCGCACCTGCTCCGGCTTCGTCGCGCCCGCGATGACCGACGACACGGCCGGCTGCGCGAGGAGGCCCGCGAACGCGAGGTCGAGGATCGTCATGCCGCGCGCGGCGGCGAATGCCTCCAACGCCTCGGCGCGATCCCAGCGCTCGTCGTGGATCTCCTGTCCGGCGAGGCGTCCCTCCCTCGCCTCCTCGCCGCGGCGGTACTTCCCCGTGAGCAAGCCGCTCGCGAGCGGGAAGTACGGGAGAAAGCCGATTCCGAGCCTCGCGCACGTGGGCAGCACGTCGTCCTCCGCCTCGCGCTCGATGAGCGAATACTGGTTCTGCACGGAGACGAAGCGCGCGGTGCCCTTGTCACGCGCCGACGTCTCGGCGGCCTCGATCTGCTCGGCGGAGAAGTTCGAGGAGCCGATCCAGCGCACCTTGCCCTCCTCGACGAGCTCGTTCAGCGCGCCGAGCGTCTCGTCGATCGGCGTCGAGGTGTCGGGACGATGCTGCTGGTAGACATCGATGACGTCGGTGCGCAGCCGGCGAAGCGACCCCTCGACCGCCCAGCGGATGTACTCGCGGCCGCCGCGCGACTCCTCGGGGCGATCGTCCATCGGCATCCCGAACTTCGTCGCGAGGATGACGCCGTCGCGGCGTCCCTCGAGCGCGCGGCCGATGTAGTCCTCGCTCGTCCCCTGGCCGTAGATGTCGGCCGTGTCGAAGAGCGTGATGCCGGCGTCGAGCGCGGCGTCGATAACGGAGAGCGTCTGGTCGTAGTCGCAGCGCCGCCCGAAGTTGTTCGTGCCGAGCCCGACGACCGAGACCTCCGGGCCGCCGTGTCCGAGTGTCCTCGTCTCCATGGCCACGACGCTAGTCGAACGGCTCCTTACGATGGCGCGCATGGAGCACCGCTTCGTCTTCCTCGCCGGACTGCACCGCAGCGGCACGACGCTGCTCGCGCGCCTGCTCGCCGCGCACCCGGAGGTCAGCGGCTTCTCCGGCACCGACGTGGACGCCGACGAGGGCCAGCATCTCCAGACGGTCTATCCCGCGGCGAAGGTCTGGGGCGGGCCGGGACGCTTCGGCTTCGCGCCGGAGGCGCACTTCACCGAGGAGCAGGCGAGCGAGGAGAAGGCGCGACAGCTGTTCGACGAGTGGTCGCCTCACTGGGATCTGTCGCGGCCCGTGCTGCTCGAGAAGTCGCCGCCGAACCTCCTGAAAACCCGATTTTTGCAGGCTCTTTTCCCGGGGTCGCGGTTCGTCGTCATCGTACGGCACCCGATTCCCGCCTCGATCCCCACCGCGAGATGGCGCGGCACACGGCGGTACGACTTGCTGTTCAAGCACTGGCTCCACTGCCACGCGCTCTTCGAGGCCGACCGCGACCGCCTCGAGCACGTGCACGTGCTCACGTACGAGCAGCTCGCGCGCGAGCCGGAGGCCACGCTGCGCGGCGTCTTCGAGTTCCTCGAGCTGGAGCCGATCGGGCCGAGCGAGCCCGTCAAAGGAGGTGCTAATGAGAAGTATTTCGGCCAGTGGCGGGAAATGAAGCGCGATCCGCTCATGCGCGCATATCTCGACCTCGTCTCGCTGCGGTACGAGCGCGGAGCGCGGCGGTACGGCTACAGCCTGTTGCGCCCGCGCTAGCCGAGCGCGTCGGGCAGCGGGCGCGCGTGGACGACGACGAGCGTCTTCGTCGGGCGCGTGAGCGCGACGTAGAGCTCGCGCAGGCCGCGCTCGCCCTCGTCCGCGATGGCCGCCGGCTCTACGACGACGACGTGGTCGAACTCGAGGCCCTTAGCCTGGCGCGGCGTGAGGATCGGGAACGGGAACTCGTCCGACACCGTGAGCGTCCGCGGAACGATCACGGCGACGAGCCCGTCGAGGTCTTCGAGCGCCACCGCCTCGCGTAAGGCGGCGGTCATCAGCTCGTCCTCCGCCACGGGCACGAGCTTCGGCGGGTCGCCGCCCTTGCGGTACGCGACCGGCGGCTCGACCTCCGGCGCGATCTCATCGAGCAGCGGCAGCGCAAAGTCCATGATCTCGGCCGGGACGCGGTACGCGTGGCGCAGCTCCTCGATCTCGAGCTCCACGTCGTCTCCGAGAAACGGCTCGAGCTCCTCCCAGCGGCGGTAGACGACAGGGCCGGTCGCCTGCGCGACGTCGCCGAGGATCGTGAGCGAGCCGTCGACCGCGCGACGCGAGATAGCGAGGAGCTGCATCGGCGAGAGATCCTGCGCCTCGTCGACGATCACGTGCCCGTAGCCGCGCGGTGCCCCGTCGAGCAGAGCACGCGCCTCGTCCAAAAGCGGCACGTCGTGGTCGCTCCAGACGAGATCGGCGGCACGGCGCGGGCGGTCGCGCAGCAACAGCTTCCGCTCGTCGGCGTCGAGCACGCCTTCCGAGGCGGCCTCGAGCGTCGGCGGCGACGTGAGAAGCCGCGTCACGAGCTTCTCCGGCTGCGGCAGCGGCAGGACGCGGTCGAGCCAGCGCGTGAGGAATCCACCTTGGCGCAGCCCGGCCTCGAGATCGTCGAAGCTGCGGAACGCCTGCGGCCCGAACAGCTCGCCGTACCGGTCGTAGAAGCGGCGGAGCACCGACATCCGGAACCGCTCACGCGCGAGGCCAACCGGATCGCCCGCCTCCAAAGCCTCCTCGAGCAGCTCGGCGACGTTCCGCTCGCGCACGCGCACGTACTCGCCCTCGACGCGCATGACGAGCTCCTCGGGCGCCGGCACGACGGCGAGCTCGACAGCGCGCGCAACGACCTCGCGCAGCCGCGGGTCGCCCTTCAGGCGCGCGACGTCCGGCTCCTCCTCCCTCCCCGCCTCGCACCCGTCGACCAGCTCGGTCACGGCACGCTGCTCGACCGCCTCCTCGCCGAGCGTCGGCAGCACCTGGGAGACGTACTCCATGAACGTCGGGTTCGGGCCGACGACGAGCACGCGCCGCAGCCGCTCGCGATGCGTGTACAGGAGCCACGAGGCGCGGTGGAGGCCGACCGCCGTCTTGCCGGTGCCCGGGCCGCCCTGCACGACGAGCGCGCCGTCTGGGTCGGCGGTGATGAGGCGGTACTGGTCGGACTGGATCGTCGCGACGATGTCGCGCATGCGCGCGTCGCGGCGGCGGTCGAGCTCCTCGAGGAGGAAATCGGAGACTCCGGCGCCCTCGACCGCGGTGCCGTCGAGCGACTCGTCGGAGATGTCGAGGAGCTTCCGGCCTTTCGCGCGGAAGCGGCGGCGCTGCGTGACGCCGTGCGGATGCTGCGGCGTCGCGGTG
>JAWVDC010000076.1:0-16256 GCA_033857715.1 Gaiellaceae bacterium | reverse complement strand
ATCGCCGCCGTCGCATACGAGACGGTCGAGACCGAGGATCGCCGCCTCCCGCTCCTCGCCCCGATGAGCGAGGTGGCCGGACGGCTCGCGCCGCAGGCCGCCGCGCACTTCCTCGAGAAGCCGCTCGGCGGGCGCGGCGTTCTCCTCGCCGGAACCCCAGGCGTGGAGCCGGGACGCGTCGTCGTTCTCGGCGGCGGGATCGTGGGCTACAACGCCGCGATCATCGCGCTCGGGCTCGGTGCGAAGGTCACGATCCTCGAGCGCTCGATCGACCGTATGCGCCACCTCGACGAGATCCTCTCCGGCCGCGTCACTCTTCTCATGTCGTCGAGCCTCGAGGTGGAGGAGCGGATCGCGCATGCCGACGTCGTCATCGGTGCCGTTCTCATCCCGGGAGCGCGCGCGCCGAAGCTCATCACCCGGGAGATGCTCTCGGAGATGCAGCCCGGCGCGGTCATCGTCGACGTCGCCATCGACCAGGGAGGCTGCATCGAGACCGCGCACGCGACGACGCACTCCGACCCGGTGTATGAGGTCGACGGGATCATCCACTACTGCGTCGCGAACATGCCCGGCGGCGTCCCGGTCACCTCGACGAAGGCGCTGACGAACGCGACGCTGCCGTACGTCGAAGCCATCGCGGAGCACGGACTTGCGGAAGCGGTCGGGCGCGACCCCGCCCTGGCTCGTGGCGTCAACGTCCTCGAAGGCAAGATCACGTACGAGGCGGTCGCCGACGCTCATGGTCTCGACTACTCGCCGCTCGACGACGTGCTTCCGCTCGCGAGCGTCTAGCTACGTTCGCTTCGTCGGGGAGTACCGCACGACGAGCCAGGTGATTCCGGCCGCGGCGCCGACTACCGCGAGGCAGTAGACGGCGAAGAAGACCAGTCCGAAGGCGTTCGACACAGCCCACCTAGAATAGCCCGGTGCCCAGAGCCTGCGTAATCGTGCTCGACGCCGTGGGCGCGGGCGAGCTGCCGGACGCCGCCGAGTACGGCGACGAGGGGTCGGACACCCTCGGGAACGTCGCGCGCGCGGTCGGCGGTCTCGATCTTCCGAGCATGGAGGCGCTCGGGCTCGGCAACGTCGAGGACCTCGCCGGCTGCCCGCCGCAGCCGGGCGCGCCTGCAGTCGCCGGCCGCCTCCTTTCCCGCTCGAAGGGCAAGGACACGACGACGGGCCACTGGGAGCACATGGGCATCGTCACGGCACAGGCGTTCCCGACCTATCCGCACGGCTTCCCGCACGACGTGATCGACCCTTTTATGCATCGCACGGCCCGCGGCGTCATCGGCAACAAGCCTGCGTCGGGGACGGAGATCATCCAGGAGCTCGGCGAGGAGCACCAGCGCACCGGCAAGTGGATCGTCTACACGTCCGCCGACTCCGTCTTCCAGATCGCCGCGCACGAGGAGACGATCCCGCTCGAGGAGTTGTACGAGGCGTGTCGCGCCGCGCGCGAGACCCTCACGGGCAAGCACGCGGTCGGCCGCGTGATCGCGCGGCCGTTCACCGGCGAGCCCGGCAACTACACGCGGACGGCGAACCGACACGACTTCTCGCTCGAGCCGCGCCGCCCGAACTACTTGTCCCTCCTGCGTGACGCGGGTCGCAAGGTCTACGGCGTCGGGAAGATCAGCGACATCTTCGCCGGGCAGGACGTCGACGAGTCCCATCCGACCAAGTCGAACATCGAGGGGATCCAGACGACGGAGCGGCTCCTGCGCGAGATCGACGACGGCTTCATCTACACGAACCTCGTCGAGACGGACATGCTCTGGGGGCACCGCAACGACCCGGTCAACTTCCACCGCTGCCTGCAGGACTTCGACTACCGCCTGCCGGATCTCCTCGACGCGTTGCGGCCGGGCGACCTCCTCATTGTCACGTCCGATCACGGGTGCGACCCGACCACGCCGTCGACCGACCACTCGCGCGAGTACGGCTTGCTGCTCGCGTACGTCGAGGGACGGAACGCCGCGGGACAGGTGCACGAGGGCGAGTTCGCGGACGTCGGGGCGACCGTCAACGCCTGGCTCGGCGGCAAGGCGCCGTCGCGCGGCATCCCCGGTCAGCCCATCGTCACTCCGTAGCCGTGCCGGAGCTGCCCGAGGTCGAGACCGAGCGAGGACGGCTCGCCGAGGCGATTGCGGGGCGGACGATCGTCTCCGCGCGCATCGACGACCCGCGCCTGACGCGGCCTGAGGATCCCGCGGCGGTGGCGGCCGTGCTCACCGGTGACCGCGTCGAGGCAGTGGAGCGTCGCGGCAAGTACATCGTCGTCCGGCTCGGGAGCGGGAGCTCGCTGCTCGTGCACCTCCGTATGACGGGCGGGTTCCGGTACGAGCCCGCGACGCATGAGCGCGCCGTGCTCGAGCTCGAAGGCGGCGTGCGCGTGGCGTACCGCGACACGCGCCGCTTCGGGACGTGGCTGCTCGCGGACTCCGAGGACGCCGACCGGCTCATCGCTCACAAGAACGGGCCGGAGCCACTGGAACGCGGCTTCACAACCGCGTTCCTCGCAGGCAGGCTCGCCGGCCGCACAGCGCCGCTCAAGGCGGCAATCCTCGACCAGAGGACGGTGGCCGGGCTCGGGAACATCTACGCCGACGAGGCGCTCTGGCATTCGGGGCTCCACCCGCAACGCCCCGCGGGCGAGCTCACGCCCGACGAGATCGCCGCGCTGCGCGAGGCGATCCGCAAGGCGCTCCGGCTCGGGATCCGCCGCGGCGGCGCGACCCTGTACGACCAGGCATACGCGGGTGGCGCGATGCAGCACGAGTTCCGTGTCTACGGTCGCGCGGGGGAGCCGTGCGAGCGCTGCAGCATGCCGATCGCAAAGACGGTCGTCGGCGGGCGCGGGACGTCGTTCTGCCCTGCGTGTCAGGCGGTCAGCAGCTCGTCGAGCCGGCCGTCGCGGTCGAGACGCCAGAGCTCGGTGTAGCCGCCGATCGGCCGCCCGTTCACGATGATCTGCGGGACGGTCCACCGGCCGGTCTCGTCGAATACCGTCTTGCGGAACGCCGGATCGTCGTCGAGCGAGATCTCCTCGAAGGTGATGCCGCGCGACGCGAGCAGCGCTTTCGCGCGAACGCAATAGCCGCACCAGCGGGTGGTGTAGACGCGGATGCTCGACATTTCCCATTTTCAACGCATACGCGGGCGGTCCAGTTCCCCCCCGATGCGGCTCGTAGACTGGATGAGCCATGGCCGGAAGGGCGTACACCACGGAGGCAGTCGTGCTCCGCTCGATTCGGCTTGGGGAGGCCGACCGTGTTCTCCACCTCTACACGCGCGCGAACGGGCGCGTCGGAGCGGTGGCGAAGGGCGTGCGGAAGACGATGTCGCGCTTCGGTGGGCGGCTCGAGCTGCTGTCGCATGTCGACCTCGTCCTCCATCGCGGCCGCAGCGACCTCGAGACGGTGACAGGCGTCCAGCTCGTCGACTCGCACCACGACACGCGCGAGGACTACTACCGCTTCTCGGTCGGGATGATCGGCGCCGAGGCGATGCTGCGGCTCTTCCCCGAGCAGGAGGCGAACGACCGCGCGTTCGGCGCGGTGACGCGGTTCCTCGAGCTGCTCGACGAGTCGCCGCACGCTGCTGTCACTCCGACGCTCGATCCGCTCGGCCTGGCGTTCCAGCTCAAGCTCCTGTGGTTGTCCGGCTATCTGCCGCACGTCACCGGCTGCGCGGAGTGCGGAGCCGTGAACGAGCCGCTCGTCGGCTACTCGCCGAAGGCCGGAGGCGCGGTGTGTGCGCGCTGCGCCGGGCCGGCGGAGGCGCTCGCGCTCTCCGCCGACGGCGTCGCCGCGATCACGGCGCTCCTCGCGCGGCCGCTCGCCGATGCCGTCCCGCTCGGGCTAACCGAGCGCGCGCGACGAGACGCACTCCGCGTCATCACGGCGTCGTACGAGTACCACGGCGGTTTCCGCCTGCGCACGCTGAGCGCTTAGCCGGCCGTCAGGAGATTGAAGTTGAGCGTGCCGCGCTGGCAAACGCTCGTCGGCGGCTGAATTCGTGCGGCGACCGTGCCGCCGCCTGTCGCGGTCACGTCGAGCGTGTATGCCTTCGGCTGACACGCTCCCGTCTGACTGTCGCCGGTGCCCGGAACCGAGGGCGAGAACCGCACGGTCGCAGTTGCCGTCGTCCCCGGCTCGAGCGTCGCCCCCGGGGTGCTCTGAGTGACGTGTTCGGCTTGGACGAAGCGCGTGGGTAACGGCGATCCGTTGGCATCGAGCAGCTGGACGCTCGGAGCACCGGCGGCCATGTAGCACCCTGTCCCTGACGTGTTCTTCAGGGTTAGGGCGTACTCGGTCTGACCGGCGCCAGAGCTGCCCGGAACCGCTGCGAAGGTTCCTGTTAGCTGGACTCCCGTACACGCCTGCAGGGTCTTTGCAGTGACGGTCCGTGTCGTCGTCACCGTGCGCGTCACCGTCGCCGTGACGGTCTTCGTGCTGCCGCCGAGACCGCAGCCGGCGGCGCTCAGCGCGATTGCGGCGAGCGCCAGTCCCGCGCCAGCGCGTCGTCCAGCCACGCGCGCACGCCCGAGATTGGGAGGCGCTCCTGCGCGAGCGAGTCCCGATCCCGCACGGTCACGGTGTCGTCGGAGAGCGTCTGCTCGTCCACGGTGAAGGCCCATGGCGTACCTATTTCGTCCTGACGGCGGTAACGCCTTCCGATCTGGCCGCCCTCGTCGTGCTCGACGTTGTGGAAGCGGCGGAGCTCCTCGTACAGCGCGCGGGCGCGTGTCGCCATCCCGTCGTCCTTTGCGATGAGCGGGAGGATGGCGGCTTTCACCGGGGCGACGAGAGGGTGGAGGCTCAAGACGACGCGCTCGCGCTCTGCGACGACCTCCTCGCGGTAGGCGTCGCAGAGGAAGGCGAGCATGATCCGGTCGATCGAGACGGCGGGCTCGATGACGTGCGGCGTGTAGCGGGTGCCGTCCTGCGCGACCCACTCGAGCTTCGTGCCCGACGCGTTCGTGTGCTGCGTGAGGTCGTAGTCGCCGCGGTTCGCGATTCCCTCGAGCTCCTGCCAGCCGATCGGATACTGGTACTCGAGGTCGCTCGTGCCGCTCGAGTAGTGGGAGAGCTCCTCGGCGTCGTGCTCGCGCACGCGGAGGTTCTCCTCACGCAGCCCGAGGTCGAGGTACCAATTGCGACGCGCGTCGACCCAGTAGCGGTACCACTCCTCCGCCTGGTCGGGCGGGACGAAGTACTCCATCTCCATCTGCTCGAACTCGCGGAGCCGGAAGAGGAAGTTGCCGGGCGTGATCTCGTTGCGGAACGTCTTGCCGCCGACTTGCGCGATGCCGAAAGGCGGCTTGCGGCGCGCGAGCTGGGCGACGTTCTTGAAGTTGATGAAGATCCCCTGCGCGGTCTCGGGGCGGAGGTACGCGGTCGAGCTTCCGTCGGCGAGCGCGCCGACCTGCGTCTCGAACATGAGGTTGAACTGGCGCGGCTCGGTGAGGTCGCAGTCGGACGCCTCGCCCGGGCGCCTGCTCGGCTTCTGCCCGCATTTCGCGTCCTCGAGCCGGTCGGCGCGGAAGCGGAGCTTGCAGAACTTGCAGTCGACCATTGGGTCGGTGAACCCGGAGACGTGGCCGGACGCCTCCCAGACGCGCGGGTTGAGGATGATCGCGGAGTCGAGGGCGACGATGTCGTCGCGCTCCTGCACCATCGAGCGGAGCCAGAGCGACCGGATGTTGTTCTTCGTGAGGACGCCGTAGTGGCCGTAGTCGTACGTCGAGCCGATGCCGCCGTAGATCTCGGAGGACGGGAACACGAACCCGCGCCGCCGGCAGAGGGAGACGATCGTGTCCATCGTCAGCGGCGTGGCGGTGTCGGCCATGCGCGGAGGTTACCCGCGAGGTTTCAGCGTCTTGGTGCTGAGTCGTCACACCGGCGACGCGAGTCGCCGCATAGCGTCTTTCCCCCCGTGGGTGGGTGGGGGTTTGGGATGGGACCTAAGGAGCGCCCCGGATACGCTCCCCCCGTGGCGAACCTTCCGGTCGAGTTGCACGTCGTCTCCGACGCCACGGGCGAGACGGCGGCGCGGCTCGTGCAGGCGCTCGAGGCGCAGTTCCCCGACCAGGAGTTCGTCGAGATCCGCCACCCACGGGTCGAGTCGGAAGAAGACCTCCAGCTCGCCGTGAATCGGATGAAGGGCCGAGCGGCCGTCGTCGTCTACACGCTCGTCCAGCCGCAGCTCCGCGAGACGATGCGCACGCTCTGCCGCCGGGCGCGCCTGCACTACTGCGACCTCCTCGGCCAGCCGATCGAGGCCGTCGCGCGCGTCTCCGGCCGCGCCGCGAAGATGAAGCCGGGCTCGCGGCCGCCGCTCAACCAGGCGTATTTCAAGCGGATGGAGGCGATCGAGTTCGCCGTCCGCTTCGACGACGGCGTCGCGCAGGGCCTCCACGACGCGGACGTCGTTCTCGTCGGCGTCTCCCGCACGTCGAAGACACCGCTCTCGATTTACCTCGGCTACCTCGGGCACAAGTGCGCCAACGTCCCCGTCGTGCGTGGAATCGCGCCGCCGAAGGAGCTCTTCGCGGTCGACCAGTCGAAGATCGTCGGCCTGACGATCGACCCGGACCGCCTCACCGAGATCCGCCGCGCGCGTGTCCGCACGATGGGAGCTCCGGGCCGCAATCGCCAGTACGCCGAGCTCGCCGAGATCTACGAGGAGCTCGACGAGGCGAAGAAGCTCCACCGCCGGCTCAAGTGCCCGGTCATCGACATCTCCGAGCTGTCGATCGAGGAGACCGCGCACCGCGTCCTCCGCGTCATCGAGGAGCGTCGGATGGAAGCGGCGGCGAAAGCGTGACCGCGGCGAAGCGCCCGATCGCGTGGTGGTGGTGGCCGATCTGGTGGGCGGCGCTTCTGTTCGCCGACCTGCTGTTTTACGTACTGATCACGCCGTTCTGGGTCGGCCTCCGCGCGCTCGCCTGGGCGGCGGAGTTTCGATCGCGTCGTCGCAGGCCCGTTGTGACACGATCCCGCCGATGACGCGCTACGTCTACGCATTCGACGAGCCCACCGACGGCGGTCGTGAGCTTCTCGGCGGCAAGGGGATCGGGCTCGCGGAGATGACCCAGCTCGGCATTCCCGTTCCCGCGGGGTTCACGATCACGACCGACGCCTGCCGCGCATACATGGTGTCCGGCGGCGTCGTCGACGGGCTCGACGAGGAAGTCGACGCGGCCATCGCGCGGCTCGAGGAGCAGAGCGGCAAGCGTTTCGGCGACCCCGACGATCCGCTCCTCGTCTCCGTCCGCTCGGGCGCGGCGATCTCGATGCCGGGGATGATGGACACGATCCTCAACGTCGGCCTCAACGAGGTCGCCGTCGCCGGCCTCGCCCGTTCGACCGGTAACGAGGAGTTCGCCCGTGACTGCTACCGGCGCCTCATCCAGATGTTCGGCGAGACGGTCGACGGCATCGCGCACGAGCGGTTCAGTCCCGACGACTCCGTCGAGCGCGCCCGCGAGATCTACCGCGACGACACCGGCCATGACTTTCCGCAGGACGCGCGCGACCAGTTGCGCCGCGCGATCACCGCCGTCTTCGACTCGTGGAACTCGCCGCGCGCGCAGGTCTACCGGCGGACGTACAACATCCCCGACGACCTCGGCACCGCGGTGAACGTCGTGCAGATGGTGTTCGGGAACAAGGGCGACGGCTCGGCGACCGGCGTCGCGTTTACGCGCAACCCGTCGACCGGCGAGCAGGGCGTCTACGGCGAGTACCTCGTCAACGCGCAGGGCGAGGACGTCGTCGCCGGCACTCGCACGCCGCAGCCGCTCGAGGAGATGCGCGAGCGCCTGCCCGAGGCCTACGACCAGTTCCTCGAGACGATGGCCTCCCTCGAGCGCCACTACCGCGACATGCAGGACATCGAGTTCACGATCGAGGAGGGGAAGCTCTACCTCCTGCAGACGCGCTCGGCGAAGCGCACCGCCGCCGCCGCGATCAAGGCCGCCGTGGACATGGCCGGCGAGGGCCTCATCGACCGCGACGAGGCTGTGAGCCGCATCGATCCCGCGCAGCTCGACCAGCTTCTCCATCCACGCCTCGACGAGAGCGCCGAGTTCGAGGTCGCAGCGCGCGGGCTCAACGCATCGCCCGGCGCCGCGTGCGGGAAGATCGTCCTCGACGCCGACACCGCCGCGGAGGCCGGCAAGGCCGGCGAGGCCGTCATCCTCGTCCGCTGGGAGACGACGCCCGACGACATTCACGGCCTCATCCACGCGCAGGGCGTTCTCACCGCGCACGGCGGCATGACATCGCACGCCGCAGTCGTCGCGCGCGGCATGGGAAAGCCGTGCGTCGCCGGCACCGAGGGGCTCGAGATCGACGTCGACGCGGGGACGGTGCGTATCGGGCCCCACAAGCTCAAGGCGGGCGACGTCATCACGATCGACGGTGGCACCGGCCGCGTCATCGTCGGCGAGGTCCCGCTCGTGCCGCCGGACATCAACGAGGACTTCGAGACGCTCCTCGAGTGGGCCGACGAGGCGCGCCGCCTCAAGGTGCGCGCGAACGCCGACAACGCCGAAGACGCCGCGAAGGCGCGCGAGTTCGGCGCGCAGGGCATCGGCCTCTGCCGCACCGAGCACATGTTCTTCGGCGACGAGCGTCTGCCCGTCGTGCAGGAGATGATCCTCGCCCGCGACGAGGAGGGCCGCCGCGACGCGCTCGACCGCCTCCTTCCGTTCCAGCAGTCCGACTTCGAGGCGATCTTCGAGGCGATGGCGGGGCTGCCCGTCACGATCCGCCTGCTCGACCCGCCGCTCCACGAGTTCCTGCCGCCGCTCGAGGAGGCAGCAGACGAGCGGATGCGCCAGCGCATCAAGGCGCTGACGGAGTCGAATCCGATGCTCGGAACGCGCGGCTGCCGGCTCGGCATCCAGTGGCCGGAGGTGTACGAGATGCAGGTGCGCGCGATCGCGCGCGCGGCCAAGGCCGTTGCCGAGCGCGGGGGAGAGCCGCCGCTCGTCGAGATCATGCACCCGCTCGTCGGCTTTCGCGAGGAGCTCGCCCGGCTTCGCGAGCTCACCGAGGCGGTGATGGAAGAAGAGGCGCCCGGCCTCGAGTACCTGTGCGGGACGATGATCGAGTTGCCCCGCGCCGCCCTTCGCGCCGACGAGATCGCCGAGGTCGCGGACTTCTTCTCCTTCGGCACGAACGACCTCACGCAGACGACGCTCGGCATGTCGCGCGACGACGCCGAGGGCAAGTTCCTCACCTTCTATCTCGAGGACGGCGTGCTCGAGCGGAACCCGTTCGAGGTGCTCGACCAGGACGGTGTCGGCGACCTCATGCGGATCGGCGTCGAGCGCGGCCGCGCCACGAAGCCGGACATCAAGCTCGGCATCTGCGGCGAGCACGGCGGCGAGCCGAGCTCCGTCGAGTTCTGCCACACGATCGGCCTCGACTACGTCTCATGTTCCCCGTACCGCGTCCCGCTCGCCCGCCTCGCCGCTGCGCAAGCGGTGCTCAAAGAGGCGGAGCGCGGCCAGTACGTCCAGTCCGGCGGCTAGCGAGCTTGGCGTAGGGTTGGCCCGTGGAGATGCGTTGGACGTTGCCCCTGCACGTTGCGGTCGCGGCATACGCCGGGCTCTTCGCGGTGCTCGACGTCGTTGGGCCGATGATGTCGACCGGAGTGACCGAGCCCAGGAGATTTTTCGTCTGGATCGTCATCCAGGGATTGATCGTCTGGCGACTTTCTCGTGGCTCGGCGATTGCGTGGACGTTCGGCTTACTTCTTGCCATCGGGCCGCTTGCTTTGGTGCTCCTGGCCGCCACCGGATTCGATCAAGCGGTGCCGGTCGTCGTGATCGTCTCCGTTGCGCAGGCCGGGCTGCTCCTCACGCAGCCATTGCGCGGTCTCGTCTTCTCAGAACGACAGACGTCGCCGCCGGCCTCCGCCTAACGACCTGAACCCATCCGGAGCTCAAGCGGGCGTTAGCGGCTTCCCGCACTCGGCGCAGAACGCGGCATCTGCCGGGTTCGCGTGCCCGCACGAGGCGCAGGCGATGCTGAGCGCGGCGCCACAGTGGTCGCAGAACTTCGCGTCAGCGCTGTTCGCCGCGCCGCACTTGGCGCAGGTCGTCTCGCGTGCGCCGGCGCCGAGTCCGACGTAGCCGAGCGTGTCCTTGATCGTCGGCGCGACCTCGCCTGCCGTGTAGCGCGTCGTCGTGCCGAGGAAGCCGGCTCCCACCATCGCCAGTCCGAAGAAGATCAACGGCATCCCGACAAAGATCATCCAGAAATGCTTGGGCGGCGACATCGCAGGCGAGCCGAACGCGGTAAAGAAGCTGACAAAGCCCAAGATGACGAAGATGAGGCCGATCCCGGCGAGAATCGCCCCGCCGATCCGCAGTGCCGTGCGGACGCCGGCCTGATCGCGAAGCTGAGGCGGCTGCCCGGGCATCGGCGGCGAGGATATCGCTCTCGGGAACCCGGTACGCGCAACCGGACATGATGTAGGCGTGGAGCCGTCGGACGGTGTCCTTTGGGCGCGCTCGCGGTCCGGCGACGACGACGCATTCGGTGTCCTCTTCGAGCGGCACGCGCGCGCGATCTACAACTACTGCTTTCGCCGCGTCGGGGACTGGGCCATGGCTGAGGATCTGCTGTCAATCGTCTTTCTCGAAGCGTGGCGGCGACGAGACAAGGAGCTCGACGCCGGCAACGTACTGCCGTGGCTGTACGGGATCGCCACGAACGTCGTCCGCAACCGCCGCCGGGCGCAGCGGCGGTGGACCGCGGCACTGAGCCGCGTTCCCGCTCCGCGCCCCGAGCCGGATTTCGCGGGAGCCGCGGACGAGCGCGTCGACGACGAGCGACAGGCCCGCGAGGGGCTTGCGCGGCTCGGGTCGCTGCCGCGGCGCGAGCAGGACGTCTTCGCGCTCTGCGTCTGGATGGACCTGAGTTACGAGGAGGCGGCGGCGGCGCTTGCGGTCCCCGTCGGCACGGTGCGCTCCCGCTTGTCGCGCGCGCGGGCGCGGCTGCGGGAACTCGAACGCGGATCCGGACATGAAGAGGTGGAATGACCGTCGAACCGCCCCCGCTGCGCGACCTGCCTTCCGGCCATCTCGAGGTCCGCCGCCGGCATCTCGCCCGCGAGATCCGGAGGCTGCCCGCGCGGCGCGGATGGACGCGCCCGGCTCTCGCCTTTGGCGCGGCAGCCGTTGCCGCTGCCGCGTTTGCGTATGTCTTCGTCCCGTCGGCCGGCCGTAAGCCGCCGCCACAAGTGGAAGCCCCGACGGGGCTCGCCTACGTCTTCCATGCGAGGTTCCCGCTGACGTCGGACTCCGCGCGCTACTACCTCCCGTCCCTCGCCGACGAGTCGTTGTTCCTGCCAGTTCCCGCGATCCAGCTTGCCCGCCTGCAGGCCGTTCCGACGATCGTCTACGCGTATGCGCGACGTGAGGCTGCGTGGAACGGAGACCGGAGTCCGACGCGCGTCGAGTGGGTGCGGACGGCCCGGCAGCGGGCGGTCTCGTCGCAGAGCGGCGACCGGGTCGACACTCCGCGTCGCCCGGTCTGGTTCGTCGTCCTCGATGGCCACTTCGTCGCCCACAACGCGCACTTCATCGGCCGGCGCGCGCCCCGCGGCACCGTCCTCAGCTTCACGATCGACGTCAGGCGCCGCATCATCCTCGACCTCGCGCTCGGCTCAACCCGTCCTGACTACTCGGGGATCGGAAAGCGGCACTCCTTCCGTCTCGGCCGGAGCTCGCGGTGAGACGGCTGGCGTTCCTCGCGGTGATTGCCGGGCTCGCTGCAGGCTGCGCCGGCGCTCATCCCACCGCAACGCCCGCGCAGAAGCGGCCTTCAAGCCCGATGACGCCGAAAATCGTCGCCTGCGAGCGCAGCGGAAAGCTCATCTGCGATCCCGCCGCCTACCGGCGAGACCGCGCGCACGGCGAGTTCCCGTTGAGCCGTCCGGATCCGAAGGGCGCTCGGTTCCTCACGCTGCGGGACGTCCGCCCGCCCGCGTGGCGCGGCAAGGACTACGCCGCGGAGCTCATGACGTATGGCCAGGCGCACCGGCTCGCGCCGGGCCTGGCGGGCGCCACGCGGGTCGCCGTCAATCCTCTGCGAATGGTCTGGGTGCTCACGCGCTACTACCGTCCGCCGATCACCGTCCAGAACACGTGGGGAGGCCCGTGCTGCAACGCCCCGGCCACGGTGACGGTGCGCTCCGAGTCGCAGACCGACGATGCCCTCACCGGCCAGGCGATCGACTCGTGCACCAACTGCCGAGGCATTCCGATGCCCATCCGCTACCGCTCCGTTGGAGTGACACTCATGGCGCCGCTGCCCGGCTACCGGCCGCCGGTCTCGAAGGCCGAGGTCGTGGTCCTTCTGCGCAACTCCGGGCTCGCCGGTGCCGACAACGCGGGGGCGCCGACCGTGAGGTTGCACACGGTGGGCCTCAGTCGGCCCTATCCGGCGTGGGTGATCACGTTCCGGCATACGACACCGATCTCGTACGGCCCCGGCCAAGTGCCCGCGAGGCCCGATTGCATCTCGATGTTGATCTATGACCTCAATACCCGCGCCTGGACGGATGACTTCCAGAGCTGTCCCGACCGTGACGTTGAGCGTCGTGGCGGCGTATAACAGCCGGATGAAGCGCGCCTTCGCAGCGGTGGTTCTCACAGCGGTCGCGGCGGCTACCGCGGGCTGCGCGGCCTCACGGCCCGCGACGCTCGGGGCTGTCCAGCTCACCGGCGCAAAGCCGGTCATCAGCCGGGCAAAGGCCGTGCGCGAGGTGGCGAGCCTGCTCCACGCCCGGCCGAACTGGGTGCGACTCGTCCGCGTCCGCGACGGCGAGCTCGCCTGGCTCGGCTTCAGTCCCCGCCCGACGTCGGCAGCGGCGTACGTCGATGCGCACGGTGATCGCTTCAGCTCCGTCTCGGACATTCACGTGGCGGGGACGCACCCGTCGCCTCTGGCCGTGATCCACGCTCTGCGACGGGTGCACAAGTCCGTTTGGCTGCAGGTCCTCGGCAGGCGCGTCCCGTTCCCGCACGGAAACCCGACCATCGTCCATCCGACGCGGACCCGGGCGGAAGAGCTCCGGCGGCTCGCCGGCGGGCTGGGCGGAAAGCTGCAGCGCCTGCAACTCGTGTGGGCGGACGAGAAGACCACGGACGTCGGTCTCGAGTGGGTCGCCCATTTTGCCCACGCGCACCTTCGACCCATCAGCGTGCCGGCCGGCTTCACCGGCCACATCCGGACATACGTCGGCCCGGCAGTCGAGTGGGAGAGCGCGACGGGAACGCCGTACGGAGGCATGGCGACGACTCGTCCGCCGCGCCAACGTGGGCTGCTTCCGCGCCGCTCGTACGGCATCCCGGTCTCGCTCGTGCAGAAGCTCTGGCAGCACGACCTCGACGTCTGGCTGGCCCCGATCGACGCGCGTCCGGCGATCATCCGCCAGGGAGCGCTCGCCGCGTTGAACGCCGACGACGCCCGGAGCGTCCGGCTCGTCTTTCTCCGGCGCGACGGGAAACAGGAGGGCCTCGCGTGGCTCATCGGGCGCGGGAACGGGCGATACGCGCTCGTGAGCGCCACGTCCGGAAGAGTCCTCGTCTCGGAGGTGCAGACGTGATCCGCATGGTGTTGGCCGTGACGTTGCTAGCCGCCGTGGCGGCAGGATGCGCGACGACGGAGCAGGCAGCCGTCCACCACAAGCCGACACCTCGCAGCGTTTTGCAGATCACGAAGAACGTCCCCTGCTACGGCGCTCACGAGACTCTCGCCGGGCCCGCCGCGGTGAAACGCTTCCACCCCGTCACGGCGGTCGAGTGCTTCGACGGAGTGCGCACCTACCCGGACGGTCAGTGGAGGGTGCGCATCCGGCAAGTCGCGGTGAGCAGCGTCGCGAAGCTGCAGCAGTACTTCGAGCAGCACAGCGTGACGACGCACCCGAGGAACTTCGGGTGCACGCTCAACCTCGTCACCATTCAGGTGCCCGTCTTCGTCGACGCGCAAGGACACCGGCTCGTGCCGGAAGTGCCCGTCGACGCCTGCCACCACCCGCTCGGCTATCTCGACTACAGAAGGCAGAGGAGCAAGCCCGTCCGGTGGCGCGTCGTCTCGGTCCACCGCATCCGGCTGATGATCTCGGCACCCGCTCTCGCAGCGGACTGCGCGATGCAGATCAAGAACCTCATGTACGGCTGGGTGGCCCCGAGCGACGTGACGCAGGGCGGGCCGCTGTTCGCCCAGACGCCGAGGACCGTGCGGATCTGCATCTACCGGACCCCCGCCAACGACCTCGAGGTCGGGAACTTCGTTCGCGGCTTGACACTCAATGCGTCGCAGACGCCGCGGCTCCTCGGGGCGATGACCGGCGCCGCCCCGGACGGCGCGTGCGCTGACCAGCGCACGTTCGCCCTGGTCCACGTGAGCTCCGGTCTCGAGGCCCCCGTCGAGCTCGGTGGCTGCTGGCGCGTCGCGCGGCCGTACCCGAATCACGGAGTCGGCGGTGCCGACGCCGCCGTCGTCCGCTCGATCCTCGGTTCCGGCTAAGCGCTACGCGTAGCCGCGGACTCTGACGTACGCGATCACGACGCTAGCCGCCGCGACCGCGACGAGGCCCAGGATCCCGCCCAGGCCAAGCTGCCCGTACTGCGCCCGCCCGCTGCGCCAATGTGCGTAGCCGAGCGTGATGAGAATCCCGCCGATCGTCCCGCCGATGTGGCCGCCGATCGAGATATTCCCGCCGAGCCCGTTGTAGGCGAAATTGAAGAGGAGGTTGATCACGATCAGCGTGAACGCCTGCCCCGCGAGACGTCCCGTGACCTGCCACTCGAGGATCATCATCGCGCCGAGGACGCCGAAAATCGCCCCAGACGCTCCAACGACGGGCTGGGTCGGCGTCAGCAGGAGCGCGCCCGCCGAGCCCGCCAGGCCGGAGACGAAGTAGAGGGCGAGGTACCGCACCGTGCCGAGGTACTGCTCGACCTGAGATCCGATGAGCCAGAGCCCGATCATGTTCATGATGAGGTGGGCGAGAAAGCCGTGGAGGAACATCGCCGTCACGAGCCGGTACCACCCGCCGTGCGGAACGAGCGGCGCCCAGAGGATCCACCGGATGAAGAGACTGCCGCCGGGGTTGTTGAGGCCGGCGCCGCCCTGCTCGACCGTGAGGAGATAGATCGCGACGTTGGCTGCGATCAACAGCTTCGTTACCGGCGCGCTGCCGGTCGCGAGGGCGACACCCCGCGCGCGCGGCACCTTCGGCGGCTTGATCTGGAGCGGCTTCTTCGCGCCGCGTGCGCCCGCGTGGTCGGGGCAGCGGATACCAACCGGCGCGAACGTCGCGCAGTCGGCGCAGATCGGGCGCCCGCAGTCCGAGCACGAGAGGCCCGTCTCGCGGTCCGGATGCCGGTAGCAGTATTGGGTCTCGGGGGCCGACATCCGGACTAGCCTAGTCCGCTCAATGCGGGTCCACGTCTCTTTCACACCGGCCGAGCAGCCGGCCGCGACGGTCGCGATCGTCGTCGACGTCCTCCGCGCGACGTCGACGATGTGCCAGGCGCTCGCGGCCGGATACGAGCGCGTCCTCTGCTGCGCGGAGATCGACGACGCCCGCGCGCTCGCCGAGACGGAAGGCCCGGCCAAGCTCGCCGGCGAGCGGCGGCTCGAGCACATCGAGGGCTTCGACTTCGGGAACTCGCCGCGCGAGCTCGAAGGCAAGCCGGCCGCGCCGACCCTGATCCTGACGACGACGAACGGGACGCGGCTGCTCGTCGCCGCAGCGGAGCGCTACGAGCGCGTCTACGTCGGGTCGCTCCTCAACCTCGACGCGGTAGCCGCGGCGGTACACGAGAGCGGGGAGGAGGTCGCCGTCCTCTGCGCGGGCGTCCTCGGCGAGCTCGCGCTCGACGACGCGTACTGCGCCGGCCGAATCGCGCAGGCGATCGGCGGCGAGCCGACGGACTCGGCGCAGGCCGCGATCCGTCTTGCCGAGAGCTTCCCGAACGCGCTCGAAGGTCTCGGCGCGAGCCGCAGCGCCGGGAACCTCCGCCGCCACGGCATGGGGGCCGACGTCGACGTCTGCGCGCGGGAGAGCGTCCTCGACGTCGTCCCACGCTACGTCCGCCGCGTCGGCCCCGCGGCCGAAGTCACTAGCTAGGGAATCATCCGGACGGCGACGTTCGTCTTCGTCACCGACGTCCGGCTGCCAGGCGTGTCGTCCGCCGGCATCGCGTCGAGGATCTCGTG
>JAWVDC010000075.1:0-29078 GCA_033857715.1 Gaiellaceae bacterium | reverse complement strand
CGCCTTGGCGGGCTCGCGGATCTCGCCGACGCCGTACGAGAGGACCTTGCCGGCCGCGTCGTCGACGTAGTCGCAGATGTCGTCGAGCGCTCCGGCGAGGCGATACATGTCGTCGCGGTCGAACGGGGTGACGAACGTCCGGTTGACGAGGTCGACGAGCTCGTGGGTCAGGCGGTCGCCTTCGTGCTCGAGCTCCCGCACGTCGCGGATGAGATCGCTCGCCCCGTCCGGATAGCTGTTGAGCAGGTCGCACAGCTTGTCCGCGATCTCGACGATGTTCGCCGCGGCGCGGTTGTAGAGAACGAAGAACTCACGCTTCTGCGGAATGAGGTTGAGCGGTGCCATGCGCCGCGTGGTGTATCAAGGTTCGGCGTCCGACGCGCGGACTACCGTGCTGCGGGATGGAGCTCCAGCTCCCCGCGTTCCAGGCGTACCGCGGATCCGAGCCGCCGCGGTTCGCTAGCCCCGCAGAGCTCGAGTGCGCCAAGGTGCTGGACTATTACGGCATCGCCTGGGAATACGAGCCGCGAACGTTCGTGCTCGAACAAGACGAGCAGGGCCGCGTGCTCGAGGCTTTCACGCCCGACTTCTATCTCTCCGAACAGGACCTGTACGTCGAGATCACCGCCATGAAACAGTCACTCGTCACCCGGAAGAACCGCAAGGTGCGCAAGCTCCGTGAGCGGTATCCCGGCATCAAGGTCAAGCTCTTCTACCGGCGCGATTTGGAGCGCCTCGCCCAGCATTTCCACCTCGATATCGGTGCGCCGGCCAGCGATGCTGCCTAGTCTCTCGGTCGCGAGCACCAAGCGATGGAAGGACGCAGGGCGCGTCGATAGTGGAACTATCGACGCAACCGAGGACGCCGCAGCGCGACGTGTGATCGCGGGCCAGAGGCAGGTGGGCATCGCTGGTTGGCGCACTAAAAGCTGAGTCCGCGCCCGTGGACGATCGGATCGGGGAGGTGTACCTCTCCGCCGCAGAGCTTGCCGTGCGCGTCCGGGAGCTCGGCGCGCAGATCGCGCGCGACTACGCCGGTCGCGAGCCGGTGCTCGTCTGCTCGCTCAAGGCAAGCCTCGTCTTCGCGGCCGACCTTTCACGGGCCATCCCGATTCTCCACGGGATGGACTTCGTCGAGCTCGCGGGCTACGGCAGCGCGCGGATGGGCGGGCATCAGCAGATCCGCGTGCTCAAGGATCTCGACCTCGACGTCCGCGGCCGCGACGTCGTCATCGTCGAGGACGTCATCGACACGGGCCTGACGCTCAACTACCTCGTGCGCACGCTCGAGCTGCGCGGGCCGGCCTCCGTAGCGGTGGCGACGCTGCTCGACCGGCCGTATCGCCGGCTCGTCGACGATCTTCCCGTCCGCTACGTCGGCTTCACCGTGCCCGACGAGCTGTACGTCGGGTACGGCTTCGACCTCGACGAGCGCTACCGCGAGTTGCCCGACCTACGGCTGCTCAACCTCTAGCGGCGGCGGCGTCGTCCGGCACGGGCGCCGGCTCGGGCGGTGTTCCCTCATCGGGCGGCGGCGACGGCTCGGGCACGATCGCCGGGGTCGGCGGGTCGGCCTCGTCGGGCGGCGGATACGGAGCGCTGGGCTCGTTTGGAGTGACCATTACCGTCTCATCTACCGGTAATCGCGCAAGTCGAATCCTCTCCTTCGCCTTCTCGAGCTGACGCTGAAGGTCGGCTTCGAGGCTGCGCTCCTGCTCGTCGAGCTCGTCGAGGCGCTTGGACGCCTCATTGGCGGCGCGCCGGTCGCCGCTCCGCACGGCGGCTCCGAGATCCTGCAGCGCCGGGGCGCGAGCGAGCGCGACCTCGTTGAGGCGAGTGCGCGTCCGCCATTTCACGAGCGACGTCTCGACCTGTGTGCGCCACACTTCGGCGGTCGTCTTCGCCTGCGAGCGCCCGTCCAGAGCGAGGCGGGTGGACTGCTCGGGCAGCAAGCTCCCCTTCTGGCGGACGGCCTCGCGCAGCGCGCCGAACGCGATGATCGCGACGAGGAGCGCGGCGACGCCCCACCCCCACGCCGACGCTACGAAGAGGCCGATCGCGGCGCCGACGGCCGCGCAGCCGACGCAGAGGAGCACGAACCGCGCCGGAACGCCGAACCAGCGTGGCTCGATCTGCTCGCGGACTACGGGGCCAGGAACGGTCTCGGCAAGCGGGCTCTCATTCGTCACGGGGGCTGTTTTCCCCCGCTTCGAGTGCGCGTAACGCCTCGGCGGCGCTGCGGCGGAGCGGGCCGACCTGCGCGCGGTAGTCGTCGTCCGAGACCTTGCCGGTGCGGTGGTCGAACTCGAGCTCCTTCAGCGTCATGAGGGCGCGATCGCGTTCCTCCTCGAGGGAAAGGCGCTGCCGTTCGTGCGGGGCGAGCTCGTCGAGCCGGTCGCTCGCCGGCGCCGGCTCGCGGAGGAACGGGCGCGCGACGAAGACGACCGCTGCGACGGCAAACGCCGCCGCGAGCGCCAACGCCCACGCCATGGCTACGTCCCGGCGGGCGCGGCGCCCGTCTCGTACCGCGCCGCGAGGCGCCGCAGCTCGACCGCGTCCGGCCACATCGCCACGAGCGCGCCGAAGACGAAGAGGAAGCCACCGGCCCAGATGAGGTTGATGAGCGGCTTGACGAGGACGGTGAGGTCGATCGCGCCGTGACTTCCCTTGGGGATCTGCGCCGTCGCGAAGACGTCGCCGAGCGTGCGCGCGTCGTGGTGGATCGACGCCTCGTTCGTGAAGTTGTCCCCCGTGTACGTGCTCCCGCCGGGAGCGAGCGTGAACCGCTCCCCGTGACCGGACACTCTGATGAGCGACAGGTAGCCGACGTAGTCGGGTCCCCGCGTGCCGACGGTCCGCGTGTACGTGAACGTGTAGCCGGCCGCCTCGACCGACTGCCCCGGGCGAAGACGAGTGTCTTCGCGGATCGTCTGGTACGCGCTCGAGCCGGCGATGCCGATCACGATGAGGACAATTGAGGCGTGGACGATGTACCCGCCGTAGCGGCGCCGGTTGCGCGAGACGAGCCGGAAGATCCCGCCCGCGGCGGCGCGTCCGCGCACGAACTCGAGCACGATCGACGCGAGGACGAAGGCCGAGAACGTGTACGCGAGCAGCCCCGCCGGCGAGCTGCCGAAACCGAGCCCGAGCAGCACTCCTCCCGTCACGAGCGCCACCGCGAAGGGGATGAGGAACGTCTTCCCGAGCGAGCGCAGCGATGCCTTACGCCATGCGACGAGCGGCCCGATCCCCATGAGCAGGATCAGCGGGAGGCCGAACGTGTGGAGGAAGAAGTCGTAGTACGGCTTGCCGACCGAGCGCGTCTGGCCGACTGCCTCGGAGAGGACCGGGTAGAGGACACCCCAGAGAATCGTGAGGGCGAGCGCGACGAGCAGGAGGTTGTTGTAGAGGAACGTCGCCTCCCGCGAGACGAGCGATTCGAGTCGCGTCTTCGTCCGCAGCAGCGGGAGGCGCACGTAGATCAGAGCGACGGAGGAGGCGACGACAAAGATGAGGAAGCCCAAGATCCAGGCGCCGATGGGGCTCCGCGAGAAGGAGTGCACCGAGTTGATGACCCCCGAGCGCGTGAGGAACGTGCCGAAGATCGAGAGGTTGAACGAGAGCGCGACGAGGATGACGTTCCAGACCTTCAGCATCCCGCGCTTCTCCTGAATCATCACGGAGTGGAGGAACGCGGTCGCCGCGAGCCATGGCATGAGCGCGGCGTTCTCGACCGGATCCCACGCGTAGTAGCCGCCCCAGCCGATCTCGGTGTACGCCCAGTGGGAGCCGAGGAGCTGGCCGACGCCGAGGAACGTCCACGCGGCGAGCGTCCAGCGGCGGGTGGCGACGATCCAGCGCTCGTCGGTGCGGCCGGAGAGAAGCGCGCCCATCGCGAACGCGAATGGAACCGCGAGCCCGACGTAACCGAGGTAGAGCATCGGCGGGTGCGCGAGCATGTACGGGTTCTGGAGGCTCGGCACCATCCCGGCGCCGTCGAGAGGCGCGGGCTGTTGGTGGAACGGGCTCGAGACGAAGCAGAGCATGAACCCGAAGAAGGCGGCGATGACCCCGAAGACCGGCACCGTCCACGCCATGAGCTCGCGCGAGCCGCGATTGAGCCAGACGGCGAGCGCGGCGTAACCGGTGAGGATGACGAGCCAGAGGAGGAGCGATCCTTCCTGGCCGCCCCAGAACCCGGAGAGCGTGTAGCCGAGCGGCAAGTCGTGGCTCGTGTGCTCGGCGACGTACGTGAACGTGAAGTCGTGCCGGCCAAGCGCGACCAGGAGGATGACCGACGCGATGAGCGTGGCCGGGAATGCGGCGATGAGGGCGTTCTGCGCGGAGAGCGCGAGCCGGCGGCGCTTGCGCCCGGCGGCGTACGAGCCCGCGAGGAGCGCGTACGCAAGGAGTCCGAACGCGAGGAGGAGCGCTGCGCGCCCGAGTGGAGCCATTACGTGTTCGAGGACTTCGCCGGCGCGTAGCGGCTCGGGCACTTCGTGATCAGCGACCCGGGCGTCGCTACGAAGCGACCGTGGCTCATGACGCCTCCGACGGAGATCTCACGTCCCGTCTTGAAGAGATCGGGCACGCTTCCGCGGTAGTCGACCGCGACGCGTCCCGGCTTGTTGTCGCCGATGTCCTTGACGGTGAAGCGGAGCGCCCCGCCTGTCTGCTCGATGGGGCCGACGACCTTGCCGACGAGGAGGACGTGCCCGTTGGCTTTGGCGATTGTGCTCGGCGTCAACTGGGCAACGCCGGCGCCCGCGATCGCCGTGTAGAGGACGAAGATCGCGAGTGCTGCCGCTACCGACAGGGCGATTACGAGCCGCGCAGGACTGGCTCCCACGCATGCATCGTAGCCCGGCGCGCGGGACGGAGGAGCGGTAGGCGACCCGGGAAGCTACGCCGCGCGCTTGTGGTGCTCGGCCGCGCGGTTCGCGGGCTCGCGATCCGGGATGCGGTACCCGTGCTCGTGGCACAGCGAGCCCGGCGCGTCCTCGGTAAGCGCGTCGCAGTAACCCTTGCCGTACGCCGCGCGGAGGAATGCCGCGACAACGTCGAGGTTCCACTCGCTCACGTCGATGGCTTCGCGCCAGAGGTCGGTGAGGCGGAGGTCGATGTCGAGCTCGAGAAGGTCGAGGCGTGACGGGTGCTTGGGCATGCCCACAAAGTAGAAACAGGGTCGGACGACGCGCTGGCGGCTGCGGATCCGGCTCCGCGCCGCGGAGCTTTGGGACGAAGTTGCGCGCCTGGCGTCACGATTCCAGGCGCATCCTTTTCTCCCCGTGGGCGGGTGGGGGTTAGGGACGGAGTAGAGGAGCCACACTCTCATAAGCTGCGCGCGTGGGCGAGATCCGCTTCGGCCCGGCCGATCTCCCGAGGGCCGACAGTTTCGACGCGACGTTCGCCGCGCTCGTCGCCGAGGGCTACCGCGCGTGCGAGTTCGGCTTCGTCGGCGGCTTCTGGCTCGACTACGACACCGCGCCGCTCCTTGGGGAAGCGGCGGCTGCGGCCGACGTCGCGCTCTCCGTCCACGCCCCGCTCGCGGCCTTCATGGGACACGCCGACCGCGGCAAGAAGTTCAAGATGGCGCTCGGCATGCTCGACCACACCGCCGGGCTCGCGAAGGCGTGTGGCGCGCAGCTGATCGTCTTCCACCCCGGCTTCCTCCTCGGCCGCGAGCGCGAACACGCGATAGCGGACGTCGTCGACCAGCTCGGAGACCTGCGCGAACGGCTCGAGGCGAAAGACCGGCTCGTCCCGTTCGGCGTCGAGGTGATGGGCCGCGTCCGCGACCTCGGGACGGTCGCCGACGTCGTCGCGATCGCCGGCGCCGTCGACTTCGTGCGTCCCGTCCTCGACTTCGCGCACATGCACGCGACGAGCGACGGCGAGTTCCTCGAGGCGGACCGCTTCGCCGAGGCGCTCGCCGCGGCCGACGCGGTGCTCGAGCCGGGCGCGCCCTTCCACATCCACTTCAGCGACATCCAGTTCGCGAACCGCAACGAGACGAAGCATCTGCCGTACGGCGAGGGAACGCTCCGCGCCGAGCCGCTGCGGGACGCGCTCGCGCGCTTCGACCGGCCGGCGACGGTGATCAGCGAATCGCCCGACGCCGCCTCGACGCGGTTGATCGGGGACGTGCTCCTCGGTCGCGCATAGCATCCGACCGTGCTCGACCCGAAGGTTTTCAAGGCATACGACGTCCGCGGGATCTACCCCGACGACCTCGACGAAGCCGGTGCAGAAGCGATCGGCCGCGCCTACGTCGAGCAGTTCGAGCCGCGGAAGATCGCCGTCGGCCGCGACATGCGGCTGTCCTCGCCGACGATGCAAGAGGCGGTCATGCGCGGTGCGGCGTCCGCCGGCGCGGACGTTCTCGACATCGGGCTAGTCGGCACCGAGATGGTCTATTACGCGGTCGGCTCGCTCGGGCTAGAGGGCGGGATCATGGTCACCGCCTCGCACAACCCCAAGGAGTACACGGGGATGAAGATCGTGCGGCGCGGCGCTCTCCCCGTCGGCGGCGACTCCGGCCTCCTCGACGTCCGCGACCGCGCAGCCGCAAGCAACGACGTGTCACAGGCGTCGCCTGCGGGCTCGATCGAGCAGCACGACATTTGGCCCGCCTACGTCGACCGCGTCCTCTCCTTCGTCGATGTCGCCGCGATCAAGCCGCTCAAGGTCGTGATCGACGCCGCAAACGGGATGGCGGGGACGATGCTCCCGCGCGTCCTCGAGCGGCTCCCGATCGAGGCCGTGCGCTGCTACTTCGAGCCGGACGGATCGTTCCCGAACCACGAGCCGAACCCGCTCCTCCCCGAGAACCGCGAGTTCATCGTCGGCAAGACTCTCGAACAGGGGGCCGACCTCGGCGTCGCGTTCGACGGCGACGCCGACCGCTGCTTCTTCGTCGACGACACCGGCGAGTTCGTGCCCGGCGACTTCGTCACCGCGCTTTTCGCCGAGATCTTCCTCGCCCGCGAGCCGGGAGCGAAGATCATCTACGACGTGCGCGCGAGCCACGCCGTCCCCGACACGATCGAGGCGGCCGGCGGCACGGCGCTGATCAACCGCGTCGGCCACGCGTTCATCAAGGCGCGGATGCGCAAGGACGACGCCGCATTCGCCGGCGAGGTGTCGGGCCACTACTACTTTCGCGACTTCAGCCAGGCCGACTCCGGCGTCGTCCCGTTCCTCCTCATGCTCGAGCTCATCTCGCGGCGGGGCCAGAAGCTCTCGGAGATCCTCGCGCCGCTCCGCGAGCGCTACTTCATCACCGGCGAGATCAACACCCCCGTGGCCGACGTGCCGCTCAAGCTGCAGGAGCTGAAGGAGCGTTACGGGAGCGAAGGGACGGTCTCGCACCTCGACGGGCTGTCCGTCGATGCGGGCGACTGGCACTTCAACGTGCGCCCCTCGAACACCGAGCCGCTCCTGCGCCTCAACCTCGAGGCGACGTCGGAAAAGCTCATGGAGGAGAAGCGCGACGAGGTGATCGCGGTGATCCGCGCGTGAGCGAGCAGTACGCGTTCTCGACCCGGACGCGGGTCGGCTTCTCGGACACCGACGCGCAGGGCGTCGTCTATTACGGGCGCTACAACCCCTACTTCGATCTCGCGCGCGGGGAGTATCTGCGGTCGCTCGGGCTGCTCCACCGTGAAGGCGTTGGCGAGTTCGTCATGCGCGCGAACGACGTCGAGTACTTCGCACCGGCGCGCTGGGATGACGAGATCGACATCCACGTCCGCGTCGCGCGGTTCGGCCGGACGAGCATGACCTTCGAGCTCGCCGCGTTCAAAGTCCCCGAAGGGACACTGCTCGTGACGGCGCATCAGACGCTCGTCTTCATCGACCCCGACGCCCGCAGGCCGATCCCGATCCCGGACGACTACCGCGCGCCGTTCGATGCATGACGCCGACGACCAGCTCCGCGCCACGGTTGCCGAGCTAGCCGCCCGGGACGGCTGCTCGTGGGCCGGCGTCTACTTCGTCGAAGGAGACGACCTCGTGCTCGGCCCGCAGGCGGGCACAGCGGAACCGGCGCGGCGGACCACCGTTCCCGTCGTCTGGCGCGACACGCGCGTCGCGGAGCTCGCGGCGGACGGCGACGTCGACGTCGCCGAGCTCGAGTCGCTCGCCGTCGAGATCGCGGACCTCTGCCTCGTCGGCTGGGACACGAGCGGCGAGGAGTGGGAGCCCTAGAGCGCTAGCTGGGCGTCATGCGCCTGGCGTCGAACACTCCGTCGACGTTACGCAGCGCCGTGAGGAGACCGCGCAGCGCCTTCACGTCGCCGATCTCGGCCGTGTACCAGTTGCGCGCCATGTCGTCCTCGACCGTGCCGCCGTAGGCGACGATGTTCGCGCCGTGCTCGGCGAACGTCCGCGCGACGTCCTCGAGGAGGCGCGGGCGATCCCACGAGTCGAGCGCGATCTGGACGCGGAAGCTCTGCGAGCCGCCTCCCTCCCACTCGACCGCCGTGAACCGCTCGGGGTTGCGGCGAAGCGCGCGGACGTTCGGGCAGTCGCCGCGGTGGATCGTGATCCCCTTGCCGAGCGAGATGTAGCCGACGATGTCGTCCCCCGGCACCGGCGTGCAGCACTTGGCGAGCCGGACGAGGACGTCGTCGACGCCGATCACGTTGATGCCGTACGTGTCGCTGCCGGCCGTCTCGCGCGCGCGCGGCTTTTTCACCGTGACGGTCTCCTGCGCGACCTCGCTCACCTTCAGCTGCTCGAGAACCTTCTCGACGATCTTCGACGCGAGCAGCTTCCCGGAGCCGAGTGCGATGTAGAAGTCCTCGGCTTTCTTGTACCCCGACTCGCGAATCACGCCGGCAAGCACCGCAGAGCCGGCGAGCTTCTTGTACGGGAGGCTGTGCTGCTTGAGCGCATGCTCGAGCAGCTCGCGCCCCTTGGCCTCGAGATCTTCCTTCTGCTCGCGCGAGAAGAACTGGCGAATCCGGTTGCGCGCACGTGACGACGCGGCGATCGACATCCAGTCGCGCGACGGCCCGCGTGCGGCGGACTTGCCGGTGAGGATCTCGACCCGGTCGCCGCTTTTCAGGTGGTAGTGGAGGGGCACGATCCGGCCGTTGACCTTCGCGCCAACCGTGCGGTGGCCGACGTCCGTGTGGACGGCGTACGCGAAGTCGATCGGCGTCGACCCGGCCGGGAGCGTCTTCACCTCGCCCTTCGGCGTGAACACGAAGACTTCCTCGTCGAAGAGGTCGGTGCGGAAGCTCTTGACGAACTCCGTCGTGTCGGACTCGTCGGCGTGAATGTCCATGAGCGACCGAACCCACGCGTTCCACTCCTCGGCGGCGCGCTTCGTCGAACGACGCCCGTCCCCCGCGTAGGCCCAGTGCGCGGCGACGCCGAGGTCGGCGGTCTCGTGCATCTCGCGGGTGCGCACCTGGATCTCGAGCGGCCGCCCCTCCGGCCCGATGACAGTCGTGTGGAGGGAGCGGTAGCCGTTGAACTTCGGCATCGCGATGTAGTCCTTGAAGCGGCCGGGCATCGGCTTCCAGAGCGAGTGGATGAGGCCGAGCGCCCCGTAGCAGTCGCGCGTCCCCTCCTCCCCGTCGCGCTCGACGATGACGCGCATCGCGGTGAGGTCGTAGATCTCGTTGAACTCGCGGCCCTTGCGGGTCATCTTGTCGTAGATCGAATAGAAGTGCTTCGCGCGGCCGGAGATCTCGACGGGGATGTCGACCTTTTCGAGCTCGCGGCGGAGAACGTCGGCGGCCTCGGCGACGTGTCCCTCGCGGTCGGCGCGGCGCTCGGCGACCATCGTCGTGATCTCGGAGTACTTGCGCGGGTGGAGCGTCTGGAACGAGAGGTCCTCGAGCTCCCACTTGAGGGCGTGGATGCCGAGCCGGTGCGCGAGCGGCGCGTACACCTCGAGCGCCTCCTTCGACTTCTGGACCTGCTTCTGCTTGCCGAGGTACTCGATCGTGCGGAGGTTGTGGAGGCGGTCGGCGAGCTTGATGAGGATGACCCGGACGTCCTCGGCCATCGCGACGACCATCTTGCGGTAGTTCTCGGCCTCCGCCTGCTCGCGCGTCTGGAACTGCACGCGCGTGAGCTTCGTGACACCGTCGACGAGCGCTGCGATGTCGGCGCCGAACTCGGTGCGGATCGTCTCAATGTCGATGCCGGTGTCCTCGACGACGTCGTGGAGGAGCGCGGCGGCGATCGTCTCCGCGTCGAGACGCAGCTCCACGCAGATCATCGCGACGCCGACCGGGTGCGTGATGAACGGCTCGCCGGAGCGGCGTTGCTGGCCCTCGTGCGCGGCGGCGGCGAAGCGGAATGCGCGCGTGACCAGCTCGACCCCTTCGTCGCCGCGTTGCGCCGTGAGCTGGGCAAGGAGGCTCTCGAGGAGCTCCTCGTGCCTCTCACCCGTATCGACGGCTGTCACTTTTTCAGTGTACTCAGGCATTTCCGGCGCGAACCTTTGCTGAAGGAACGGCCGTTACAGGAACGAAGTGACGGTTGCCATGACCACATTCCGCCGGATTCGCCACCGCCGCGCAATGCAGAAGCTCGCTGCGGCGCTTGCTCAATGCCTGAACGGCTCCGAGTAGACGACCCTCCCCCGTGGCAGCTCTGTGTGCGGGTCGAGGATCGCGACCTGGAACGCCCAGTCCCAGTGGCACTCGGGTGGCGGTAGAAGGCCGACCTCGTCGGCGCGGACGAAGCCGAAGCGGCCGTAGAACTTCGGGTTGCCCTCGAGAACGAGCACCGGCTCGCCGCGCGCGTGGACGGCGTCGAGCGAGGCACGGACGAGGGCCGACCCGTGCCCGCGCCGCTGGTACTCGGGTAGCACTCCGAGCGGCGAGAACTGGAGGACCCGCGCGTCTGAGCCCTCGATGTCGCTCCACGTGTTCATGACGTGCCCCACGACGCGGCCGTTCTCCTCCGCGACGAAGGAGAGGTCGGGCTCGGTGAGGTCGGGGCGATCGTGGAGCTCCTGCGCGATCCGCGCGACGTCGTCTCCTTCCGCGCCGAACGCGATGCGGTGGACTTCGGGGATCTCGGGCCAGTCGTCCTCGCGCGCGACGCGGATCACGCGGCGCGGGCGAGCGGCGGCTCGGTCGCGAGCAGCGCTCGGAACTGCGCGGACTCGAGCAGATCGCGTCGGGCGCCATCCTCGAGCCCGAGCTCGGCGAAGATCGCGGCGGCGAGAGCGTCACGCGCAGCGGCCTCCTTCCGCCATTCGCCTGCGAGCCACTCACGCAGCTCGAGGTAGCGCGCGGTGGTCGGGAAGACGCGCCGGACGACGAGTTGTGGCGAGCTCGTCCCGTTCCAGCGGTTCTCCTCGAGCCGGAACGCGACGTCGTAGAAGTCGTCGGGCCGGAACGATTCGAGCCTCGAGCCCTGGCCGAAGGCGATGGCGCTGCCGCCGTCGCGGCCGGAGCGGCGAATGCGAAAGCGGAGGTGCTTGCCGTCGCCGACCGTCGCAAGCTCCGCGACTCCGACACCCGCTGCGAGGAGAGTCGGCGCGGGGTTGCCGAGCCCGAACGGTGCGAGCCGGGCGAGCTCGGCGCAGAGGTCGAGCGAGAGCGGCTCGTCGCGGCCGACGATCGCGTCGATGCGCGTGACGGGTTCGAGGTCGGAATCCTCGAGCGCCCCCTCAGCGTGCCGCGCGAAGGCCGCCGCGAAGGCGTCGACGTTCTCGGGATCGATCGACAGCCCGGCAGCGGCGCGATGGCCGCCCCAGCGGCCGAGGAGATCCGAGCAAGCCCCAAGCGCGCCGTGGAGGTCGAACGCGGGGATCGAGCGGCCGGAGCCTTTCCAGTCACGGTCGTCTCCGCTGCCCGCGATGAGCACGACCGGGCGGTTGTAGCGCTCGACGAGGCGCGAGGCGACGATCCCGATCACGCCTTCGTGCCAGTCGGCGCCGGCGACGGCGTACGCGCGGCGGGCGCGCTGTTCGGGCGGCCAGCTCTCCACTTGCGCGATCCCCTCGCGGAGGATGCGCCCCTCGACGGCCTGGCGTTCCTTGTTCAGCTCCTCGAGCGAGTCGGCGAGCCGGCGCGCGTCGTTCTCGTCGGAGGTGAGGAGGAGCTCGAGCGCCTCGCGAGGATGTCCGAGGCGACCGGCCGCGTTGAGACGCGGCGCGAGCCGGAATCCGACCGCGCCGGCGTCGAGATTCGCGGGATCGACCCCGGCGGCGCGCATCAGGGCCCGTAGCCCTGGCTTCGCCGTGCGTGAGAGGGCGCGGAGACCGGCGATCGCGAAGGAGCGGTTCTCATCGACGAGCGGCACGACGTCGGCGATCGTCGCGAGGGCGACGAGGTCGAGATGCCGCTTCGGGATCTCGGAGTCGACGCCGAAGAGCGCCTGGCCAAGCTTGTACACGACGCCCGTTCCGCAGAGCTCCGGGAACGGATAGTCCGACGGCCGCGTGGCGACGATCGGGCACTGCGGGAGCATCTCGCCGGGCCGGTGATGGTCGGTCACGATCACGTCGAGCCCGCGCGCAGCGGCTTCGGCCACTTCGGCAGCGGCTGTGATGCCGCAGTCGACGGTGAGAACCAAGCCACAGCCCTCGTCGGCAAGCCGTGCGAGCGTGGCGCGGCTGACGCCGTACCCCTCGTCGAACCGGCTCGGGAGGTGCCAATCGACGTCGGCGCCGAGCTCACGCAATAACAGGACGGCCAGCGCCGTCGCGGCGATTCCGTCGACGTCGTAGTCGCCGTGGACGCAGATGCGCTTGCCGGCCGCGATCGCTGAGCGGATGCGCTCGCACGCCACCTCCATGTCGCCGAGGAGGAACGGGTCGTGCGGCGGCTGCTCCCCCTCGAGAAACCGACGCGCTTCGGCGGGATCGGTGTGCCCTCGGCGGGCGAGGACCGCGGCCGTGACCGCGGAGACGCCAAGCGCGTGCGCGAGCTCCGCCTGAGCGCCAGGAGGGCAGTCCGCGAGTATCCAGGTGCCGTCTTGCATCGCCCGATCACGCTACGGAGAGGTGCGGACGGAATCGGCGCTCTCCGAGCCGGAATACCGCATTGCTGCGCTACTGGCACGAAGTTGGCACACCCGCGACACGTTTGGAGCGGCACGCTCCGAACGTTCCCCTTTGGGTGGGTGGGGGCTTGGGATGGAGTAAAAACGTGTCGCATGCCCGCACCGCCCGCAGAAGAGCTCCGCCGCGACTTTCTCCTCGACCCTTCCGTCGCGTTCCTCAACCACGGCTCGTTCGGCGCGTGCCCGCGCCCGGTGTTCGAGCGCTACCAGGCGTACCAGCGCGACCTCGAGTGGGAACCGATCGACTTCCTCGACCGCCGGCTCCCGGCCCTCCTCGGCGCCGCGCGCGCAGAGCTCGCGCGCTACCTCAACGCGTCGCCGTCAGACCTCGCATTCGTCACGAACGCGACGACCGGCGTCAACCTCGCCGCCGGCTCGCTCGATCTCCGCCCCGGCGACGAGATCCTCACGACCGACCTCGAGTACGGCGCGTGCGACCTCGCGTGGGAATGGCTCTGTCGCCGCACCGGCGCCGAATACGTGCGCGCGCCGATTCCCCTCCCGCTCGCGAGCGCAGCCGAGCTCGTCGATGCGCTTTTCGCGCACGCCTCCGAGCGGACGCGGGTCGTCTACGTGAGCCACATCACGTCGGCGACCGCGCTCGTCCTCCCGGTGGACGAGATCGTCGCTCGCGCACGCGAGCTCGGGTGCGTCACGATCGTCGACGGCGCACACGCACCCGCGCACGTGCCGCTCGACGTCGAAGCGCTCGGCGCCGACTTCTACTCGGGGAACGCGCACAAATGGCTGCTCGCGCCAAAAGGCGCCGGCTTTCTCCACGTCCGCCCCGAGCACCAGGAGCGAGTGGACGCCGCGATCGTGAGCTGGGGCTACGCCGAGGGGACTACGTTCCAGGAGCGGGTCGAGATGCAGGGCACGCGTGACCCCGCCGCGTTCCTCGCCGTCGCAGATGCGATCCGCTATCAGGCAGAGCGCGACTGGGACGCGATCAGCGAGCGCTGCCGCGCCTTCACGCGCGAGGCCCGCGCACAGCTGTGCGAGCTCGTCGGCTCGCAGGCGCTCGCGCCGGAGGAGATGCTCGGCCAAATGGCGAGCGTCCGGCTGCGCCGCCCTGACGAGGGACTCCGGGACAGGCTCTTCGTCAACCACCGCGTCGAGATCCCGGTCGCCGGGCCGAACCACGACCTTCTCCGCATCTCGATCGCCGCGTACACCACCCGCGACGACGTCGACCGCCTGCTAGCTGCCCTCGCTCGGGAGCTTGACGCCTAGCGCGGTGAGCACGACGAGGAGCGCGATCCCGATCACCCAGTACGCGAGAACGCGGCGCGGGTGGCGCGACTCGCGCAACTGGCTCAGCGCAACCTTCCCCCACAGGAGAAGAAGCCCGATGAGCGCCGCTGCGCCGAACACGATTACGGGCGCCAGCGTGAGCGCCTTCTCGAACGGCCAAGCCATGAACCAGGCCGTCAGCGCGACGAGGCCGAGCACGACGACGAGCGCGAGCGGATAGCGGAATCTGCGCATGACACGAGGGTACGCTGAGAGCGTGGAGGCGGCCGGCAACTACCACTCAGGCGACGACTACATCGTCGAGTTCCTCGGCTACCGCTTCTCCTTCAGCGCCGCCGATTTCGAGGAGCGCGTCACCGCGGCGGCCGTCCGGCTCGGCTTGGTCCCGTCGCCGGAGCTCGACGCCGACGAGACGGCGGATCTCGTCGAGCTCGTCGAGCGAGACGCGATCGCGGAGCCCCGCAGCGCCCTCGGCCGGTACCTGGTCGAGCGCTGGGACTCGCTCGCGCTCGTGCGCGGTGAGTCGCTCGTCTACTGGCTGAAGAAGCTCGTTTTCCGCGGGGCGTGGCTCGACCACCGCGTCAAGGAGGGTCTCCTCGAAGTCGACTGGGACGACGAGAGCCGGGACTTCACGTACGCCGACACGAACGGTGGGCGCGCGCTTCTCGAGCTCCTCCCCACGCCGAGCTGGCACGAGCTCCAGTACAAGCGGTGACTCCTCATTGGTACGCGGTCGCGCTGCCGGCGTACCTCGCAGCGCTCCTGGCGGTCGACACGCAGGTCGGCCACGGCGTCCAGATCGGCCTGGGAGTCCTTACCTTCGCCGTCCTCGCAGCGGCGCTGAAGCCGCTCGCGCCGCTCGCACGAGCGCAGGCGCTCGGCGTCGTCCTCTTCGCGACGGTCGGCGAAGTGACCGGCTCTCTCGTCTGGGGCGTCTACCACTACCGCCTGCACAACTTGCCGCTCTTCATCCCGCCGGCGCACGGTCTCGTCTACCTGAGCGGGCTCGCGCTCGCGGGAGCGCTGCCGAAGCGGCCGCTCGTCTGGATCGCGGCCGCCGGTGCCGCCGCATGGGGAATCGCCGGGCTGACCGTGCTGCCGCATCTCGACGTCGCCGGCGCGATCGGAGTGCCGCTGCTCCTCGTCTTCCTCTGGCGCTCGCGCTGGCGCGCGCCATACGCCGGTGTCTTCCTCGTCGTCGCGGCGCTCGAGCTCTACGGGACGTCGATCGGGACGTGGCGCTGGGCGACGACGCTCCCCGGGCTCGGCATTCCCGACGGGAATCCGCCCAGTGGCGCGGCGAGCGGCTACGTCTGGTTCGACGTGATGGCGATGCTCGTTGCGCCGTGGATCGTCTACGCGGCCGGCGGGACGGTGAAGCCGAAACTCTCGCCCTTCTCGGGCGCGCTTCGGAGCTCGAGCCGGCGGATGGAACCGAGCGGGACGATGAGCGCATCGGGCGCGTCGTCGCGCGGGTCGGCGAGGTAGAGCGTCACCATCCCGAAACCCGGCTCGGGATCGACGTGATCGAGGACGAAGCGGGACGTGTCGGTGAGCTCGACCTCGACAAGCGGCCTCTCGACCCCGGTCGCCTCGGCGAAGTTCCCGATCGCCTTGAGCAGCCGCGCGACGAACTCGTCGTTCGGCAGGTGCGGAACGGGTGTCCAGAGCTCCGGCATCAGAAGAGCCGTTCGTCGGTCGGCTCCCCAGCGGCGCCGACGTGGGCGCGGCCGAGCGCAGTGATCGTCCTGCCGCGCGGCGTGCGCGCGATGAAGCCGAGCTGGAGGAGGTACGGCTCGTAGACGTACTCGATCGTGTCGGGCTCCTCGCCGAGGGACGCGGCGAGCGTGTTGACGCCGACCGGGCCGCCGGCGTACTTCTCGACGATCGCGCGGAGCAGGTCGCGGTCGAGCCGCTCGAGCCCCGCCTCGTCCACTTCCATCAGGTCGAGCGCCTCGCGCGCGATGGCCGTCGTGATCGCACCTTCGTGGCGCACCTCGGCGACGTCGCGCACGCGGCGGAGGATGCGATTCGCCACGCGAGGCGTGCCGCGCGAGCGAGCGGCGATCTCCTCGGCTGCGTCGGCCGCGATCTCGACGCCGAGGATCCTGGCCGACCGCGCGACAATCGCGGCGAGTTCGCCGGGCGCGTAGTAGTCGAGCCGGAACGTCATCCCGAACCGGTCGCGGAGCGGTGAGGTGAGCAGCCCCGTGCGGGTCGTCGCGCCGACGAGCGTGAAGGGCGGGAGGTCGATGGTGAGCGTGCGCGCCGCCGTCCCTTGCCCCATGACGATGTCGAGCCGGAAGTCCTCGAGCGCCGGGTAGAGGATCTCCTCCGCGGCGCGGCCGAGGCGGTGGATCTCGTCGACGAAGAGGACGTCGCGCGCCTCGACGGCTGTGAGGATCGCGGCGATGTCCTTGCGCTCGAGCGCGGGGCCGGCGACCGAGCGGATGCCGACGCCGAGCTCCTCGCGAATGATGTGCGCGAGGCTCGTCTTGCCGAGGCCCGGCGGGCCGACGAGGAGGACGTGGTCGAGCGCCTCGCCTCTCCCCTTTGCCGCGTCGAGCGCCACGGCGAGCTGTTCCTTGACGCGCTCCTGGCCGACGAACTCGTCGAGCCGGCGCGGGCGGAGGCTGCGCTCGAGCTCCTCTTCGTCCTCGCGGATCTCGGGGGTCAGGAACTGTGTCGTCATGCGGCTCTCTTCAACGCGACGCGGACGCGTTCCTCCGGCGGGAGGTCGTCGTCGACGTCGGCAAGCGCCCGCTCGGCGTCGAGGAGCGACCACCCCAGCTCGACGAGCGCGTCGCGGGCGACGACGTGCGAGTCGCCCGACTCGGTCGCCGGTGCGAATGCGGGATCGCCGAGCTTGTCTTTGAGGTCGAGCACGATGCGCTCGGCCGTTTTCTTCCCGACTCCGGGAATTGCCTGGAAACGGGCGGAATCCTCACGGACGATCGCGCGGCGCAGCTCGGCCACCGGCGACCCGGAGACGATCGCGAGCGCGACCTTCGGCCCGACGCCGCTCACCGAGAGGAGCTGGACGAAGAGCTCGCGCTCCTCGCGGTCGGCGAAGCCGTAGAGCTGCATCGCGTCCTCGCGCACGTGGAGGTATGTGTCGACGGTGATCTCGTCGGCTGCGTTGCCCTTCCGCACCGCGGCGGGGGTCGCGTGGACGAGGTAGCCGACGCCGCCGACGTCGAGGATGAGCCCCTCCGGCGTGTTCGCGACGGGCTTGCCGCGGAGCCGCGCGATCACAGCGCGGCTCCCATCAACGCGTGGCGCGCGATCACAGCGCGGCTCCCATTAACGCGTGACGCGCGATCACAGCGCGGCTCCCATCAACGCGTGGCGCGCGATCATCCTGCCGCCGCCATCTGCAGGAGCGGAGGCGACAGCGCGTGGCAGATCGCGACGGCGAGCGCGTCGGCTGCGTGATTCGGCGTCGGGATCTCGGAGAGGCCGAGGATCATCTTCACCATCCGCTGGATCTGCGCCTTCTCGGCGCGCCCGTGCCCGCACACCGCCTGCTTGACCCGGGCAGGCGCGTACTCACGACAGGCGATTCCCGCGTTGGCGGCCGCGACGAGCACGGCGCCGCGCGCTTGCCCGACGGAGAGCGCGATGCGGGCGTCTGCGCCGACGTACGACTCCTCGATTGCCACCGCATCCGGCGCGTGCTCCGCGATGAGGGCGGCCACCCCGTCGTAGATCGTCTTCAGACGGAGCGCCAGATCCTCGCCGGCGGGTGTCGACCAGCAGCCGTGGGCAATGCCCCTGAGGCGCCCTCCGCTTTCTTGGACTATTCCGTACCCGCACGCAGCCGTCCCCGGGTCGATGCCGACTACTTTCACGAACAGAGGTTAGGGACGAGGTCGGACGAAAGCATCCGCCTGCCGCCCGCGCGCGATCGCGGGGGCAGGCAGATGCACTACGAACGGCGTCCGCTAGGGAGTGCCGTCGCTCTTGAGGCCGACGCACTGGCCGGTCGTCTTGTGACCGACGATGTTGTACTCGTTGGGAATGCCTCCGCCGGTCAGACGCGGGCCGAGGTTCTCGCAATTGAGGTTCCGCCCGATCGTATTGACGACGACGCTCACGGCTGCCTGGCCGTTGTCCTCCGGATCGGTCGCCGTGATGTTCATCAGGTTGAGGTTGCCCCCGATCTGGTTGAACAGCGCTCCAAACCACTCGGGCGTGATGTCGCTGGCGGAGAAGTTGCCGCCGACGGTGTTGTTCTTCAGCGCCCACGGAATGTCGCCACCGCCTCCGGTCAGCGTGACGTTGCCACCGACCGTGATCCCGTTCAACAGAACGGTGTCGGCGTTGGTCGCTGTGACGTTCCCGTTGATCGTGATGACGGAATGGCCGTCCTCCTCGATGGCGCACGGGTGCGCCGCGTGAGGGACGTAACCCCATGCTTGGCAGCCAAGGCCGAGAATCGAGCCTGCACCGGCGGTGACGTTGTGACCGACGGTGATCGTCGACGGCGCGCTCTGCGCGTCGAACACCGCACCGGGGGCGACGTCGATGTTGCCGATGACGTTGATCACGGCATCGGGAACCACGTCGCAAAAGCCCGTCACCGTGATGCTGGCGTAGGTCCCCGACGGGATAGAACCGGCTGTACACGTGTACGGCGAAGCTGTGGGCGACGCGCTCGCGATGCCCGCGATACCGAACGACGCCACGAGCATGGCCGCACCAAAAAGAATCCTGAACCTCACTCTTGTCCCCCTTGTCTGATTTGCCTAGTGATTCTTGCAGGGACGAGCGGGTCCGCCGCCGGCGCAGGACTCAGCCGGCGACGAGCTCGAGCACGCGCTCGGGGATGTCGAAGTTCGCGTACACGTCCTGGACGTCGTCGTTCTCTTCGAGCTGGTCCATCAGCCGGAGGATCTTCTTCGCCTCGCTCTCGTCCTCGACGGCGACCGTCGTCTTCGGCAGCATCGTCAGCTCGGCCGACTCGATGGGGAAGCCGGCGGCGTCCATCGCCCCGCGCACCGCGGCGAGCTCCTCCGCGGCGCAAAGCACCTCGAAGGAGGAGCCGTCGAGCGAGACGTCGTCCGCCCCACCCTCCGCCGCCGCGAGCGTGAGCTCATCCTCGTCGACGCCGTCGGCCGGTACGAGAATGACCCCGCGCCGCTCGAACAGCCACGCGACCGCGCCGGACGTGCCGAGATTGCCGCCGCTCTTGTCGAAGATGTGGCGCACCTCGGCCGCGGTGCGGTTGCGGTTGTCCGTCAGGGCCTCGACGATCACTGCGACACCGGCGGGGCCGTAGCCCTCGTAAACGATCGTCTCGTACGCGGCTGCGTCGGCGTCGGTCCCTGCGCCCTTCGCGATCGCGCGGTCGATGTTGTCCTTCGGCATCGACGCGGCGCGCGCTTTCTCGACGGCGTTCTGCAGCGCGAGGTTGCCGCCCGGGTCCGGCCCGCCGTCGCGAGCTGCGACGATGATCGCGCGCGTCAACTTCGAGAAGAGCTGGCCGCGCTTCGCGTCTGCGGCGCCCTTCTTGTGCTTGATCGACGACCACTTGCTATGCCCGGACACTGGTTGGGCTCTCCTCTCTCACGATGTTCAGGAATCGCTCGTGGACACGGGAATCGTCCGTCAACTCCGGATGGAACGCCGCGACAAGGAGGCGCCCCTCGCGCGCGAGCACGGCGTGACCGTCGACCTCTGCGAGCACGTCGACCCCCGGGCCCGGATCCTCGAGCCACGGCGCGCGGATGAAGACGGCGCGGAGCGGCTCGTCGCCGTCGCCGATGTCGAGGTCGGCCTCGAAGCTGTGCACCTGGCGGCCGAACGCATTGCGCTCGGTGCGGTAGTCGCCGACGGCGAGGTGGTCGCGGTCGAGCACGATCATCCCGGCGCACGTACCGAAGATCGGCGCCTCGAATTGGCGGACCGCCTCGTCGAGGCCGTAGAGCCCCATGAGACGAGACATCGCCGTCGACTCGCCGCCCGGGATGACGAGACCGTCGAGCCCCTCGAGCTGCTCGGGGAGCCGCACTTCGACCGGATCGGCGCCGAGACGTCGCAGCACTGCTGCGTGCTCGCGGAAGTTCCCCTGCACGGCGAGGACGCCGATCCTGAGCGGCTTGGTGGTGCGCTCGGTCATGAGCGTGGATGGCTGGGTTGCGAGCGCCGAGCGCTGCTAGGACGCAAGGAGCGCCGATAGCAGTCCGCTATCGGCGCGACTGAGGACGACGCAGAGCGACGCGCGCTCGCAGGCCGGACGCCACGATTCATGGCCGGGTGCGCCACCTATCCATACCGCGATGGTAACGAGGACTATTCGGCGGGCGGGTCTTCGAGGACCGGCGCGGCGGTAGCTGCGGCAGCTGCTGGCGGAGCGACCGGCGCAGGCGTCGCGACGACGACCGCCGTGTGCGTCGGGCCCCACTTCCGCATCCCGAGGATCCCGAGCCCGACGAGCCAGAAGCCGAGGAGGCCGTAGGCGAGCGCGGGCGACCACGGTGCGTTGAATCCCGTGCTGTGGCAGATCGGCATGCTGCCCGGCAGAGCGGTGCACGTTTCGCCGCCGCTCACGCCGAGGAAGGCGCCGGGAAGCCCGGTATGCCCGACACCGCCGAGGTAATGGTCGGTCACGGCGACGAACCCGATCGTCCCGAGCACCGCCCAGCTCGACCGCTTTGTCCAGAACGCGACGAGCACGTAGAGGAGAGCGAAGATCGCGAGGACGGCGAAATCTCCGTCACTCGTCCTGAACCAATGGACGAGCACGCCGCCTATCAACAGGCCGCCGATGAAGTGGAGCCAGAACGCCGACGGCTTGTCGATCACGTTCCCGACGAGCAAGTACGCGAGACCGGTCAAGAGGGTCACGACCGCGAACCAGTTGCCGTGGAAAGACGTCAATAAATCGGCGACGAAGAGCCAGAACACGACGGCCGAGATGAGCCGGATGAACGGGAACCTGAAGAACGCGCGGTTGAACGAGGCAAAGCCGAGGATGAGAACCCACAGCAGCATCCGCGACCACGACCAGCTGGCGAAGGGCGACGCGTACGCGAATAGGTTGAACACGCCGAACGGATGCCAGCCGATCCAGGTGATCGTGAAAAGAACGAGGACCCCCCAGACGAGCACCGAGACGAACGCCAAGATCCCGGCGGCGAGCCAGCGGCCGGCCAACCGGAGCGCGTGCGCGATGCCGTAGATGATGACGAGGAAGAGCAGTGTCCAACCCGTCCGTGCGCCGGAGCCCCTGTCCTCGTAGCCGAGATACACGAGCCCGACGATCGCTCCGAGCAGGACGGTCAGACCGCCGGTGTAGATGAGGAACGACGAGGCGTTCCAGATCGGCTTGGTCTCCGTCGTCAGCGGGCCGTGACTGCCCTTCTTCCACCTGCCAAGGATTCCGAGCAGGACTAGCCAGAAACCGAGGAGACCGATCGCGAGCGGAATGAACCAGAGGTCCGAAATGACGGATCCTGGCCCGCCGAACATCCCTGATCGGAAGGTGTCCACGACGGCCTTCACGACGAAATAGGCGGCCACGATGAAGAAGCCGACCGTCCCGAACACCGCCCAGCTCGATCGCTTCGTCCAGTACGCCCAGATCACGTACACAAGTGCCATGAAGGCGATGACGGCGTAGTCGAAGGTGCTCTGGTGCGCCCAGTAGAGGATCGGAATCCCGATAAGGAATCCGGCGTCGTAGTGCAGCCAGAACGTCGACGGCTTGTCGCTTACGTGCCCGATGGCGAGATACGCGAGCCCGATCAGGAGCGCGAGCGTTGCAACGGAGTTGGGTTGCCGCGCGCCGAGGAGGTCGATCACGAAGATCGCTCCGACAATCGCTGAGATGGAGCGGATGAACGGGAACTTGAAGCGCCACCGGGTGACCGTGGCAGCAAGCAGGATCAGGACTTCGAGAAGGAACCGCGGCCATGAGAAGACGAGGACGTTGCGGAAGCTCCCGTTCTCCCAGCCCCACCAGTAGAACGTCACGCCGACGAGGATCGCCCAGGCGTACACCGAGGCGAAGGCGAAGATCCCGGCGGCGAGCCACTGGTCGGCGCGGCGGAAGGCGTACGCGACCGCGCAGAGGATGACGAAGACCAAGAGCGACCATGCCGTCCACTCGCCTGCCCCATGGAACTGCGTCGCGAGGTAGGCGATCGCGAAGATCGCACCCTGAAGCACGGTCAGTCCGCCCGCGTAGATCAGGAACGACGAGGAGCTCCAGACCGGCTTGGTCTCGACGGTGACCATCGCGCGGATCATCTCCCGCGGATCGGACGGAGTAAAGCGGCACCCTGCGGCTCTGGCTCGTCGCTGGGCGTGGGAGCGCAGCCTCGTGCGGTCAACGGCGAGAGCCCTCGCGGAGGCCGGCTCCGCCGGCCGTAAGCGCGGGCGGCCAGTGCCGCAGGGCTACCAGCCGCGGGTCTCGAGCAGCTCGCTCGGATCGAGCGTCTGCGTCGAGATGCCGACCATCGGCTCGCCGAGGCCGGCGGAGACGCGGGCGAGGATGTCCGCGTCCATGTAGTGCGTCGTGGCCTCGACGATCGCCTTCGCGCGCCGCTCCGGGTCGCCCGACTTGAAGATGCCGGACCCGACGAAGACGCCGTCCGCGCCGAGCTGCATGCAGAGCGCCGCGTCCGCCGGAGTGGCGATGCCGCCGGCGGTGAAGGTCACGACGGGAAGCTTTCCGTTCTCGGCGACCCACTTGACGAGCTCGTACGGGGCGCGGTGCTCCTTCGCCTCCGCGTACAGCTCCTCTTCGCGCAGCGCACCGAGCCGCCGGATCGCGCCGAACACGGCGCGCATGTGCGTGACCGCGTTGACGATGTCGCCGGTGCCGGCCTCGCCCTTCGTCCGGATCATCGCTGCGCCCTCCGCGATGCGCCTGAGCGCCTCGCCGAGGTTCGTGCAGCCGCAGACGAACGGGACGGTGAACTGCCACTTGTCGACGTGATGCTCGAGGTCGGCGGGGGTCAGCACCTCCGACTCGTCGATGTAATCGATCTCGAGCGCCTGGAGGATCTGCGCCTCGGCGAAGTGGCCGATGCGGCACTTCGCCATGACGGGAATCGTCACGGCCTCCTGGATCCCTGTGATCATCTCGGGATCGGACATGCGCGCGACACCGCCGTCGCGGCGAATGTCGGCCGGGACACGCTCGAGCGCCATGACGGCGACGGCGCCTGCGGCTTCGGCGATCTTCGCCTGCTCCGCGTCGACGACGTCCATGATCACGCCGCCCTTGAGCATCTCCGCAAGCCCGCTCTTGACTCGCATCGTCCCGTACTCGGCCATGGCGCCAGTGTAGCCAGGCGCCTGCTGATAGAACGGCCACGTGGAACCGTGGTCGCGCGAACGCAAGGGGAAGCTTGAGGACCTCGAGATCGAGAGCGAGCTGCTGCGCGGGAACCCGCTCGGCGACCCGCACGTGCGGCCGCTCTGGGTCTACCTCCCGCCGGCGTACGAGGCCGAGCCGGAGCGCCGCTTCCCGACGATCTACCTCATCCAGGGCATGACCGGGCAGCTCGACATGTGGGCGAACCGGAGCGCGTTCCGCCCGAACACGCCAGAGAACGTCGATCGCCTCTTTGCGGAGGAGGACTGCCCGCCGGCGATCGTCGTCTTCGGCGACTGCTGGACGTCGTACGGCGGCTCGCAGTTCATCGACTCGCCCGGCACGGGCCGCTATCTCGGCTACCTCTGCGACGAGGTCGTCCCGTTCGTCGATTCCCGCTTCCGCACGCTCGCGGCGCCGGAGCACCGGGGCCTGACCGGCAAGTCGAGCGGCGGCTACGGGGCGATGGTCGTGCCGATGCTCCGTCCCGACGTTTTCGGCGGCCTGGCCACCCACGCCGGCGACGCGCTGTTCGAGGCCTGCTACCAGCCCGAGTTCGCCCAAGCGGCGCGGGCGCTCCGCGACGACTACGACGGATCGTTCGAGCGCTTCTGGGAGGACTTCCGCTCACGGCCCGCGTTCACGAAGAAGAACGACCACATCTTCATCAACACATACGCGATGGCCGCCGCGTACTCCGCGAACGAGGACGGCACCATCGACCTCCCGTTCGACACGGCCACCGGGCAGCTGCGCGACGACGTCTGGCAGCGCTGGCTCGCGTGGGATCCGGTGCGGATGGCGCGCCACCACGCCGAGGCGCTCCGCGCGATGCGCGCGATCTACATCGACGCCGGGAAACGCGACGAGTACTTCCTTGACCTCGGTGCCGAGGCATTCCGCCGCGAGCTCGAGGAGCTCGGCATCACCGACGTCTTCTTCGAGCTGTTCGACGCCGGCCACGGAAGCATCGAGTACCGGTACCCGCTCGCGATTCGGTACCTCGCCGAGCGGCTGCAGTGACAGCCGCGGCGTTCGTGACCCGGCTCGCCGAGATATACACGGATGAGCCGGAGTACATGAGCGGGTTGCGCTTTGGCGGCTTGGAGCCGCAGGACGAGTTGCACGCGACCGCCCTCGCAACGGGCGAATCAGTTGAGGCACTGCTCGATCAAGTAGGGCAAGCGCTCGCGCGAGGCTTCGGAACTGGCGAACTGCCCTACCAGTTCTGCGATGACCTTGTGGATCACCTAGTCCCCGTATACGACGAGGTGGACGGGAGGGGGCACCTTGTTCTGGGAGGTCTACATCGCGTTTGACGCGGGTGAGTTCGTCCACCCGGGCGACGACCGGAGTGTCGATCCTGTAGAGAAGTACACCCGCCCCTTGATCGACGAGACCTGGCGAAGCTCCCGCGCTAGCGCGGGTTACTCGGGGCTGCTGACGCGAAGGCCGACGGGGCAGGCGACGCCCGTCCCGCCCAGGCCGCAGTAGCCGTTCGGGTTCTTCGCGAGGTACTGCTGGTGGTAGTCCTCGGCGTAATAGAACGGCCCCGCCTCGGCGATCTCCGTCGAGATCTCGCCGTAGCCGGCCTTCGCCAGCTCGGTCTGGAACATCGCGCGAGACGCCTCGACGGCCCCGAGCTGCGCCGGCGAGCCGTAGACCGCGGAGCGGTACTGCGTGCCGACGTCGTTCCCCTGGCGGTTGCCCTGCGTCGGGTCGTGCCCCTCCCAGAAGATCCGGAGGACGTTCTCGAGCCCGATCGTGGCCGGATCGAAGACGACGAGCACGGCCTCGGTGTGTCCCGTGCGGCCGGAGCAGACCTCCTCGTACGTCGGGTTCGGCGTGTAACCACCGGCGTACCCGACCGCGGTCGTGTAGACGCCATCGGCCTTCCAGAACACGCGCTCGGCGCCCCAGAAACAGCCCATCCCGACGACGAGTTGCTCCATCCCGGCGGGAAAGGGCGGCTCGAGCGGCGTGCCGAGCACGACGTGCCGCTCGGGCACGCGCATCGGCGTGTCGCGACCGGCTAGCGCGTCCTCCGGCGACACCATCGTCGTCTTTTTCTCGAAGAGGAACACGCGTACAGGGTAGAGGCGATGATGGGTCGCGTGACTGGGGAAAGCCGCAGCCAACGCGTGGCGGTGGGCGCGCTCGCGCTCGGGTCCGCCGCGACCGGGGCGGCCAAGCGCGGCCTCACGCGCCTGCTCGGGGGTGAGGAGCGCGCGCGCGTCATCGTCCTCCTCGCAGCGGTCCTCGGGCTCGCGGGAGCCGACAGCGCCACGGTCGGCGCGTCTGCCACTTACCTCAAGCAAGGCCTCGGCGGCATCTCGAACACCGACATCGGCCTCCTCGTTTCGGTCACAGCACTAGTCGGCGCCGTCGCGACGTTGCCGTTCGGCGTTCTCGCCGACCGCGTGAAGCGGACGACGACCCTCGGCCTCGTGATCTTTCTCTGGGCGGTGGCGATGCTCTGGAGCGCGTCCGTGTCGAACTTCCACCAGCTGCTGCTGGCCCGCGTCTTCCTCGGCGCCGTCGTCGCGGCGGCCGGCCCGCTTTGTGCGTCGCTCATCGGCGACTGGTTCGCCTCCGCCGAGCGTGGCCGGATCTATGGCTTCGTCCTTGCGGGAGAGACGATCGGCGCGGGTCTCGGCTTCGCGGTGACGGGCGATATCGCCGCGCTCTCGTGGCGCGTGTCGTTCATCATGCTCGCGATCCCCGCGTTCTTCCTCGGCTGGTGGGTGTTGCGGCTGCGGGAGCCCGAGCGCGGCGGCCGTGGGGTCCTTGCGCACGCCACCGAGCCGCTGCCGAACGACGCGGACGAGACGCGCGAGACCGTCGCGCAGGTGCTCGCCCGCGAGCGCGGGATCGAGCCCGATCCGGAGCTCGCCACGGGAGAGGACATGCGCCAAGCGTCGTTCCTCACCGCCGCGCGATACGTGCTCCGCGTGCGGACGAACGTCCTGCTGATCGCAGCGACGGCGTGTGGGTACTACTTCCTCGCCGGCATCCAGACGTTCGGCTCGGAGTTCGCGCACAAGCAATACGGCATCCCCCAGCCGCTGGCGAACCTTCTGCTACTCGCCCTCGGCGGGGGAGCGATTCTCGGCGTACTCGTCGGCGGAGCGACCGGCGACGCGCTGCTGCGGGGCGGCCGTCTGAACGGCCGGATCATGACCGCGGTGGTCGGCGCCGCGGGGGCGACGCTCCTTTTCATCCCGGGCCTGTTCACCGGCAGCGCGTTCTCGGCTCTCCCGTACCTCGTCGCCGCGGTGTTCTTCCTCACGCTCCAGAACCCGGCGATCGCCGCGTGCCAGCTGGACATCATCCCCCCGAGCCTCTGGGGACGAGCCGAGTCGGTGCGGACGCTGCTCCGCTCGCTCGCGATGGCGCTTGCGCCGCTCCTCTTCGGCGCCGTCTCGGATCACCTCTTCGGCTTGAAATGGACGTTCGTGCTCATGCTCCTCCCGCTCGGTGCGAGCGCGTGGCTCCTGTTCAAGGCGCGCCTCACGTACCCGCAGGACGTCGCGACTGCCGCCGCGGTCGCGGAGGCCTCTGGCTACCCTCGACGGGTCGAGCATGACCACTGGTAACGCCTTCCTCGTCCTCTCCGCCTTCCTCGCGAGCGCCGTCGAGATGGTGGAGGCGCTGACGATCGTCCTCGCCTCGGCGCTCGCACGCGGGTGGCGCTCGTCGCTCGCGGGAGTCGGCGCCGCGACGCTCGCGCTTGCCGCGATCACGGCCGCGCTCGGGCCGGCTCTCACGGCGATTCCTTTGAACGCATTGCGCCTCGCGGTCGGCGGGTTGCTCCTCGTGTTCGGCCTCCAGTGGCTGCGGAAGGCGATCCTCCGGGCGAGCGGCTTCAAGGCGCTGCACGACGAGGACGCGATCTTCGCACGCGAGCTCGCCGATGCGGAGGGAGCCGCGCGCGTCGAACGGGCCGGGCTCGACTGGTACGGCTTCGTCCTCTCGTTCAAGGGCGTGCTGCTCGAAGGGCTCGAGGTCGTGTTCATCGTCTTGACGTTCGGGAGCGCACAGGGCTCGATCCCGCTCGCGGCCGTAGGCGCAGCGGGCGCCGTGATCCTCGTCGCCATCGTCGGTGTCGCCGTGCGCGCGCCGCTCGCGCGCGTGCCCGAGAACCTCATGAAGTTCAGCGTCGGCGTGATGCTCACGACGTTCGGGATCTTCTGGTCCGCGGAGGGCGCCGGCGCGCACTGGCCCGGCGCAGACGCTGCCATCCTCGGCGTCCTCGGCTTCGTCATCGTCGTCTCTCTCCTGCTCGTGCAACTGCTGAAGCGGGAGAAGCTCGAGGCGGCGACCGCATGAAGTGGCTCGCCGGATTCGGGCGGTTCTGGTGGGACTTCGTCGTCGGCGACGACTGGCTCGCCGCGGCGCTCGTCGCGATCGCGATCGGCCTCACGGCCGCGCTCGCCCACGAGACGGACGTCACGGCGTGGTGGCTGATGCCGGTCGCAGCCCCGCTCGTCCTATGGCTCTCGCTGCGCCGCGCGATTCGTTCTTAGCCGCCGTCGGCCCATTCGATGAACTTGTCGTTCGCGGGGTCGATCAGCAGGAGGCTGTACGTCGCTGTCTGAGCCGGCCTGCCCGGGGGCGGATTTGAGACGACGCCGGTCGGATCGAGAGAAACGGCCCAGCAGTCCTCATCTACGTGCGGGTTCGCCGACTGTGAGTCGACGCAGTGCGCGTAGTGGTACTCCAGCACGGCTCGCCCGCCGGACTCGTTGCTCGCCGCCTTCGCCGCCGTCTCGCCCGCGGCCGACGATGGAATCGGCCCCTCAGGCGCAGTCAGTGTGATCCCCGCCGGAGCCAACTTCGCCGCAGGGATGGTGGAGAAGATCACCGGAGCTGACCCACTCCTCTCACTCGGCCAGGCGAACGCCGCCGCCGTGCCCGCCGCGACAACCGCGACGACCGAAAGGGGAATGAGCCGAACCTTCACGCTTGTACAAGCTACGCCCCGGCCTCAGAAGGGTCAACGGCCATGGCTCTCGCCGCGCCGCGCGATACGTTCCCCATAGCCCAGCGGGCCCGTAGCTCAGCTGGTTAGAGCAGGGGACTCATAATCCCTTGGTCCTTGGTTCGAATCCAAGCGGGCCCATCATGAACCGCGTACGCATCCTCGCAGCGGTGGGCATCGCGCTCGCGTCGGCGGGCGGCGTCCTCGTCGCTCTGTCCATGCGCGGAGGGCCGCCGGCCCACGTGGTGGCGCACGTGTCGCCGCTCCTGCGCGTCCACGTACGCGGGCATGCGAGCGTGAGGAGCGTTCCCGCCGGAATCGCGTGCCCGCACACGTGCGCCGCCGCGTTCGCCCGCGGCACGCCGATCATCCTCAAGCTCCGCGCCGCCGGCAGCTGGCACGTGCTCGGCTGGAGCGAGGACTGCGGGCGCCGCGCGAACTGCCGGCTCACGATGTCCTCGCCCCGCACGCTCGACGTGT
>JAWVDC010000074.1:0-24859 GCA_033857715.1 Gaiellaceae bacterium | reverse complement strand
CTCGCCTTGGCCGGCTTCAGCATCACAATCCGGATCGGCCGCTCGGGGAGCGAAGCAGAACGCCGCGCGTTCACTGACGCCGGAGAGCGTGCGATGGGTGGCGCCGGGCGCGCGCTGGGAGGCGGATGGAATCCCCGCGCCGGCGGGGATCGCGAGCACTAAGCACGGCCGTTGCCTCTTGCGCAGCAGTCGGTCATGCGATGATCCGAGAGCCGTGATCGACCTCGACGAGTTGCAGCTGGCGACACGAAATCACGGCATGCCGCTCGAGCTCCTGCGCGAGCCGATCACGCCGACGGGGCTCCACTACCTCCTGATCCACTTCGACATCCCGCAGGTCGACGCGGAGGCGTGGCGCCTCGAGATCAGCGGGCTCGTGCGCGAGTCGATGTCGCTCTCGCTCGCCGAGCTTCGCGCGCGGCCCTCGCGCACGCTCACGGTGACGCTCGAGTGCGCCGGGAACGGACGCGCCTTGATCCCGGATCACAACCCGAGCCAGCCGTGGCTCCGCGAAGCCGTCGGGACGGCCGAATGGACGGGAACCCCGGTCGCGCCGATCCTCGAGGAGGCCGGCGTCGAGGAGTCCGCCCGCAACCTCGTCTTCACCGGTCTCGACCGCGGCATTCAAGGCGAGATCGAGCACGACTACGCGCGGAGCCTCAGCGTCGCCGAGGCACTCGGCGACGACGTCCTGCTTGCGTACGAGATGAACGGCGCGCCGCTGCTGCCCCAGCATGGTTTCCCGGTGCGGTTGCTCGTCCCGGGTTGGTACGGGATGGCTCACGTGAAGTGGTTGCGCGCGATCACCGCGATCGAGCGCGAGTTCGACGGCTACCAGCAGGCCCACACGTACCGGCTCATGCGCGACGCCGAGGACATGGACGCGCCGTTCGTCGAGCGGATGCTTCCGCGCTCGCTGCTCATCCCGCCCGGAATCCCGGACTTCCTCTCGCGTGACCGCCACCTCAGCCCCGGCCGAGTAACGCTCGAAGGCCGCGCTTGGTCGGGCGAGGCTCCGGTTGAACGGGTCGAGATCAGTGACGACGGCGGCGCGACCTGGGCCGAGGCCGAGCTCGACCCGCCGCTCGGCAAGTACGCCTGGCGCGGCTTCACTTTCCCGTGGGATGCGACGCCCGGCGAGCACGAGCTCTGCTGCCGGGCGACGGACGGCGCGGGGAACGTCCAGCCGCCCGAGCCGGAGTGGAACTACGGCGGCTTCTGCAACAACGCCGTGCAGCGCGTTCGCGTGGTTGTACGCTCGGCTGATGGCGACGACTGAGCAGAACTCCGCCCTCGGCGCGCAGATCAAGGCGGACGCGAAGAACCACCTCATCTCCTCGTGGTCGGTGCAGGGCACGCTCGACCCGATCGCGGTCGCCGGCGCTGAGGGCTGCTGGTTCTGGGACTACGACGGCACGCGGTACCTCGACTTCGCGTCCCAGCTCGTCAACGTCTCGATCGGGCATCAGCACCCGAAGCTCGTCGCCGCGATCAAGGAGCAGGCCGACAAGCTCTGCACGATCGGTCCGCCGATGGCGACCGAGGCGAAGTCGACGCTCGCGCGCCTCGTCGCGGAGGTCACGCCGGGCGACATCACCGCGACGTTCTTCACGAACGGCGGCGCCGAGGCCAACGAGAACGCGATCAAGCTCGCCCGCTGGTACACCGGACGCCAGAAGATCATCGCCCGCTACCGCAGCTACCACGGCGCGACGGCGGGAGCGATGACGCTGACGGGCGACCCGCGCCGCTGGCCCGCCGAGCCCGGCATCCCCGGCGTCGTACGGATGCTCGACCCGTACACGTATCGCTGCCCCGCCGGGCATCCCGATCCGTGCCCGGTCTGCTCAGGCGCGCCGCACCTCGAGGAGATCCTCCAGTACGAGGGCGCGCACACCGTCGCCGCCGTGATCCTCGAGACCGTGACCGGGACGAACGGGATCATCCCACCGCCCGACGGCTACCTCCAGGCCATCCGTCAGGTGTGTGACAGACATGGGATCCTGCTCATCGCCGACGAGGTCATGGCCGGCTTCGGCCGCACCGGGAAGTGGTTCGCCGTCGACAACTGGGACGTCGTGCCCGACATCATCACGATGGCGAAGGGGATCAACTCCGGCTACGTGCCGCTCGGCGCGATGTCGGTGCGCGAGCCGATCGCCGCGTGGCTGCGCGACAACTTCTTCGCCGGCGGCCTGACCTACAGCGGGCATCCGCTCGCGTGTGCCGCGGGCGTCGCGTCGATCGAGATCTTCCGCGAGGAGGGCATCGTCGAGCACGCCGCGGAGATGGGCCCGCAGTTCGAAGCGGCGTTGCGCGGGCTCGCGGAGAAGCACCCGTCGATCGGCGAGGTGCGCGGGCTCGGCTGCTTCTGGGGGCTCGAGCTCGTCCGGAACCGCGAGACGCGCGAGCCGCTCGTCCCGTTCAACGCCGGCGGCGAGGCCGCCGCGCCCGTCGCGCGCCTCGCGAAGGCGGCGCTCGAGCGCGGGCTCTATCTCATGACGCACTGGAACGTCGTCATGGTCTGCCCGCCGCTCGTGATCACGCCGGAGGAGCTGGCCGAGGGCATCGCCATACTCGACGAGGCCCTTGCAATCGCAGACGACTACTACGAAGACTGAGCTGTGCCCGCGCTGCGCCGCACCGATGGAGTGGCGCCATGCGACGTTCCAGTGCCCGCGCTGCCGGTTCAAGTGGGGCTGCTGCGAGGGCGACACCGGTGACTGCCGAGATCCCGGTTAGGGACAGGCTCGAGCAGATCGAGGAGTCCGGCCTCGATCCGCGGTCGGGCGACCTGCTCGTGCTGCTGTGCTGGCTCGTGCAGGACGATGTCGCGATCCCCCAGGACGAGCTGAACGCGGCACGGCGCCGGGCGATGTTCGTCCTCGCAGCCGGTGGCGACCCGCACCGCGACCTCGACCTCGGCTCGGTCGCGACGGAACGGCTCGCGGCGGAGCTCGAGACGCCCGAGCGGCGCGCCGCGCTTGCTGCGGCCCTCGACGAGCTTCCCACCACCGATCTGCTCGCCGTCACCGGCGCCGTCGACGCGCTTCGCGCCGAGCCGGAGCTCGCGTGGCGCTCCTTCGCGCTCGCGCTCCTCGCGGACGAAATCGCGGACGAGTAGCTCGGTACCCTGCGGTCCGGTGGCCTCCCGCCTGCAGCCGTATTCCCGCGCGGACGCGCCGTATTTCCGCAGCCCGGGCTTCTACGTCCGCGTCGGCGGTCTGGCGCTCGTCGTCGCCGTCGGGGTGACACTGCTCCTGCTGCGGGCGTGGTCGCTCCAGGTGCTGCACGGGAAGCAGTACTCCGCCGAGGCGCACCAGCAGGCGTACCGCACCGTCGACCTCATCGGCGCGCGCGGCGAGATCGTCGACGACCACGGCAGGCTCATCGCCGGCACGACGGGGCATCTCGTCATCGACGCCGACGCCGACTCTCTCGGCACCATCGGCAAGCACGGCCGCTTCCTCCCGAGCGCGGAGGGGCTGAAGGAGATCTCCAGCCTCGCGGCCTTCGCGGGAACGCGCACACGGCCGCTCGTGCGGCGGATCGCGCACGACGTCCTCCACTCGCCGCACGTCCCGGCCGTCGTGATCGAGAACCCGAGCCAGGCTCTGACGAACTACCTCCAGGAGCGCGGCAAGCGGTTCCCGGGCTTCAAGGTCGGGGTCGAAAGAAGGCGGAGCTACCCGCTCGGCGCGTTCGGCGGCGCGTTCCTCGGCCTCCTCGGTTACGGGACCGACGATCAGCAGGGCCAGATCGTCGGCACGAGCGGCGTCGAGAAGGCATACGACTCGATCCTCGACGCGGGCTTCCTCGAGGCCCGCGTTCCGGTCGACGCGCTCGGGCACATCGCGGGACAACTCGTCCCGCCGCGGGAGAAGCGCCTACCGACGCTGCAGCTCTCGATCGACACGCGGCTCCAACGCACCGCCGAGAACGCGATCTACAACGGGATGGCCGACTCGCGCGCCGCCGGCTACCACCCGACCGGCGGCTCGGCGGTCGCGATCGACCCGTGGACGGGCGCTATCAAGGCGATCGCGAGCTTCCCGACGTTCAACCAGAAACTTGCCGTGACGAGCTCGCGCTATCGCGAGCAGCTCAACAAAGACACGAGGGGCACGCCGTTGCTCAACCGCGCGATCGCCGGCGCCTATCCGACCGGCTCGACGTTCAAGCCGATCATCGCGGAGGCCGCCCTGAGCGCGGGGATCATCACTCCGTATACGTCGCAGCTCTGCTCCGGCTCCTTCACCCTCGGGGATCACACGTTTTTCAACGTCGAGCGAGGCGCGTACGAGATGATGGATCTGCCCACCGCCCTCGAGCAGTCGTGCGACACGTGGTTCTACCGGCTCGGCGACCGGATCTGGGCCGCCGACCCCGCGAGGAAGGCGACGCTCATCCAGCAGTGGGCGCGCCGGCTCGGCCTCGGGACGACTCCCCCGGTCGACCTCACCGGCGCGACGCCGGGGTACCTCCCGGTGCCGGGCTCGTACTTCACGCGGCTCACGGGGACGCCGTACTACGAGGGCCAGGCGATCAACCTCTCCATCGGGCAGGGAGCGCTCCAGGTCAGCCCGCTCCAGCTCGCGGTCGCGTACTCGGCGCTCATCAACGGCGGCACCGTCGTCCGTCCCCACGTGGCGGAAGCGGTGATCCGCGACGGCGTGGCCCACAAGCTCCGCTTCAAGGCCGTGCGCAGGGTCAAGCTCTCGCCGTCGACGTGGGCGATCAAGCAGGGCCTCTACGAGGCGGCGAACAGCCCGTTCGGCACCTCGGGCGCCGTGTTCGGCGGCTTCACGCCGACGGTCGCGGGAAAGACGGGCACCGCGCAGGCGCCTCCGTTCGACGACCACTCGTGGTACGCCTCGTGGGCGCCGTACGACCATCCGAAGCTCGTCGTCGTCGTCATGATCGAGCACGGCGGCTTCGGCGCCACGGCCGCTGCGCCGGCTGCGAAGGAGATCTACCAGGCGTACTTCCATCCCGGGTCTTGACGTAATTTCGCGGATTGCGAAATGGACGTTCACGACGAAGACGGCCGGAATGCCGTTCATGGCGACCGTCCTCGCGCCCGTCCGCTAGCCCTGATCGCTACGTTTCGGCGATGCGCGCAGGTCTCGTTGCCACTTTCGCCCTGGTCGTTGTCCTCGTCGCCTCGGCGTGCGGTGGAACGAAGCACACGACGTATCCGATCAGCGTCTACATCGCGGGTCAGCACATCGGCGCTGTCGGCCCCGGCGAGGCGGAGTCGTTCTTCAAGCACACGAAGCTGCGGGTCACGCTCGGGTACGCGCACAGCATCGTCACCGCCCCTGACGCGGTCGAGCGGGTGAACCATGCACTCTCACTCCGTCACGGACGCATCAACCTGCCGTTCAAGCCGGTCGTGAGCACCGTCTCGGTGGCCGGACAGCATCAGCTGTTCCCCCACGCGAGCGAGGTGACCGCGTTGTCGGAGCTCCTCTCGGTGGTGAGCATCGACGCGCCCGCGGTGCATCTCGTGAAGCAGGTTGCGACGAGCGGCCCGCTCGTGCCGCAACCCGTCCCCGGCAGCGATCTCGTCCGTTGGGGAGACCCGGAGCTCGGCTTCGTGGGCAACTACAAGCGCGCCGGGAGAGCCGGCTTCGGGGTCTACGAGGCGCCGATCAAGCACCTTGCGGCGAAGCGCGGGATCCACCTCATGGATCTCGAGGGCAAGACCGTCGCCGACGTGCGCTCCGCCGTGCTCTACGGCCATCCGGTGATGGCGTGGGTCGGCGGTTCCGCTCCGGACCCGGCCAGCTGGCTGACTCCGTCGGGGAAGAAGATCACCGTCGACCTCGGAGAGCACGCGGTCGTCCTCACCGGCGCGCGTCCCGGCTCCTTCATCGTGAACGATCCCGTGACCGGCAAGACCCTGAAGTGGAGCATCGCGGAGTTCACGAAGCGCTGGGCGCTCATCGGGCACCGCGCGCTCGCGCTGAAGTAGCCGGCGACCTTAGGGCTTGGGCGAGACGAGCACGGCGCGCTCGTAGAGGTAGTCGCGGGTCGTATAGCGCGGCCAGCAACACCTGAAGTAGACGACTTCCCCGAGCCACGTCTTGATCGGCTTCGAGTACGGGGTGCAGATAGCCGTGTGGTAGATGAGGTGCTCCGGGCTGTCGTTGATTGCCTTCGAGGCGCACTGCCGCGCGGCGAACGGATACGTGACGAACTTGTACGTCCGCCACACGCCGGCCCACCGGATCCGCGCGATGTCGCCGGGGACGATGGTGTTCAGGTAGTAGAACGGCCCGTGAGCGCCGTAGCAGCGCACCGGCGTCACGTCGTGCGCGTCGATGACCATCGTCTTCCCGCTCCGCGGCCGCGCGGGGTAGTACGGATCCCAGACCGGCCCTTTCGCGAGGTTGTCGACATTCGGCAGCACGTTCCAAACCGGCTGCCTGTACATGTGGAGGCGCGGGATGGTCAGGAGCGCCTGATGCGACGTCGGCAGCGCGGGGCAACTCCCGCTGGCAAGCCCGCTCGGCGTAACGAGCCCAACCCACACCGATCCGGCGACGACGCCGATTGCAAGGAGTGACAACTTCATGTCGGCCCATCCTCCGTGATGCGCGTGCCGCTGTAAAGGCCTTGGGGAAAAGAAAAACCCGCCGTTTCCAGCGGGTCTCGAGAGAGCGGATGATGGGACTCGAACCCACGACCTTCTGCATGGACATGTCGCTTACTACCGTCGCAATACGCGGTCATCTCGACGGGCGCTTGCGGTGTGAGACGATCGCGCGCGACTTAAGAAACCGCGCGGCTACGCGGCCGGAGCCTCGTGGGACTCGGCCGGCCGTGATTGCAGAGAGGAAAGCCCATCATGTTCCGCTCATTTCTCCGCCGCCTCCGGTGGCCCCTCACGGCCTCGGCGGCCGTCCTCCTCGTCTCCGCCACCTCCTCCGCGCTTGCTGGGTCGGGTGTGGGCGGCTATTTCAATCTTGGAAAGAGGAACACGGTCAACCGCAGTAGCCTCCTCACCGGGTCTACGGCTGGCGCTCAACTCAGGGTCGCCAACGCCTCGACCGCGAGCACCGGGGCCGGGATCGTCGGCCAGACTTCCTCGGCGACCGGAGCGGGCGTTCTCGGCGTCAACGCCGCGGGCGGTCCCGCCATAGAGGCCGATGTGACACCGGGAACGCCTCCCCTACAGGTCAACTCAAACGCCCAGGTGCCGAATCTGAACGCGAGCCTCCTCGGTGGTCACGACGCGAGCTACTTCATGCCAGACTCGACGATTCGGCATTTCGGCCCGGTCGTAGTCGCCGGGAACACAAGCCCGAATCTCATTACCGTCGGACAGTTGAGCTTCATCGCATCCTGTCAGTGGCCGTCGCCTGGCCAAGTCTTCCCCGGCGTCTATTTCGAGTCCTCGGCAGACGGTGCGGCGGTCGCGAGTTCCGGGGAGGGCAGGGAAACGTCGTGGCCCATGGCTAACGCCGGGAATACAGTTCCGCTCTTCGCGCCCGTGGAGAGCGGCGATTCGCCGCGCTTCCGGACTCAGACGGGATCCGCAGTCAGCGCTGACGGCCACGAGGTGTTCTTTTCTCTGTACGCCGGCGCGCATGCGGCGGGGGCGATCGGTGACAACTGTGTCTTCGGAGGTTCTATCGTGACGTTCGGCTAGCGGGATCCCAGGAACAGGCGGGCGCTTAGGGCGGGCACGCCTGTTGCCGCTCGTCGGACATGTTCCTAACGGCCACTTAGCGGGCGAGCCGCTAGCGGCGTGACGTCACCCGTGCCGGGGCCGTGGGGTGGGTGCAGCACCGCGGCCTTCGGCTAACGCGACCCCGGCGACGTTGCGGCGGCGATCCTCTCGACCCAGAGACGGTCGAGCGCATAGACCGGCTTGGTCGGCCACGGCAGGGTCGTGCCGGAGAGAGTGCGTTCGCCGGGTGGCCACGGCTCGATTGCTGCCAGCCGGTCGTAAGTTCCGGGCACTCTGTCGCTTGGTAGAAGCACGGCGGCGTTGCTCGCCTGCACGAGAATGGAGTCGAACTCCGCCGGCCTCTTGATGAACGAGACGATGCGATCGGGCCGCGAGGATGGCGTCCTCATGCAGTAGCGGGTCAGGACGGTTTCGTCAGGCGCGCGGATCTGGTCGCGGACGGGGTCAAGTTCATCGCGCAGGATGTACGCATAGCCGAGCATCGCGAACGCAACGAGATAGCCGACGCGCAGCCATCCAACGGACGCTCGGCGAAAGTCAGGCGGCCGAAACGAGAGCTCGAGCGTCCACTCACCCGGTTCCGACGCCGCAACCGCCTCTTCGAACGCTGCCGTAAGCGCCGCCGTGTTTTCGGGGCGGTTCTGACGCGGGATGCCGCCGAGCCTTAACCTACCGTCAGGCCCGAAGATCGCCTCTCCGCGCTGCTCAACGCCGCCGAACCGGAACGACGCCGCCATCGGTGCGGTCATGCGCTGCTCGGCAAACTCGAGCACGGTCTCCGCGCGTCGGATCTCGTGGTCCACGGTGTGCCCGGCGCGGTTGTTGCAGTCGCGGCAGGTGATTGCAATGTGACGGCCACCGACGCTCTCTGGCGGGGCGTGCTCGAGCGTCAGATCGCCGAAGTCCTCGAACCACTCGAGACAAAGTGGGCAGAGGTATCGCCCCCCGCCCTCCTTAGTGATCACGTCGGTGATCGCGATCGCCTCGCGAATCCAGCGCTCTCTCTTCGTCCGATTGCTCACTTCCTGACTACAACCTGACTCACGATGCTTCTGCGGGTATGCGGGTCGCTCGCAGCTATAGAAAACCCGCCGTTTCCAGCGGGTCTCGAGAGAGCGGATGATGGGACTCGAACCCACGACCTTCTGCATGGCAAGCAGACGCTCTAGCCAACTGAGCTACATCCGCGTGGGAGGGGAAGTCTAGCCGAGGCCGGCGGCGTCCAGAGCGTCGTTGACCAGACGGTCGGCGAGCTTGTTCTCCTCCCGCCGCACGGCCGTGTACGTGACCTTGCCGACCGAGCGCGCGTGGCGCGCCGCCTCGAGCGAGAGCTCGCGGAGCGCCTCGTTCTTCACGCGGTAGATGCCGCTCATCTGCTTCACGAGGAGCTCGGAGTCGGAGACGACCTCGACCTCCGGCACCTGCAGCTCGACCGCCTTTGCGAGCCCGGCGACGAGCGCGCGGTATTCCGCGACGTTGTTGGTGGCGACGCCGATCGCCTCGCCGTGCGCCGCGAGCACCGTCCCGTCCTCCGCCTCGAGGACGTAGCCGAATGCGGCCGGGCCGGGGTTGCCGCGCGCCCCGCCGTCGGTGAAGAGCCGGGCCTTCACCCGGTCGTCACGAGGTCGTAGATCTCGAAGGCCGGCTCCTCGTACGGGTGCGCCTCGCGGAGCGCCGCGACGACGGCGTCTTGCCGGTCCGCAGGGAAAACGGTCTCGAGACGCAGCTCGGCCACGCGCTCCTCCCTCCCGGCCTGCCCGACGGAGGGCGACGTGCCTTTGCCGCCGAGGAACGTGCCCGTTCCTTCGGTGTACCACGAGCACCGCGTGTAGTCGCCGACGCCGCCGGCCCCGGCGGAGAACAGCGCCTCGCGCACCCCGTCGAGGGCCTCACGCGGCACGAAGACGACAAGCTTGCGGTTCATCGAGCGAGCCTAGCCCGGCTCGCTCATCCGAGGCTCCACCTCGGCGCCTTTTCGGCCGATAACGACGGCAATGCTGCCTGAGCCCAAACCGGCCTGGCTCCCGCTCGGGGCGCTCCTCGTCCGCGAGAGCCTCATCACGCCCGAACTGCTGGAGCAGGCGCTCGCCGACCAGCAATCGACCGGGCTGCGCCTCGGCGAGCTTCTCGTCGACTGGGGATGGGTCGACTCCGCGGCCGTCTCGCGCGCGTTGGCCGAGCAGTACGAGATGGACTTCGTCGACCTCGATGCGGAGGGGGTCGACCCTGCCGCCGCTGCGCGTCTGCCTGCGCGAGAGGCCCGCACGCACGGAGCGATCCCGATCCGCTTCCTCGAGGACGGCCGCCTACTCGTGGGCGTCGCCGATCCGACCGACGTCGGCGCGTGCGAGAAGCTCAGCGAGCCTCTTGAGGCCCCGCTCAGCCTCGTCGTCGTCGACCAGCTCGCGCTGAATCGCGCGCTGGCCCGCGAGTACGCCTAGCTCCCGAGCGCGTCGTCGATCGCGCGGAGTGTCGCGTCGTCGAGCTGTATGTCCGACGCGCCCGCGTTGTCCGCGATCTGATCCGGCCGCGATGCGCCGATGATCGCCGCCGCGACGTTCTCCTCTCGAAGGATCCACGCGAGCGCGAGTTGCGCCATCGAACAGCCGAGCCCCTCGGCGATCGGCCGCAGCTGATCGACTCGCGCGAGCGTCTTCTCGCTGTTGTAGCCCCACATGAGATCGCCGCGCTGGGCTGCGCGGGTGCCCTCCGCCGGCTTCTCGCCCGCTCGGTACTTGCCGCTCAGCACTCCCTGGGCGAGCGGGGAGTAGACGATCTGCGAGACGCCGTTCTCGCGCGACGCGGGGATCACATCCTCCTCCGGCTCGCGCTGCAAGAGCGAGTACTCCGGCTGGGACGAGACGATCTTCGCGAAGCCGTGCTCGCGTGCGAGGTCGACCGCGCGGCGGATCTGCGCGCCGCTCCAGTTCGAGACGCCGACGTACCGCGCCTTGCCGTCGTCGACCACTTCGGTCAGCGCGCCGAGCTGCTCCTCGAGAGGCACGTCGTCGTCCCACGAGTGGCACTGGTAGAGGTCGACGAAGTCCATGCCGAGCCGCGCGAGCGACGCGTCGACCTGCTTGAGGATCTGCTCGCGCGAAAGGCCGCGCCCGCCGTCGGGCGCCGTGCCGAACACCTTCGTCGCGACGACGTACGAGTCGCGCGGACGGCTCGCGAGCGCGCGTCCGAGGACCTCCTCCGAGCGGCCGGCGCCGTAGACGTTCGCCGTGTCGAAGAAGTTGATGCCGTGCTCGAACGCGGTCTCGACGAGAGCAATCGCGTCGTCATCGGCGAGGCTGCCGCCGAACGTCGTCCACGTGCCGAGACAGATCTCCGAGACCTGGAGGTCGCTGTCGCCGAGTTGCCGGAGGTTCACTCTTCGGTGTCGATCTGGGCGCGCTGGAGCTTGCCGGAGTAGTCGACGTAGATCGACTTCCACTCGGTGAAGACGTCGAGCGCCGCCTGGCCCGCCTCGCGGTGGCCGTTGCCGGTCTCCTTCGTGCCGCCGAACGGGAGATGCACCTCGGCGCCGATCGTGCCGGCGTTGATGTACGTGATGCCGGCCTCGAGGTCGCGCATCGCGCGGAACGCCTTGTTCACGTCGCGCGTGAAGATCGAGGACGAGAGGCCGTAACGGACGCCGTTCGCGACGCGGATCGCCTCGTCGAAGTCATCGACCGGGATGAGCGCGGTCGTCGGCCCGAAGATCTCCTCGTTCGCGATCCGCATCCCCGCCTCCACGCCGCCGAAGACGGTCGGGCGGTAGAAGAAGCCCTTGCCGAGATCGCCGTCCGACGCGACCTCGCCGCCTGTCAGGAGATCCGCGCCCTCGTCCTTGCCGATCTCGGTGTACGAGTGCACCTTGTCGAGCGCGGCCTGGTTGATGAGCGGCCCGATGTCGGTGTCGTCCTCCCAGCCCGGCCCGAGCCGCAGCTTCTCGACGCGCGCGACGAGGCGCTTCTGGAGCTCCTCCTCCACCCCGCGCTGGACGATGACGCGCGACGCAGCGGTGCAGCGCTGGCCCGAGGTGCCGAACGCCGACCAGACGATGCCGTCGACGGCGAGGTCGAGGTCTGCGTCGTCGAGGACGATGACGGCGTTCTTGCCGCCGAGCTCGACGTGGAGGTGCTTCAGGCGCTCGGCCGCCGCCTTCGCAACGGTGATGCCTGTCTCCCGCGAGCCGGTGAACGTGATGACGGGGACGTCGGGATGGCGCACGAGCGCGGCGCCTGCGTCCTCGCCGAAGCCGTGGACGATGTTCACGACGCCCTCCGGGATGCCCGCCTCGAGCAGCAGGTCGACGAACGCTTGAGCGAGCGCCGGCGTGTCCTCTGCGGGTTTCAGCACGACGGTGTTCCCGCAGATGAGCGCCGGGATCGACTTCCACGACGGGATCGCGACCGGGAAGTTCCACGGCGTGATCGCACCGACGACGCCTATCGGGACGCGGACGCTCATGTTCCACTTGTTCTGCAGCTCCGACGGCGTCGTGTGGCCGAAGAGGCGCCTGCCTTCGCCGGCCATGTAGTACGTGATGTCGATCGCTTCCTGGACGTCGCCGCCCGCCTCGGCCTTGACCTTCCCCATCTCGCGCGTGACGAGATCGGTGAGCGCGGCCTTCTCGCGCTCGAGGATGTGCGCGACGCGGTAGAGGATCTCCCCGCGCTTCGGCGCCGGGGTCAGGCGCCAGTCGTCGTACGCAGCCTTCGCGGTCGCGACCGCGCGGTCGACGTCCTCCGCGGTCGAGCGCGGGAAGGAGCCGATCGTCGCGCCGTCGGCCGGGCTCGTGCTCTCGAACGTCTCGGTCGCCGCCATGAGGCGAGCGTAGCCGCGCGGCTCAGTCGGGCGCGTCGGTCTTCGGGAAGCGCCCCGGATGCGAGCGACGGCGGTCCCGGGTGATCCGCCGGTTCTTCGTCTCCTCCGCGACGTCCTCACCCGCGCGGCGGTCCGGCCCGTCGCGGCGCTCGACGATCACCGTCACGTCCGGGTTCCCGTCGTAGTAGTCGACCATCTTGTCGTAGAGGTCGTCGACGAGCTCGCGTGGGATGACGCAATAGATCACGCGGAAAGTGTAGGACGAGTGTCTAGAGCCGCGCGATTTCCGGGACGAGACGGCCCTCGTCCTCGACCTTCGCGTTCCACTCCTTGAAGGCCGGCTCGAGCTCGTCGACCTCGTAGCCGCGGCCCTCGAGCCTGATCGGCTGGCCCGCGTCGGGGCTGACGCGGTACTGGTACCACGACAGATCCCACGCGATCGTCACGACGAGCTCACCGGTCGTCCCGGAGAGCGGGACGATGCTCGCCTGCGGAGTACCGAGGCTCCGCACGATTCCGCCCACGGTGCGGCGGTACGGGCTCGCGTTGAAGATGTCGGCGGCCTCGAGCAGCGCGATCTCCTCGTCGGAGAGGCGGCGGAGGATCGGCTCCTGCTGGGAGAGCGGCTCCTCGACGCTTCCGCCGCGCGTGAGCCCGAAATGCCAGCCGAGCCCCCGCTTGCGCCTGCGGTCGACGTTGATCGTCGGCGTCGTCGGCGAGCCCTCCTTGATCCAGCCGGCGCCGAGTGCGACCTCCTGACAGAGCGGGCAGACGTCGACGAGCTCCGCCCCTTCGTCCGGCGAGAACCGGACGGCGCGCTCTCCGAGCAGCAGCGTCCGTTCGCACACAGCACACGAACGCACGGTCGAGACCTTCGTGACCCGCATCGCCCGAGTGTAGCCCCGCTTGCGCAGAGTCCAGGCCCCGCGCTAACGTCTCTCATATATGTGTCTTTTACAGGTAACGACGTGAGAGGACGGGGACCGCGCAGCCGGCGGCACCATCACGGGCACTGGAGCGTCCACGCCCGCGTCGAGCGCTTCACCGAGCCGGCGCTCCTCCTGCTCCTGCGCGAGCGGCCCGCCCACGGCTACGACCTTGTCGAGCGCCTGCCGGAGCTGACCGGCGACCAGCGCGTGGAGATGGGCAACCTCTATCGCCTGCTGCGCGCGCTCGAGGAGGAGGGTCTCGTCGAGTCGGAGTGGGACGCATCCACCCCCGGCCCCGCGAAGCGTCGCTACGCGATCACTCCCGCCGGCACGCATCTCCTCGAGCACTGGGCCGAGGCGCTGCGCCGCTCGCAGGAGCGCACGTCCGAGTTTCTCAAACGGTATGAGGAAAGGGGGTGAACATGCACCATCGCCATCACCATGGCCACAGGCACGGCCAGCGCGGACTCTTTCGCGGCGGCTTCCCGAGCCGGCACGAGCTGATCGAGCGGCTGGAGAACCACCAGCGCGACCTCGAGCAGCAGCTCGCCGACATCGCCGACGTGCTCACGCACTTGCGCGATCGTCAGGAGAGCCAGCCGCAGCCGCAGGGCTAGCGGTCAACCGAAGCGCGGCGGGCTGAGTTGGCTCAGCCCGCCAGGGCGCCTGTTAGCAATCGCGCCGCGTAAGCAGCACGCCCCAGATCATCAGGACCCAACCCGCGCCTAGTAGCAGGCCGGCGAAAACGTGAACGAATCCTCCCGACCACAGCAGGGCCCCGGAGACGATGCTGCCGGCCCCCACGAAGATCCTCCAGGATCCCGGGGAGGAGAACGTTTGCCGGGAACGGAGTTTCTCGGCGGGCTGTATGCCCTGCGGGGTGTTCCGCAGCCATCGGAAGTTGATCGCCAGAGCTAACCCAACGGCTCCAGCAAATGCGGCCGCCGCCGGCCACCCGGTTTCAAATTGGAACAGGATTAGCGCACCGATCGCGATCAGTGGGTAGATCGCCAAGCGCCAACGGTCGCCCCGGGGCGAACTCGCCGACATCACCTAGGAGCGGAGAGCGTTGGCGTAGAACTCCTTGATCGCCGCCGTGAACGCATGGCGGCTTTCTTCCCAGGCGTAGAACATGTGCCCGCCGCCGAAGTGCTGGACGGTGAGGCGCCCGGCGGCCTCCGGATCGAGACGCATGAGATTCCGCAACCGGTTCGACGTGTAGTACGGCGTGACCATGTCGAAGAGGCCGTGCGTGATGAACGCGCGCATGTGCGGGTTGAGCGCCATGCCGTAGCGGAAGCTGTCGGTGGCGCCGTCCGGCGGCTGGAAGAAGTGCTTCTTCGAGTCTTCCTTCCACGCCTCGTTCACCTCGATGCTGAGGAGCCGGTACTCGCGGTCGGTCTCGACGCCGATGTCGGTGCGCAGCTGCTTGTTGATCGCCGCCGTGTATGCGGCTCCGATCCCGGCGAGCGTCGCGTCGGGCGCTTCATGGCCCGTCCGGTCCGGGAACGGATCGGACGTCGTGATCGTCGCGTCGTAGAAGCCGACGACCTTGCGCTCGTCCCGCAGGAGCTCGCGCGCGAACACTTCCTGGTTGACCCTGCCCTCGGCCCGCGTGACGAACTCGACCGGCAGGCCGAGGAAGTCGGCGAGCCGCCCGAGGATCCGCTCGCGCTCGGCGGCGTCGAGCGACGCGCCGAGGACGAGGAACTTCGCGTAGTCGCCGGCCGCGAACTCCTCCGCGGCCGCGCGCACGTCGTCGAGGGAGCTGCCGGCAGGAAGCGCGCGGCCCCGGCCGTGGTGCGCCGCGGCGCCGGCCATCGTCGGCAGGACGTCGACCCACTGCACGACGCCGTAGTCGTTCATGTCGAGACCGCCGAGCTCGAGCGCCGGTGAGATGAGGATGGCGCCGTTGAGGCCGATACCGGCGTCCTCCTGCAGCATCTTCACGAGGCGCCCGACGCGGTAGCCGCCGTAGCTCTCACCCGCGATGAAGATCGGGGAGCCCCAGCGGTTGTTCTCGGACAGCCATCGCGTCATGAACTCGCACATCGACTCGAGGTCGCGCTTCGGCCCGAAGTACTCGTCCTCGGGCTTCTTCTCGCCGCCGCCCTGCTTGTCGTCATCCTTCTTCTCGCTCTCCACGATGCGGCTGAAGCCGGTGCCGACCGGGTCGACGAAGACGAGATCCGTGAACGCGAGCCACGACGACTCGTTCTCGACGAGCTTCGGCGGCAGCGGCGGCAGCGTCCCGTCGGCGGGGAAGTCGACGCGCTGCGGGCCGACCGCGCCCATGTGGAGGTAGGCCGAGGAGGCGCCCGGGCCGCCGTTGAAGACGAACGAGACGGGGCGCGTGGTGTCGCCGCCGTCGGCGACGTACGAGACGGAGAAGATCTCGGCGGACGGCTTCTCCTTCTTGCGAAGGACGTAGAACTTCGCCGTTGCCTTGTAGCCGAGCGATGCGTTCCACGTTCCCGTGCTCTCGGCGCCCTTCGGCGCCTCGTAATCCTTCGGCTTCTGCTCCTCGTCGCCCACTAGACCTTGGCCTCCTCGCGCTCGCGCTTCGTTTGCTCGATGATCTTCTGCGCGACGTGAGCCGGCACTTCCTCGTAGCGGAGGAAGTGCATCGAGTAGTCGCCGCGGCCGCCCGTCATCGAGGTTAGCGCCTGCGAGTACGTGAGGATCTCGGCCATCGGCACTTCGGCCCGGATGGTCGTCATGCCGCCCGCCGGCTCCATTCCCTGCAGCCGGCCGCGCCGGGAGTTGAGGTCGCCGTTCACCGCGCCGACGGTCTCGTCGGGAGCCGTCACGTCGAGCTGCATGATCGGCTCGAGCAGCACGGGATCGGCCTTGTGGTACGCCTCCTTGAACGCGAGGCCGCCGGCGATCTTGAACGCCATCTCGGAGGAGTCGACGGCGTGCTCCATCCCGTCGATGAGCGTGACGCGAACGCCGTAGATCGGCGCGCCGGCGAGCTCGCCGTGCTCCATCGCCTCGCGGCAGCCCTTGTCGACCGCGGGGCGGTAGCCCTGCGAGATGACGCCGCCGACGATCTTGTCGACGAACTCGTAGGTCGCGCTGTCGTCCGTGCCGTCACCGAACGGCTCGATGAGGATCTCGCAGTCGCCGAACTGGCCGCGGCCGCCCGTCTGCTTCTTGTAGCGGTGCCGCGCGCGCGCCTCCTTGCGGATCGTCTCCTTGTACGGGACACGCGGTGGGTGCAGCTCGACGTCGACGTGGAAGCGCGTGTGCAGCCGGTCGACGGCGACCTCGACCTGCATCTGCGAGAGGCCCGAAAGGAGCTGCTCGCCGGTCTGCGGGTCGCGCCGCAGCGACAGGGTCGGATCCTCCTCGCTCAGGCGGCGGAGGCCCGCGGCCATCTTCTCCTCGTCCCCTTTCGCCTTCGGCGTGATCGCGAAGCTCATGACGGGCTCGGGGAAGTCGATGTGCGGCGGCTCGACCGCGACTTCGTGGTCGACGAGCACGTCGCCGGTGACGACGTCCTTGAGCTTCGCGACGGCCCCGAGATCGCCGATGGCGAGCTCCGCGACCGGCTCGGAGTCCTTGCCCTGCAGGAGCAGTACCTGGCCGAGGCGCTCCTTCGCGTGCGTGCGCGGGTCGACGAGGGTCGAGTCGCCGTGCAGCGGACCGGCGAGAACACGGAAGAGGCTGATACGGCCGGTGAACGGGTCGGCGATCGTCTTGAAGATGAAGACGGCCTCCTTCGCGTCGCCGAACTCGATCGTCGTCCCCTTCTTCGCCGGGGAGGGGACGCCCTCGACGAGCAGATCGAGGAGCGCGGAGGTGCCGAGGTTCTTCGACGCGACTCCGCACGCGACGGGATAGAGCTCGTCGCGGGTCACGGCCGCCTTGAGTGCGTGCGCGACCGACTCCGCGTCGAGCTCTTCGCCCTCGAGGTAGCGCGCCATCAGCTCCTCGTCGGTCTCGACGACGGCGTCGAGAAGCTTCTCGCGGTGCTCCTGCACGACGTCGGCCATGTCCTCCGGGATCGGCTGCGGCCCGCCTTCCTTCCCGCCCGAAGGATCCATGTACGCGCACATGTGGAGAAGGTCGACGACGCCGGTGAGCTCGTGCTCGGCGCCGATCGGCAGCTGGATCGCGACGCAGCGGTCGGAGAGCTGCGCCCGCGCGGCCTCGAGGACGCGGTAGAAGTCGGCGCGCTCGCGGTCGAGCATGTTGACGAAGAGGACGCGCGAGAGGTCGTACTCCTCGGCGCGCTTCCACACGCGGCTCGTGTTGACCTCGACGCCCATGACGCCGCTCAGGACGACGACAACGCCCTCGACGACCCGCAGCGCCGCGTACGTGTCGGCCTGGAAGCCGGCGTCGCCGGGCGTGTCGACGAGGTTGATCTTGCGGTCGTGCCACTCGAGATGGCAAAGCGAGCCGGAGAGGGACATGCCGCGTTTTTGCTCGTGCTCGTCCCAGTCCGAGACGGTCGTTCCCTGCTCGACAGAGCCGAGCCGGTTCGTCTTTCCCGCCTGAAAGAGCAGCGCCTCCACGAGCGAGGTCTTGCCGACACCACGGTGGCCGGCGACGGCGATGTTCCGGATCTTGGCGGGCTCGGTGGCAGCCATACGGGACAGTCCTCCTGATCGATTCCGGCCCGCATCGTATCCCGGCCGGACTGTCCGGTCAGCCGGTGTCAGCCGAGCGAGCCGGCGACCGAGAGGTGCGCCTTGAGGCGGAGGACCGCCTTCGTGTGGAGCTGCGAGACGCGCGACTCCGTCACGCTCAACACCTCGCCGATCTCCCGGAGGGTGAGCTCCTCGTAGTAGTAGAGCGTCACGACGAGCTTCTCGCGGTCGGGCAGACGTGCGATCGCCTCCGCGAGCGCCTCCTTCTGCTCGGTGGCCGACAGCGTGGCTTGCGGGTCGGGCGCGCCCTCGTCCTCGAGCGTGTCGATGAGCGCGACCTGATCACCGTCGCCGCCGGACACGGTCCACAGCTCGTCGAGCGCGGCGATGGAGGAGCGCGCGATGTCGGTGAGGCTGTCCTCGAGCTCGTCCGTGGTGATGCCGAGCTTCCCCGCGATCTCCTCGTCGGTCGGGGCGCGCTCGAGCTTCTTCTCGAGCTCGGCGATCGCACGCTCGATGTCGCGCGCGCGGGCTCGGACGGAGCGCGGCACCCAGTCCATCGCGCGCAGCTCGTCGATGATCTGACCCTTGATGCGCGCGATCGCGTACGTCTCGAACTTGATCTCTCGGGTCGGGTCGAACCGCTCGATCGCGCCCATCAGGCCGAGCAGCCCGTACGAGACGAGATCGCCCTCGTCGACGTGCGCGGGCAGGCCGGAGCCGAGCCGCCCGGCGACGTACTTGACGAGCGGCGCGTAGGTCAGGATCAGCCGATCGCGAAGCTTCTGGTCACCGGTACGGCGGTACTCGAGCCACAGACTCTGGGTCTCGTCGACCTGCACCACCCCCGAAGAATACGGCGTAGCGCCGCGGTCTCCTCATCTGGACGCGTTGCGGCGCTCCGCGCCGCCCCTGCACGGGGGAAACCATGTTTCCCCCGTGGGCCCCCTTCTTCGGCTTCGGGTCCGGCAGAGCTACGCCGCGCCCGCGCGGGTCGGTCGCGGCGGCGGTTACGTCTTTCGACGTGTCACGAGCGATGACGCCGGCGAAACGCTGCTCGCGCGAGGCTCGCGAGCCAGAGCGCTATGGCCGCGGCGGCGAACCCGACGAGCAGGTGCGGCGCGCCGGTTCCGCTCGCGACGGCGTAGCCGGAGATCGCCGCGAGCGCGGAGGCGAGCGTCGCGAAGAGCGCCGTCATAGCCATCCCGCGACCTTAGATGTGGGAGGCATCCGGGTACACTGCGGGCCGCACAGGGGCGTAGCTCAGTTGGTAGAGCGGCGGTCTCCAAAACCGTAGGTCGCAGGTTCGAATCCTGTCGCCCCTGTACCGCTGCACGGGGGAAACCGTGTTTCCCCCGTGGGCCCCCTTCTTCGGCTGTTGTGCCGACACTCCGACGCCGCGCCCGCGCATGTCGGTCGCGGCGGCGGTTCGCCATCGGCTCCAGTCGAAACAGCCCGTTGGCGCACTGTCCGGTGGAATCGTTTTCATTGGGAGGAATGGGCTTGCTAGACGCACTTGTCGTCGGAGTCGCCGCCGGCATCGTCGCAGCGGGTCTCTGGGCGTTTGGTGAGCGCAAGCTCCGCCAGCGTCGTTACGAAGGGGCTTTCGGATCGCTCAGCGGGGAGTTTCGAGTCACGCCGAAGCTCACGGACAAACCACACCGGGAAACAGCAGTCATCAATGTCCGCGACAACGTGCTTGACGTCCGACTCGCGGGCCTTCCGGACGGCGACGCGAGTGAGGGGGAGATCCTCATGAACGAGCAGCTGCGCGGTGCGGGGCACTACTGGCACCGCAAGGGCGGCGCCGATCTCTGGGGTTTCTGGGACGTGCAAGTCCGCGACGACAAGACGATCCTCGTTCACACGACATTCGTGAAGGACACCACAGTCGTGGTCGAGGCCTTCCGGTGGGAGCTGATCGCGTGATCTTGAGCACGGTGCACTTGCACGCCGCCCTGCTCGATCGCTAGACGGCTTCGGACGCGAGTCCGACGGAGAGTCGCCCAGTCCGGAAAACACTGACTCCGACCAGGCGCAGCGCGCCCGGGCGTCGTTGAGGCCGCGGTCTAGCCGGCGCCACGCCGAGATCGCCGATCAACCCAGCGCCGTGCCACGTGGCGCGGCCATCCCACGGCTCTATACGCCAGCGATGACGCACGCGTCACACCGCGCGGGAGGCCCCTTTCGGGGCCTCCGTGACGGACCGATGCGACTTTTTACTAGCTGCCTACGCAGATGTAGGAGATCTTGTCGTTCCTCGCGCTTTTGCCTTGCGTTTGGAGCGTGAACGTCGTGCCGCTCGTTATTGCGAGGCGTGCGTTGGGGCCGTTCGCGTCGTTGATTGCGCAGAAGTACGAGCTTGCCGAGCTGAACGCCGCCGAGCCGGTCAGCGTGACCGTGCTCGGGCCGTTCGTGTTCGCCATCTTGAACGTGCCGGTGACCACGTGCTGCGTGTCCCGAAGCGTGCCGCCGGCGTCGTAGACCGGGACTCCGGCTGGACCCTGTGCGCCCACGGGGCCCGACGGGCCAGACGGGCCTGAAGGGCCGGCGGGGCCCTGCGCGCCCGGATCGCCCTGCGGGCCGGGCGGGCCCTGCGGGCCTTGGGCGCCGGTGGGGCCGCCGGGAAGACCGGGAGCGCCGGGCGGGCCCTGGGCGCCGGGCGCGCCTGGAGCGCCTGGAGCTCCGGCAGGTCCCCTTGCCCCGTGCAGCCGGTGGATTGCGCGGTAAGTGAGCTTCCGCAGGGGAACCGAGTGGTTCTTGATCGAACTGCCCGAGATCACGACGCCGGCCACGGCGGCTCCTCCGCCGAGTGCCACGAACAGCGCCAGTAACGCGATGATCGTTGTGGGACTTCTCCAGTTCTTCGACAACGTTCCTCCTCAGAGTCGACCGGCGCGGTCCGACCTGCCGCGCGGCTTGTCCCAGATCGTTCCGCGCGGGGCTCCGTTTTCCTATTACGCCGGCGTTTCGAGTGCGAGCTGGCGAAAATCGCCGAGCCCCGAGACGCCGACGCCGACGAGGCGCAGCGCGCCCGGGCGGTCGTGCAGTCCCCGGTCGAGCTGCCGGCACGCGAGATCGCCGATCGTCGCGGCGTCGTCGATTCCGGTGTCGAGCGAGGTGGAGCGGCTGCGGATCGAGAAGTCGGCGTAGCGGAGCTTCGTCGTGACCGTTCGCGCGACCTGGCCGCGGCGTTGCAACGCTTCTGCGACCTCGACGGCCATGCCGCGCAGCTCGTCGTGGAGGCGCTCGCGGTTGGAGATGTCGCGCTCGAACGTGTTCTCGACGCTGATCGAGATCCGCTCGGCGCCGCCGTGCTCGAGCCCGCGCGGATCGATCCCGCGGGCGCGGTCGCGCAGCATCGTCCCGACGCTGCCGGCGAGGACCCGGCGGAGGTCGTCGTCGGAGAGCGCCGCGAGCTGGCCGATCGTCTCGATGCCCGCCCCGAGAAGCCGCTGCTCTGCCTTCGGGCCGACGCCGGGCAGGCGACGCACCGCGAGCGGAGCGAGGAACGACCGCTCCTTCCCCGCCGGGACAACGACGAGGCCGCCGGGCTTGCGCGCGTCGCTCGCGATTTTCGCGACGACCTTGCACGGCGCGACGCCGAGCGAGCACGTGAGGCTCGTCGCCGCGCGGACGGCCGTCCGCACCGCCTCCGCGAGGCCGCGCGCGGCGAGGAAGTCCCGCGCGACTTCGCCGATATCGAGGTAACCCTCGTCCATCCCCGTCTGCTCGACTGTCGGGACGATGCCGCGCACCGTCTCCCAGACACTTCGGGAGTACTCGCGGTAGAGCGAGTGGCGCGGCCGGACGAAGACGGCGTGCGGGCACCGGCGCAGCGCTTCGGCGCAGCTCATCGCGGAGTGGATGCCGAACTTGCGCGCGTTGTAGTTCGCGGTCGCGACGACGCCGCGGCCGCGCGGGTCTCCACCGACGATGAGCGGCTGCGAGCGCAGCTCCGGGTTCTCGAGCGCCTCGACCGCGGCGTAGAAGGCGTCGAGATCGAGGTGCGCGACGATGCCGGGAACGGCCATGCGAACAAGCGTACGCCCGGGTCCCGACGGGACACGTCCGGTAGCTGCTACCGGCCATGTCGTGACGGGACCGGTCCGGTGCCAGGCACCGGACATGGCTCAGTGGGACAACGAACCGCATTGTTACGGGAGCTGGTGTCCTCAACGGACACGTCTGGTGCCTGGCACCGGACGTGTCCTCCGGGGACGCCTCTCGTTAGGCTCCTGGCGTGGCCGTTCTCACCTCGCAGATCGACCGCGCTGCCGACGAGTTCGCGCGGCGCCGCGGCCGGATGGAGGAGCTCGTCGACGAGCTCCGCGACCGCTCGGCCCAGGTCGCGCTCGGAGGCGGCGAGAAGGCGATGGAGCGCCACACATCACGCGGCAAGCTCCCCGCGCGCGAGCGGATCGACCGGCTCGTCGATCCCGGCACCGCGTTCCTCGAGCTCAACGCGCTTGCTGCATGGGATCTCTACGACGGCGGCGCGCCGAGCGCGGGCGTCGTCACCGGGATCGGCGTCGTCGAGGGCCGCGAGTGCGTGATCGTCGCGAACGACGCCACCGTGAAGGGCGGCTCGTACTTCCCGCTCACCGTCAAGAAGCACCTGCGCGCGCAGGAGGTCGCCGAGCAGAACCATCTCCCCTGCCTCTACCTCGTCGACTCCGGCGGCGCGTTCCTACCTCTGCAGGCCGATGTCTTTCCCGACCGTGACCATTTCGGCCGGATCTTCTTCAACCAGGCGCAGATGTCCGCGAAGGGGATCCCGCAGATTGCGGTCGTGATGGGCTCCTGCACGGCTGGCGGCGCGTACGTCCCGGCCATGAGCGACGAGACGGTGATCGTGCGCGGAACGGGGACGATCTTCATCGGCGGGCCGCCGCTCGTGAAGGCGGCGACCGGCCAGGATGTGACGGCCGAGGAGCTCGGCGGAGCCGACGTACACACGCGCCGCTCCGGCGTCGCCGACCATTACGCGACCTCCGACGAGCACGCGCTCGCGATCGCGCGCGGCATCGTCCGCAACCTCGCCGCGCCGCGCCCCGACACAGCCTGGGACGTCGCGGAGCCAGAGGATCCCGCCCTCGACCCTGGCGACCTCTACGGGCTGATCCCGGAGGACTTCCGCCACCAGGTCGATCCGCGCGAGCTCATTGCCCGCATCGTCGACGGCTCGCGCTTCCAGGAGTTCAAAGAGCTCTACGGCGAGACGCTCGTCACCGGCTTCGCGCGCATCGAGGGCTTCCACGTCGGGATCCTCGCGAACAACGGCGTGCTCTTCGCCGAATCCGCCCAGAAGGGCGCGCACTTCATCGAGCTCTGCTGCAAGCGGCGCATCCCGCTCGTCTTCCTCCAGAACATCACCGGGTTCATGGTCGGAACCGAGTACGAGGCCGGCGGGATCGCGCGCGACGGCGCCAAGCTCGTGATGGCTGTCGCGAACGCCCAGGTGCCGAAGTTCACGGTCGTCACGGGCGGGTCGTTCGGCGCCGGGAACTACGCGATGTGCGGCCGCGCGTACGAGCCGCGGCAGCTGTGGATGTGGCCGAACGCGCGCATCTCCGTCATGGGCGGCGAGCAGGCGGCGACCGTCCTCTCGATGGTCGGCGACGTCGACCAGGACGAGATTCGCGCGAAGTACGAGGCGGAGGGGAACCCGTACTACTCGACCGCGCGCCTGTGGGACGACGGGATCATCGACCCGCTGGACACGCGCCGCGTGCTCGCCCTCGGCCTCGCGGCCGCGCGCAACGCCCCGGTCCCCGAGACGACGTTCGGCGTCTTCCGGATGTAGATGGGCCACTCCGTCGTCAACGTCGACGAGATCGAGGCGTCGGGCCCGAGCGGCGCCGTGCGCTTCGTGCGGCGCGAGCTCGGCGTCGAGGCGTTCGGCATCAACTTCTTCGACCTGCCCCCGGGCGCGGAGGGGCGCGAGCACGACGAGACCGCGTCCGGCCAGGAGGAAGTGAGCATCGTCGTCCGCGGCAGCGGCCACTGGCGCGTCGACGGCGAGGACGTGCCGGTGCGCGAAGGCTCGGTGATCCGCTTCGACCCCGAGTCGACGCGCTGCCCGGTCGCCGGCGCCGACGGGCTGGCCTTCTTCTCAATCGGCGCGCAGCGCGGAAGCTACGAGCCGCGGGGGCCGTTCTGATCGCGCGCGTCCTCATCTGGAACCTCTTCGACTCGAAGACGACGCTCGAGGAGTTGGAGGAGCACCTGCCGCTACTGCCGGAGGGTGCGTACTGGATCTCGAACACCGCATCCGATCGCTTCGGCCTCGTCTCGGTCGGGGACGAGTTCCCCGACCTCGGCGTACTGCCTGAGCTGATCGGCGCGGAGCCCGTGGTCGCGGAAGAGTTCGACGTCGTCGAGTGAGGTCGCGCTCAGGCTGGCCGGCCGTCCTCGTGTCGGCGCTCGTGTTCGGCTTCGCGCTGTACGCCGTGCAACGCTGGCTCGAGCGGGGTGTTGTGCTGTCGGACGTCGGCGGATACCAGCAATACGCCGAGTTCGTCCGCGCCGGCAACGTCCCGTACAGCCATCAGCTGAACGTGCCGCTCGCGTACCCGCCCGCCTCGCTCGTCCCGTGGCTCCTCGCGTCGTACATGAGCTGGAGCTACGCGACGTCCTTCACGATCCTCATGGGGCTCTGCGGACTCGGCTGCATCGTGCTCATCGCAGCGACCCTGCGGAAAGTTGGCGCAGGACCGGGACGGACGTGGGCGGCGCTGCTCCTGTTCGCCGTCTCACCGGTCGTGCTCGGGTCGGTGTTCGGGACGCGCTTCGACCTGTGGCCGACGCTGCTCGCG
>JAWVDC010000073.1:0-21344 GCA_033857715.1 Gaiellaceae bacterium | reverse complement strand
TCTCATCGCCGCCGGCGCCGGGGGTCTGCTCGCCGCCGTCGCCGCGTTCCTCGTCGCGCGCCGGATCTCGCGTCCCATCGACCGGATCGCGACGGCGGCGCGCACCCTCACGGGCGGCACGCATCCGGAGCCGGTGCCCGTCGAAGGAGCCACGGAGATCGCGAGCCTTGCCGTCTCCTTCAACGAGCTAGTCGATCAGCTGCAGCGAGCGCAGGAAGCGGAGCGGAACTTCCTCCTCTCGGTGAGTCACGAGCTCAAGACGCCGCTGACCGCGATCCGCGGCTATGCCGAGGCGGTCGAGGACGGGGCGATCGATCCGCGCGAGGCGGCCGCCACAGTCGCGGCAGAGGCACGGCGGCTCGAGCGTCTCGTCAAGGATCTCCTCGACCTCGCGCGGATGAACAAGACCGATTTCAGCGTCCACAACGCCGACATCGACCTCGCGGAGGTCGTGAAGGATGCGGCCCGGCGCTACGAGCAGACGGCCGCGGACTTCGGCGTGACGCTTCGTGCGGTCACGAACGGAGCGGCTCCGGCCGTCGCGGACGCCGACCGCGTCCTCCAGGTTGTCTCCAACCTCGTCGAGAACGCCTTGCGCCTGACTCCCGCCGGCGGCGAGGTGCGCGTGATCGCGGAGCCGGGGCTCCTGCGCGTGGAGGACACCGGGCCCGGGCTCGACGACGGCGACCGCGCGCACGCGTTCGAGCGTTTCTATCTCCACGAGCGGTACGGGCGCGAGCGGCCGGTCGGCACGGGGCTCGGCCTCGCCATCGTCAAGGAGCTGACGACCGCGATGGGCGGGAGCGTGGCGGTCGACAGCCGGGCCGGAGAGCTGACCGTGTTCACCGTCCGGCTCGGCGTCCCGCAGTGATCGACGTCGAAGCGGCGCGCGCACGGATCTCGGGGCGAGTTCTCCGCACCCCGACGCTGTGGTCCGACGGCGGCGTCTGGCTCAAGGCCGAGCTGCTGCAGAAGACAGGCTCCTTCAAGGTGCGCGGTGCGCTCAACCGGATGCTCACCCTGAGCGCCGAGGAGAAGCGACGCGGCGTCGTGACGTGGTCCGCGGGGAACCACGCGCAGGCGGTCGCGTGGGCGGCGCGGGAGGAGGGCGTCGACTGCGTCGTCGAGATGTGGGAGACCGCGAGCGCGTTCAAGGTCGAGCGGACGCGCGGGTTCGGCGCGACGGTCGATCTCTCGCCGCCGGATCCCGCCGCCGCTTACGATCGCGCGCTCGAGCTCGTCGAGCGGGAAGGCCGCGTCTTCGTCCATCCGCACAGCGACCCGTTCGTCGTCGCCGGCCACGGGACGCTGGCGCTCGAGCTCCTCGAGGACATCCCCGAGCTCGAGACGGTCGTCGTCGGGGTGGGCGGAGGCGGCTTGGTCTCGGGGATCGTGGCGGGGCTCGACGGGCGCGCGCGGGTTATCGCCGTCGAGCCGGAGCGGTCTCCTGCGTTCAGCGCCGGGCTCGAAGCGGGGGAGTCAGTTCGCGTCGGCACCGACACGATCGCCGACGGTCTCGCGCCTCCGTTCGCGGGCGAGCTGCCACTCGAGCTCTGCCGCGGCCGCGTCGAGAACGTCCTCGTGACCGAGGAGGAGATTGCCGACGGGATGCGCTTTCTCTACGCGCAGGCGAAGCTCGCGTGCGAGCCGGCGGGGGCGGCGGCGCTCGGTGCGGTGCTCGCGGGGAAGGTCGCAGCCGGCCCGAATGTGGCCGTGATCGTCTCCGGCGGCAACGTGGAAGCCCATAGGGCCGCTGCTATCTTGGAAGGGCTATGAAGACCGGCATTCATCCCGAGTACGTCGTCGCGACGGTGACGTGCTCCTGCGGGAATTCGTTCCAGACCCGCTCCACCAAGTCCGAGATGCACGTCGACATCTGCTCGCAGTGCCACCCGTTCTACACGGGCAAGCAGAAGCTCATGGACACGGGCGGCCGCGTGGAGCGGTTCCAGCGCCGGCTCGAGCGCGCAGAGCGCGCGAAGCGCAGCTAAGCGGCGCCGATGGCGAACGTCGGAGGCCAGGCCGTCCTCGAGGGCGTGATGATGCGTGGCCCCGGCAACTGGGCCGTCGCCGTCCGCACGCCGAAGGGCGACATCGCTCAGGTCTCGCAGCAGATCTCCTCGCCGATGGCGCGCCACTGGTTCTGGCGGCTGCCGGTCGTGCGCGGCGTGATCGCGCTCGGCGAGTCGCTCGCAATCGGGTTCCGCGCCCTCTCCATCTCGGCGCAGTACGCATCGCGGGAGGAGGGGGACGACGGCGAGGTCGAGACGGAGATCTCGCGCGGCGCGCTCTTCTTCGCGTTCGCGGTCGCGATCGGGTTCGCGGTGGTGCTTTTCAAGCTCACGCCCGGCTTCCTCACCGAGGCGCTTCCGGTCCACGGGACGTGGTTCGCGCTCGTCGAGGGCGTCATCCGCATCGCTCTCCTCGTCGGCTACCTCGCGCTCATCTCGCTGGTGCCCGACCTGAAGCGCGTCTTCCAGTACCACGCCGCCGAGCACAAGGCGATCAACGCGTACGAGGCGGGGGAGGAGCTACGGCCCGAGATCGTGCAGCGCTACTCGCTCATCCACCCGCGTTGCGGGACGGCGTTCCTGTTGTGGGTGATGGTGATCGCTGTGTTCGTCTACGCGTTCTTCGGGCGGCCGGCGATCTACTGGCTCGTGCTCGAGCGGATCGCGTTCCTCCCTGTCATTGCGGGGATCGCGTACGAGCTGATCCGCTTCGCGGGCAAGCACTCCGGCAACCGCGTGCTCATGACGCTGCTCGCGCCGGGCTTGTGGTTGCAGCGGCTGACCACGCGCGAGCCAACGTTGGATCAGATCGAAGTCTCCATCCGCGCGCTCCGCGAGGTGCTCGACCTCGAAGCCGCCGGCGCGACTGACGCCGCGCGCGTCGAAGTCATGGCCTAGGCACGTCCCCACGGGGCACGTCTGGTTGTCAGACAATCGGACGTGGCCGCCTTGGACAGGTGATCGCGCCAGCGCGCCCCGAGGAACGTTTGCAGCCTCGCCGCGGAACCGCCGACCTCGGCCAGCACGAGCGAGGCGTCGACGAACGGGAAATCGTTAGTGAGGCCGAGCGTTGAGGCGAGGCTGCTCCAGCGCCAGTCCTCGCCGCGCGGGCACATGCCGGCCTTGACCGGGTTGAGGACGACGTACGCGAAAACGCCGAGCAAGTCCGCCGCTCGCTCGACGCGGCGATTGCCGTATCGCCTGCGGACGAACTGTCCCAGCCGGTCGTGGCGAACATTGAAACGCCTGCTGTAGTCGAAATTGAGCTGCTTCATCGCCGAGCTGAGCGCCCCCTCAGGAGCGTTGACAAGGAGGTGCATGTGCGTCGTCATCTGACAGAACGCAAGGCACGTCAGCCCATGCTTGTCCGCGGTCTGAACGAGGCCGCGCACCCACATCATTCGGTCGAGTTCGTCGATGAAGTAGGGCTCGTTGCCGGTCGCGCCCACCCACACGTGATGGACTCCCGCGTGGGCGTCGCGGATGACTTTGGTCACCTGAACAGCTTGACGAGGGCCGATCCGTCTGACAAGACGCTCTTTCGCACATGTCCATCGCGGACACGTCCAAATGTCTGACAACCGGACGTGTCGCGCGGGGACATGTCCCGAGTACGCTGGCGGTGAGTCAAGCGACGCGGGGGAGGACGGATGGCAACGGATCGGCGTGCGGAAGTGGTGTGGCAGGGGAGCTTGCGCGAGGGCTCCGGAACGATCGTCTCGACGACGAGTGGCGCGATCGGGGAGCAGCCGGTCACCTGGGTCAACCGCTCCGAGGACGCCCCGACGGCGACGAGCCCCGAGGAGCTCATTGCGGCCGCGCATGCCTCGTGCTTCTCCATGGCGCTCTCGGGCGCACTCGCGCGCGCGGAGACGCCGCCGACCGAGCTCCGCACCTCTGCGACTGTGACGTTCCAGCCCGGCGAGGGCATCACGAAGGTCGCGCTCACGGTCGAGGGCACCGTCCCCGGCCTCGACGAGAACGGGTTCCGCGAGGCGGCGCAGACCGCCAAGGAGAACTGCCCGGTGTCGAAGGCGCTCGCCGGCGTGCCGGAGATCACGCTGGAGGCCCGGCTTACGTGACGTAACCGGCGGCGCCTGCGGGGCCTCTGGCCCGCGATCACGCGGCGCGCTGCGGCGTCCTCAGTCGCGTCGATAGCAGACAGCTATCGACGCTCCCTGCGTCCTTGCATCGCTTGGTGCTCGCGACCCAGATGCCGCGCGCCGCCTCCGGCCACGTCACTAACGTAAGCGCGGCCATGGCCGCCGACTTCGACAACCTCGTCGCGGATCTCGCGCGCTCGTACGAGGAGCTCCAGACCCGCATGTCCGATCCGGCCGTCTACAACGACCACCGGGAGGCGGCCGACGTCGGGCGGCGGCTGAAGGAGCTCGAGCAGCCGTACAAGCTCGCGCAGGAGTGGCAGCTCGTGCGGGACGACCTCCTCGCAGCGCGAGATGACTCCGACCTCCGGGAGCTCATCCCGGACCTCGAGGCGCGCGCGACCGCGATCGAGGAGGAGCTCCGCCTCGCCCTCGTCCCGACCGATCCTGCCGACCGCAAAGACGTCCTCATCGAGGTGCGCCAGGGCGTCGGCGGCGACGAGGCCGCGCTCTGGGCCGGCGACATCTACCGCATGCTCGCGCGCTACGCCGAGCGGCGCGGCTACAAGGTCGAGGAGCTCGAGGCGAGCCCGTCCGACGGTGGCGGCTACAAGGAAGTGACCTTCGCCGTCAAGGGCGACGGCGCGTACTCCGTCTTCAAATGGGAGGGCGGCACGCACCGCGTCCAGCGCGTCCCCGAGACCGAGAGCGCGGGCCGCATCCACACTTCGACGGCGACCGTCGCGGTGATGCCGGAGGCCGAGGAGGTCGAGATCGAGATCGACCCGAACGACCTCAAGATCGACGTCTACCGCTCGACCGGCCCGGGCGGCCAGTCGGTCAACACGACCGACTCCGCGGTGCGCATCACGCACGTCCCGACCGGCGTCGTCGTCGCGATGCAGGACGAGAAGTCGCAGCTTCAGAACAAGGACAAGGCGATGCGCGTCCTCCGCGCGCGACTGTATGAGCGCGAGCGCGAGCTGCAGCGGGCCGAGCTCGACGCCACCCGCAACGCGCAGATCGGCAGCGGCGAGAGGGCGGAGAAGATCCGCACGTACAACTTCCCCGAGAACCGCCTCACCGACCATCGCGTGAAGCTCACCATCCACCAGCTCGACCGGATCCTCGGAGGCGAGCTCGACGAGTTCACCGAGGCGCTCGTCACCGACGACCGGCGTCGCGCGCTCGGGGAATGACCGTTCGCGAGGCGCTTGCGGAAGCCGAGCGCCGGCTTGCTGCGGCCGGCGTGGATACACCGCGTGTCGACGCTGAGTGGCTCGTCGCGCACGTGCTCGGGACGACTCGCTCGGGCCTTGCGGCGCGCGGCGACGACGACGTCGACGGCTTGGAGCCGCTCCTCGCGCGACGCGAGGCGCGGGAGCCGCTCGCGTACGTCCTCGGTGAATGGGGCTTCCGGCGGCTGACCCTGAAGACCGACGCCCGCGCGCTCGTGCCGCGGCCCGAGACGGAGACGCTCGTCGAGCGCGCGCTCGCGCTCGTCGCGGAGATCGACAGCCCGCGGATCCTCGACGTCGGAGTCGGCTCGGGCGCGATCGCGCTCGCGCTCAAGGACGAGCGGCCGGACGCACGCGTGACCGGCGTGGACATCTCCCGTGAGGCGCTTGCGCTCGCCCGCGAGAACGCCGAGCGGCTCGGGCTCGACGTCGAGCTCCGCGAGCAGGACGGGGTGGAGGCTGCGGGCGAGGGCTGGGATCTCGTCGTCGCGAACCCGCCATACGTCGCGAGCCTCGACGGGCTCCAACCGGAGCTCCGCAGCGAGCCGGAAGTTGCCCTGATCGGGACCGGCGTGCACGAGCGGCTCGCGCGCGCAGCGCGGACGCGGTTCATCGCCTTTGAGGTCGGGGACGGCCAGTCGTCCAAGGTCGCCGATGTCCTTACACGCGCCGGCTGGCGCGACGTGGGTATCACCCGCGACCTGACGGGAGCGGAGCGCGTGGTGGAAGGCGTTACGTGAGCGATGCGGTGGCAGCGCTGCGGGCCGGGCATGCGGTGATCCTCCCGACCGACACCGTCTACGGCCTGTGCGCCCTGCCTGAGCATGAGGACGTCCTCTACGAGATCAAAGGTCGCGACCGCTCGAAGCCGATCGCGCTCATCGCGGCCGACATCGACGCCCTGCCTGCCGATCTCGACCGCGCCGTCCTCGAGCGCTACCTCCCGGGCGCGTTCACGCTCGTCTTCGCGAGCGCGGGCGTGCGCGTCCCGAACCTCCCGCCCACGGCGGCCGAGGTCGTGCGCGCGGTCGGCCTCGTCGCCGCAACGAGCGCGAACCTCTCCGGCGGCCCCGATCCGCGCCGCATCGAGGACATCCCGCAGGAGATCCGCGCCGCCTGCGGAGCGATCGTCGACGCCGGCGAATTGCCGGGGACGCCGTCCACGGTCGTCGACCTTCGCGGCCCGAAGCCGGTGGTCTTACGCCAGGGCGCGGGCGAGTTGCCTAGCTAGCGGAGAAAAACGCGCGCACTTCGTAGAGACAGGCGAGCGAGCCGTCCTTCGGCGAGAGCGCGGCCACCTCGAGCGTCCCGGTCTGCCGGCGTGCCGAGGTGTACTTCACCCTCGTGCTCCACGGCGACTGCTGGACGACGATTCGGCGGCCGAGCACCTTTCCGTACGCATTGCGCAGGACGACGCGGAAGGTGTTCTCGAACACGTCGTTCACGGTGCCTTGCACGGAGATCAGGCCGTTCCCGTCTTCTTCCCAGGTCTTGATAGTGAGGCAGTGCTTGCGGTAGATGAAGGCGTGGCCGGGGGGCGGAGGGGCGCTCTTCCAGAGATCGATCGCCAGCCGGTTACCCGTCAAGACCTTGTACGAGACGTACTTGAACTTGTGCGGCGCGTAGCTCATGGCGATGCTGAGGCCCTGAGTGGCCGGCTGCACAGCGACACTCACTCCGCTGCCGCTTCCACCACCGGTCGTCGTGATCACCCCGGGGTGGTCGACGCGGGCGACCGCCATCGTTCTTGTGACCAATCCGGCCTCGACCTCATCGGCGGAAACGGTTCCGTTGAAGTCGACGACGACGCGAACCTTCACCGGATAGTTCGTGACCCGCACGCCGGTCGCCGTCAACTGCGACGCGGCGCCGGCGAGCGTGGGCAGCGCGACGAGCCCCAACGCCGCAAGAATCGCGATCACGCCCGCTCTCATCGGCCGAGTATGGCGCATCAGCGTTGCCTAACCAGCCGGAAGCGTTACGGGAGCCTCGGCGAGACAGTCGATCGCGGCGTCCTTTGGTGAGAACGCGACCGCCTCGAGGGTTCCCGTCTGCCGGCGACCGGCCGTGTAGTGGACGTGCGCCGTCCAGTTTCCCGGGCCGTGGACACCGGTCTGCCGGCCGAGGACCAGCCCGTTCGCTCCGCGAACGACGACCTGGAACTGGTTCTCGAAGAGGCCGTGCTCGGCTCCCCCGGCGATCATGAGACCGGGAGTTGCGGGGTTGACGTGAGTAAGGGTCAGCCCCGCGCAGGTCCTGATCGCACCGGCAGGAGGGGCGCTCTTCCAAAGGTCGATCGCCAGCACGTTCTCGGCCTCGGCCGCGTAGTAGATGTACTTGAACCGGTGCGGGGAGAAGCTCAAACCGATGTTGAGGCCCTGAGTCGCCGGCTGGAGGGCCGCCGTTAGGCCGAATCCGGTTCCAGAGCTCGCATCTGTCGTCACGCCTGGGTGGTTGAGGCGAACGGCTGCCGTCGTCTTCCTGACCGCGCCGGCCACGACTTCTCGCGCGGAGATCGTGCCGTTGAAGTTAATGACGACGCGGACGAATCCCCGGTGGTTGCTGAAACGAAGGCTGGCTGCGGTAAGCGGGGACGCCGCGCCCGCGAGAGCCGGCAGTGTGAGCAGCGCAAGCGCCGCCAGGAGTGCGATCCTCTTAACGCTCATGACGTGAGTATCACCGATCGTCCCGTAGCATCCAAATGTGGCCGCCGCCCAAGCGACATTCGAACAGCTGAAGCACGCAGGGCTCGACGAGATCGACCCCGACATCGCGGCCCTCCTGACGAAGGAGCTCGAGCGCCAGCGCGGGCAGATCGAGCTCATCGCGTCGGAGAACTTCACGTGGCCCGCCGTCATGGAGGCGGTCGGCTCGGTGCCGACGAACAAGTACGCGGAGGGTTATCCCGGCCGCCGGTACTACGGCGGTTGCGAGGTCGTCGACGAGATCGAGCAGCTCGCGATCGACCGGGCGAAGGAGCTCTTCGGCGCCGAGCACGCGAATGTCCAGCCGCACGCGGGCGCGATGACGAACATGGCGGTGTACGCCGCCACGATGGAGCCGGGCGACACGCTCCTCGCGCTGAGCCTCGCGCACGGCGGCCATCTCACTCACGGCCACAAGGTCAACTTCTCGGGTCGCTTCTACAACGTCGTCCACTACGGCGTCTCGCCCGAGACGCTGCTCGTCGACTACGACGACGTGCTCGCGAAGGCGAAGGAGGCGCGGCCGAAGATCATCGTCTGCGGCGGCTCTGCGTATCCGCGCACGGTGGAGACGGAGCGGTTCCGCGCGATCGCCGACGAGGTAGGCGCGCTCCTCCTCTGCGACATGGCGCACTTCGCGGGCCTCGTCGCGGCCGGGCTGCAGCCGAATCCGGTCGAGCATTGCGACTTCGTCACGTCGACGACGCACAAGACGCTCGCCGGCCCGCGGGCGGGCTTCATCCTCTGCCGCGAGGAGCACGCGAAAGCGGTCGACTCCGCGGTCATGCCGGGGATGCAGGGCGGGCCGCTCGAGCACACGATCGCCGCGAAGGCGACGTGCTTCCGCATCGCGATGACCGACGCGTTCCGCGAGTACCAGTCCCGGGTGCGCGCGAACGCCGACGCTCTCGCCGAGTCGCTCGTCGCCGGCGGCCTCGGGCTCATCACCGGCGGCACCGACACGCACCTCATGCTCGTCGACCTCCGCGAGTCGGAGTGGACGGGCAAGGCGGCGGAGGAGCGGCTCCACGAGATCGACGTCACCGTCAACCGCAACACCGTCCCGTTCGACGAGCGGTCGCCGTTCGTCACGTCCGGCATCCGCCTCGGCACGCCGGCGATGACGATGCGCGGCTTCGACGAGGGCGACTTCGGCGAGGTCGGCGCGGTCATCTGCGACGCGCTGGCCGACGCGCCGGATATCGACGGCCTGCGTTCCCGCGTTGCCCAGCTTCTCGCGAACCATACGCTCTACCCCGGCTTCCGCGGGTACACGACCTACGTCGCGTGAGCGAGCCGCGACTCACCGTCGTCGCGCATCCGCTCGTCCAGCACAAGCTCAGCTACCTCCGCGACAAGAGCACGCCGACCGTCCACTTCCGCAAGCTCACGGAGGAGATCACGCTCCTCCTCACGTACGAGGCCACGAAGGACATGCCCACGGAGGACGCGGAGATCGACACGCCGGTCGAGCGGACGACCGCGCAGCGCATCTCCGGCAAGAAGGTCGCGGTCTGCCCGGTGCTTCGCGCGGGGATGGGGATGCTCGACGGCGTCCTTTCCCTCGTACCGAGCGCGCGGGTCGGCTTCATCGGGATGTACCGGGACGAGGAGACGCTCGAGCCGGTGCAGTATTTCGTCAAGCTGCCCGACGACCTCGCGGACCGCGACGCGATCATCCTCGACCCGATGCTCGCGACCGGCCACTCGAGCTGCGCCGCGATCGAGGTCGTCAAGGAGGCCGGCGCCCAGACGGTGACACTCGTCTGCATCGTCGCCGCCCCGGAAGGGATCGAGGAAGTGCAGCGCCGGCATCCCGACGTCCACGTCGTCTGCGCGGCCGTCGACCGCGGGTTGAACGAGCGCGGCTACATCGTTCCCGGGCTCGGGGACGCCGGCGACCGCCTCTACGGCACGAAGTAGCGCCTCAGCGGGCGATCCGGATCGGGAAGGCGGTCGTCGAGGTGTTCCCTCGGACGTCGGCCACGCGCACGACGATCCGATAGCTGCCGGGGCGCAGGCGGCCGGGGCGCAGGTCGACCGGGAAGAGGTAGCGGCCAGGCTGCGCGACATAGAGCCGGTGGTCGAATTCCGGCTGGTTCTGATACGTGCCGGGCGCGTAGACCTGCCAGAAATGCTCCGTCCCCGGCTCCGTTCGGCGGAAGTCGGCGACCATGTGCCACACGCGCGAGGCGTTGCCCTGAGAAAGCGACCACTCGACGAACGCCGGCGTCTGCGGCAGACCCGCGTACGTGCCGGGCACGGGCAGCGCGGGCGGGTCGGAGGCGCTCACCGACACCTGGTCACCCGGCGCGACGCTCCTACGGGCGAGCGGGCTAGGGCCCGAGCCCGAGTCGACGTAGAGGCCGTCGGCTGTCGGCCGCGTCTCGTCGCGGTATGGCTCGAGGTGCCCGGGGGCGAGCGGGTTGGCGCCGAAGCTGATGCACCGCGTTCCCTGCAGCACCCGGTCGATCTCGGTCAGGTGGACATGCCCCCGGCGCGCCTGCACGCGACCAATGACGGTCAGCTCGGCCGTCGCGAACTCGCCGACCCGAACCGCGGGAACGACATGGTCGTACTGGAACGACGTCCCGTCGGGCGTGTGGACGACGACCTTGCCTCCCTGGGCGGAGACAATCCAGCCGGAGACCACCGGATAGACGGCCGTCCCGTCGGGAGCGACGATGTCGATGCCGCTGTGGAACGAGTACGAGCCGGACATGTGCGGGCCGGTTCGGCCGAATTGCTCGTTCGCGCCGAGCGTGCGCGGGTCGCCGAAAGCGCCGCGGATCGGGTGCTGGCGCGCGAACGGCTTGACGGGCCAGCGGTAATCGCGGTCCGGATCGCGGTGGAGGCAATCCGCCGGGTACGGAGCCGCCGCGGCCTGCGTGGCGACGAGGACGAGAAGAGCGAGCAACAAGCCCGCCATGACACGGGCAACCAGCTGCGATCTGGTCACCCGCGGACCCTACGCGTGAGGGACGGACGGCGTGACGTCGAAGTAGGCTGACGCAGTGCTTCTCGGCCTGAGCAGCCAACCTCTCGGCATCATCGACCAGCTCTCCGACCGCCTCGACGTCGTCTGGGGCGCACTCATCGCGCTCGTCGTCGTCATCCTCCTCACGCCGGCGGTGGGAGGGATGGCGAGGCGGCTCGGGATCGTCGATCTCCCCGGCGGGCGGCGCATCAACACGCTTCCGGTCCCTCGCCTCGGAGGCCTCGCGCTTTTCCTCGGGATCCTCGTGCCGACCCTCGCGTTCCTCCACAGCGGGCGGGAGAACCGCGGTCTGCTCCTCGGCGCCGCCGTCGCTGTCACGGTCGGCATCGTCGACGACTTTCGCGGCCTGCCGTGGTTCGCGAAGCTCGGCGGCCAGCTCGCCGCCGCAGGCGTCGCGACCGGCTTCGGGATCTGGGTCCACCGCTTCACGTTCCCGTTCATCGGCATCCACGGATTGCACAAGTGGGTCGGCGTGCCGCTCACGATCGTCTGGATCGTGGCGATCATGAACATGGTCAATTTCCTCGACGGCCTCGACGGCCTCGCCGCGGGAGTGACGGCGATCTCCGGGATGACGTTCAGCGTGATCGCCCTGTCTCTCGGGAAGGTCGACGCGGCTGTGCTGTCGGCGATCGTCTTCGGGGCGTGTGTCGGTTTTCTCCGGCACAACTTCTATCCGGCGCGGATCTTCATGGGCGACTCGGGCGCGCTACTCCTCGGCTACCTATTGGCGACGGTCGCGGTGCAGGGGCTGTTGAAGACGGCCGCGACCGTGGCGCTGTTCTTCCCGCTGCTCGTGCTCGCCGTCCCGATCGTCGACACGTCGTTCGTCATCGTCCGGCGGATGAAGCACGGGGAGAAGCTCTTCGTCGGGGACCAGGCGCACATCCATCACCGCTTCCTGAGGCGCGGGTTCTCGCAGCGGCGCGCGGCGATCACGATCTGGGCGTGGTGCCTCTCCCTCTCGGCGGCCGCGTTCGCGACGCGTTTCGTCCCGTTCCGCGCGCACGGCGTCTGGCATCTGTGGTGGACGCTTCTCGCTGCCGGCGTCGGGCTCTTCGCGGTGCTGTTCTCCGTCTACGTCGTGTACGTGCTCGAGATCATCAAGATCGCGAATCCGATCCAGAAGCGCCGCCGCGCAGACGACCCGCTCAAGAAGTCGGCCTAGTCCACTTCGGCTAGGACATGGCTTCGGCTCGGGTGACGAAGTCCGCGAGGAGGTCGTTGAACGGCGCGCCGACGCGTTGCACCGAGTGGCCGGAGCCGGGGAAGACGGCTCGCTCGGCGTGTAGCCGCACCTCGAGCACGTCGCAGATCGCCTCGAACGCAGCGCCGTGGCCGCCCGAGACGACGAGCTTTGGGAACGCCTCTGCGGCGAGCGTGTCGAGCGGGATCTCGGCCTCCGACGGGAGCCGCTCGACCATGAGCGTCCGCGCGCCCTGCAAGAGCGGCGCGTTGAACTCGCCTGGCGGGATCGGTGTCCCGACCGCGGCGAAGAACGTCCGCAGGAACTCGGCCGGATCTCGCGGCCCCTCGCTCCACAGCCGCTCGGCTCCAGCGACGAACGCGTCCACCGCGGGCACGCCGCGCGCGACCGAGCACGCCGGCGGCTCGATCACCGTGAGCGAGCCGAGCTCCGGATGCGCCGCCGCGACGAGCAGCGCGATCACGCCGCCGTAGGAGTGCCCGACAACGTGCGTCCCGGGCTCGAGGAACTGCTCGAACCACACCGCTTCGTCCTCGAAGTCGACGTGATCGACGTCCGGCCCAGGCGGGAATCCGCGCCGGTTCGGGAGGACGACCTCGAACCGGTCCGCGAGCGGCTTCTGGGCGGCCCACGTCAGTTCCGCATTGACGACGGAACCGTGCACGAACAAGAGGCGAGGACGTTTACCCATGCGGGATTCCGGTGTCACAAAGTACCCCCCGGGCGGACGACGGGACATTGCTATTCTCGCCCCGGATGCAGGGGACCTCTGGCGCGTACATCAACCCGGCCGGGGCGGGTGGGCTCTTGCTCGCCGTCCTTTGCGCTGGCATCGGATTGGGGCTCCTCATCGGCTGGGTGGTCGGGTTTGCGGGCATCGGCGCCCTCGTCGGCGCGGTGGTCGGGATCCTGGCAGGGATCTACGCGGTGTACCGCCGCTACCGGGGCGCGTTCTAATGTCCAGCACGGTGTTCTCGACTCCGCGGCCGATCCCCAGCCGGCGCATCCCGATCACGGGCGGTGCGATGGTGATCGCGCTCGCGCTGCCGGTGTTCATCGTCCTCCACTGGAGTCTCGCCGGCTGGGCGATCGCAGCCGTCCTCTGGGTCGGCGCGCACGCGCTCGAGCTCCTGATCGCGCGCTCGGGAGGAAAGCCGCAGATGCAGGTCTTCGCGGTGTTCTTCAAGTCGGTCGGCGTGCTCGTCGTCCTGCTCGCGACGATCGCTGCGGACAAGCACGCCGGGCTCGCCGCGATGGTCACGTATGCGCTCGCGTACACGTGCGAGCTCGGGCTCTCACTCGTGTCGTACTTCGGAGCCGAAGCGTGAAGCGGCTCCTCGTCGTCGCCACCGGGCTGTTCCTCGCCTTCCCGTCCGCGGCGTTCGCGCGCGGAGACTTCGACCCGTCGCAGGAGTTCGAGCAGCACCGCTGGGGCCCGAAGCTCGTCATCGGCCCGATCGACCTCTCGATCACGAAGGCCGTCGCCTACCTCCTACTCGGAGCCGTCCTGACGATGGTCCTCGGGATCGTCCTCATGCGGGTCAAGCTCCCGGGTCGCCGCCAGGCCGCCGGGGAGATGATCTACGAGATCGCGCAGACCCAGGTCGCCGAGCAGGGACTGCCGACGAAGGCGATCGGCCGCTGGTTCCCGTACGTCGCGACGCTCATGCTCTTCATCTGGGTCGTGAACATGCTCGGCTTCATCCCGCTGCCGCTGACAGGGGAGACGCTGCACGGCATTCCGACATGGGGGATCTATGCCGCGACGTCGTCGATCTCGGTGACGCTCGCGCTCGCCCTCCTCACCTTCGTCTTCACGCACTTCGAGGGCATCAGGTGGAACGGCCCCGTCAAGTACTTCAGGAGCTGGATCCCCGACGTGCCGAAGGCGATCCTGCCGCTCATCGTCCCGCTCGAGATCCTCGGCCAGTTCATGCGCCTCATCTCGCTCAGCATCAGGCTCTTCGCGAACATGCTCGCGGGCCACATGCTCATCCTCACGTTCATCGGGCTCATGTTCGTGCTCGAGAACGTGTTCCTCGCCGTTATCGTCGTCCCGGCCGCGACTGCGTTCTACATATTCGAGGTCGCGATCGTCGTCTCGATTCAGGCATTCATCTTCGCTGCTCTGTCCGCCATCTACATCGGCTCGGCCATCGAGCCGGAACACTAGGAGGAATCACATGCTTCACACCGTCATCGCCGCGGCCTCGGGCGACACGGTCAAGGCCGGTAAGGCGATCGCGCTCGCGCTCGGTATCGGTCTCGGCTCGCTCGGCGCCGGTGTCGGCATCGGCAACATCTTCGGCTCGATGATCCAGTCCGTCGCTCGGCAGCCCGAGCTCCGTGGTGAGCTCCAGGGCATCCAGTGGCTGGGCTTCGCGCTGACCGAGGCCGTCGTGTTCTACGGCCTCATCGGTGGCCTTCTCGCCTACGTGCTCGTCTGATCGATGCTCGCGTCGAACGCACTCATCGAGGTCAAGTCTGGGCTGATGGTCTGGACGATCGTCGCCTTCCTCATCACGCTCTTCGTGCTGAAGAAGTTTGCGTTCGGCCCGATCCAGGTCATGCTCGACCAGCGCCGTGAGCACATCGAGCAGTCGATCAAGGCAGCCGAGGACGCGCGCACCGAGGCGCAGCAGCTCCTCGAGGAGCACAAGAAGCTCATCGGACAGGCGCGGAGCGAGGCGGAAGGGATCCTCGCCGAGGCGCGCAAGACGCGCGAGTCGATGGAGCAGCGCATGAAAGAGGAGACCGAGACCGAGCGGCAGCGCCGGCTCGAGGAGACGCGCAAGGAGATCGCGGCGGAGACGACCCGCGCCCTCGCGCAGATCCGCGCCGAGGTCGCCGAGCTCACGGTCGAAGCAGCCTCGCGCGTTGTCGGCAAGACGCTCGACTCCGACCGTGACCGCGAGCTCATCTCCGAGGCGATCGCAGGGCTCGACTTCTCCCGCTTGGAGGAGTCGGCATAGCCGCTGCGCACCGCATCTACGCCGAAGCCCTCTTCGGCGCGGCGAAGGACGCCGGCCGGCTCGCGCCGGTGCACGAGGCGCTCAGCGACTTCGCAGCCGCCACGGCCTCCTCGCCGGAGCTCCGCTCCGTCCTCCGCAACCCGCAGCTCAAGTCCCACGCGAAGGCCGACATCCTCGCCGATCTCGCGGGCGACTCCGAGCCGCTGTTCACCAACTTCCTCCAGGTGGCGGCGGAGAAGGGTCGCGCGGGCCAGATCGAGGAGATCGCCAAGGAGTTCGAGCTGCTCATGGCGCGCGAGGAGAAGCGCCTCACGGTCGAGCTCACGACTGCGCGCGAGCTGAGCGACACCGAGGCGGACGCGATCCTCGGCGAGATCGAGAAGGCGGCCGGCCGCAAGGTCGACGCGACCCGGACAGTCGACCCCGACCTCGTCGGAGGCATCGTCCTCCAGGCGGGCTCGCTGCGCGTCGACGCGAGCGTCCGCGGCAGATTGGAACGACTACGACACGAACTCGTAAAGAGATGAGGAGCTGAGAAGCCTTGAAGTTGCGCCCTGAAGAGATCACGTCGATCCTGCGCCAGCGGATCGAGCAGTACGACGTCGAGACCGACCTTGCGGAGGTCGGCACCGTCCTCCAGGTCGGCGACGGAATCGCCCGGATCTACGGGCTCGAGAACGCCGTCTCGATGGAGATGCTCGAGTTCGAGCACGACGTCGTCGGCCTCGCGTTCAACCTCGAGGAGGACCAGGTCGGCGCCGCGCTGTTCGGCGAATGGACGAAGGTCAGCGAGGGCGAGCCGGTGCGCCGCTCCGGCAAGGTCGCGAGCGTTCCCGTCGGCGAGGCGCTCCTCGGACGCGTCGTCGACCCGCTCGGCAACCCGCTCGACGGCAAGGGCCCGATCGAGACGACCGAGAGGCGTCCGCTCGAATTCAAGGCGCCGGGCGTCATCGCCCGCCAGCCGGTGAAGGAGCCGCTCATGACCGGCATCAAGTCGATCGACTCGATGACGAACGTCGGTCGCGGCCAGCGCGAGCTCATCATCGGCGACCGCTCGACCGGCAAGACCGCCCTCCTGATCGACACGATCCTCAACCAGAAGGACACGGACGTCTACTGCATCTACGTCGCCATCGGCCAGAAGGCGTCGACGGTCGCCGGGATCTACGAGCGGCTGCGCGATGCGGGCGCGATGGAGTACACGACGATCGTCTCGGCCGCCGCGCACGAGGCCGCGCCGATCAAATGGATGGCGCCGTTCGCCGGTTGCGCGATGGGCGAGTACTTCCTCTTCAACGGCAAGCACGCGCTCGTCATGTACGACGATCTCTCGAAGCAGGCGGATGCGTACCGCCAGCTGTCGCTGCTGCTGCGCCGCCCGCCGGGCCGCGAGGCGTTCCCGGGCGACGTCTTCTACCTCCACTCGCGGCTGCTCGAGCGCGCGTGCAAGCTCAACGAGGAGCTCGGCGGCGGTTCGCTGACGGCACTGCCGGTGATCGAGACGCAGGCCGGTGACATCTCGGCGTACATCCCGACGAACGTCATCTCCATCACGGACGGCCAGATTTTCCTCAACTCCGAGCTGTTCTTCTCGGGTGTCCGCCCGGCCGTCAACGTCGGCACCTCGGTGTCCCGCGTCGGCTCGGCCGCGCAGACGAAGGCGATGAGGAAGGTCGCCGGGCGCCTGCGGCTCGACCTCGCGCAGTACCGCGAGCTCGAGGCATTCGCGCAGTTCGGCTCCGAGCTCGACAAGGCGACGCAGCAGGCGCTCACCCGCGGAGCGAAGATGGTCGCGACCCTCAACCAGCCGCAGTACGACCCATGGCCGACGGAGGAGCAGGTCGTCGCGATCTGGGCCGGCAACGAGGGCTTCCTCGACGACATCCCCACGGCGCAGGTGTCGCGGTTCCAGGAGGAGCTCCGCGAGCATCTGCGTGCCGAGGGTGGCGTCTACAAGGCGATCCGCGAGTCGGGCGACATTGCCGACGAGACGGCGGCCGCGCTCAAGGCCGAGGTCGAGAAGTTCAAGAACGGCTTCAACGTCGTCGGGGAACCGCTGGTCTCGTAGTCCGTGGCGTCTCTTCAGGATCTCCGGCGACGGGTCACCTCCGTCCGCAACACGCGCAAGATCACGAAGGCTCTCGAGCTCGTGGCCGGCGCGCGGTTGCGGCGTGCGCAGGCGCGCAGCGAGGAGATGCGCCCGTACGCCGACCGGATGCAGGAGCTCATGGTGGGCACGGCGCAGGCGGCGTCGTCATTCCGGAACCTCGCGCTCCTACAGCAGCGCGACGAGGTGAAGCGCGTCGCCATCGGCGTGGTGACGGGCGACCGCGGTCTCGCCGGGCCGTTCAACGGCCAGGTGCTGCGTCGCGGGTTCGAGCTCGAGCGTGAGGCGCGGGCCGCTGGGCAGGACGTCGCCTGGCTCGCCGTGGGTCGGAAGGGCGGCTCGTCGCTGAAGTTCCGCCGCTACAAGCTCGCGGGCGAGTGGGCCGGCTTCGCCGACAAGCCGGGGTATCACGACGCGCAGGCGGTCGGGCACCGGCTCGCCGAGCTGTACGAGAGCGGGGAGGTGGACCGCGTCCTCCTCGTCTACAACCGCTTCGAGAACGCGCTCGTGCAGCGCGTCACGGTGACCGAGCTGCTGCCGATCCGCGAGGACGTGCTCGCCGGCGACGAGGAAGAGAAGAGCGGCCCGAGCGCCGACTTCATCTACGAGCCGGAGCCGGAGGAGATCCTCGCGCGCCTTCTGCCCGTGTACCTCGAGACGGAGATCTACCGCGCGCTGCTCGACTCGGCCGCTGCGTTCCTCGCGTCGCAGATGAACGCGATGCGGAGCGCGTCGAAGAACGCCGGCGAGCTCATCGACTCGCTGACGCTCTCGCTCAACCGCGCCCGCCAGGCGCAGATCACCCAGGAGATCCTGGAGATCGTGGCCGGCGCAGACGCTCTCGCCGGGTAGTAGCTCGCGAGTGCTCCGCACTCGCTCGCCGAGGCGGGTGGTGGCTACCCTCAGCTGATGGGACGGAGGTTTGCCCTGATCGTGCTCTCGCTGGGCGCGGCTTCCGCGCTCTCGATCGGGACGCTCATCGTCCGGACGTACGACACGCGCAACTACCACTACATGTTCCTCGTCTGGAATCTCTTCCTCGCCTGGGTTCCGCTCGTTGCCGCGTATTTCGCGTTCACCCTGGCGCGGCGAGGGATCGACGCGCGCGTGGGCGCTCTCCTCGTCGTGTGGCTGCTGTTCTTCCCGAACGCGCCGTACATGCTGACCGACTTTAAGCACCTCCACGAGCCGGGCCACGGGAACGCTCCGCTCTGGTACGACGGGCTCATGCTGTCGTCGTTCGCGTGGACGGCGCTCATGCTCGGCTTCACGTCGCTCTATCTCGTACACGCGATCATCGTGCGTCGTGTGCGGACGTCCGTCGGATGGGTCGCGGTCGTGTGCGTGCTCGGCCTGTCGAGCTTCGGCATCTACCTCGGGCGCTTTGCCGGCTTCAACAGCTGGGATGTCTTTGCACACCCGGGTGTCATCCTCTCCGGCGTCGGGCGGGAGCTCCACCACTTGTTCCACGAGCCGAAGATGGTCGCGGCGTTGCTCGCGCTCACCGCTTTCCTTGTCGTCGGCTATCTCGTCGTGTACGCGTTCGCCGCTTTGCGGCTCGAGCTCGAAACGGCACGGTGAGAGTCCGCGCCTCAGTTGGATGCAGTTCGAGGAGTACCTCGCCTCGGACGACCGCATCGTCCTCCCGGCGTCGAGATGCCCGCGAGCGCAAGCCGCCCGTCGTCTGGCCCGAGCACGAGCGCGGCCCGCTCGCCGTGCGGAAGGCGCTCGGCGACGGCGCGTTCGGCGGCCTCTGCCAGCGGTCGCCGGAGGACGAGGCGCGCCTCTGGGACGCGGCGGTGCAGTCGATCCGCGAGCGCCTCGAGACGTGGCGTTAACCGAGCCGTTCATCGTCTACCTGCTCGGGTACCCGGGAGTGGGGAAGTACACGATCGGGCGAGCGCTCGCAGCGCAGACCGGCGCGGTCCTGATCGACAACCAGATGATCAACCACCCGATCCTCGCGCTGTTCAACCGAGGCGTCGATCTTCCGGACGGGGCGTTCGACCGGGCGGCTCCGATCCGTGACGCGGTCTTTAGCACCCTCGAGGAGATCGCCCCGCCCTCGCTGAGCTACGTCTTCACGAACAACCTCGAGGACAAGCCCGAGGACATAGCGATCTACAACCGGCTACACGACATCGCGGCGAGCCGTGACTCGGCCTTCCTGCCGGTGATGCTCACGTGCGCGCGCGAGGTTCAGCTCGAGCGGGTGCAGACGGAGGAACGTCGCGGGCGGCTCAAGGTCACCGACGCCGAGTGGCTCGACGAGTTCATGACGTCCGTGCCGCTGTACTCGCCCGCAGGCGTCATGACGCTCGACACGACGGAGGCCACGCCCGAGGAGAGCGCCGCCGCGATCGTCGAGCGCCTGCGCGGTTAGCTCTGCGGGCGGATCGCGTCGTTCAGCAGCACGAGCATCGCGTCGATGTCGAACGGATCGCCGCCAGCGACGCGTAGCGCGAGGCCGTTGAGGAGCGACGTGACGAAGCGCCCGACCTCGACCCACGGGAGATCCGCGCGTAGTCGTCCGGCCTTCTGCTCGCCCTCGAACCACTCCTGAATACGCGGGCCCGTGTCGGCGGCCTTCGAGGTGAGCCGCTGGACGAAGTCCTCGTCGTGACGCATCCGGCTCTCCGTCTCGATGAGCACGGCGAGCCACTCCGGGCTCTCGGCGGTGAGCGCGCGGAAGGCGGCGTCGAGCCCCGAATCGAGGAGGATGTCGCCGAAGCGCGTGTTCATGTCCACCGCGAGCTCGACGAAGATCGCGTTCTTGTTCTCGAAGTAGTGGAAGATCGCGCCGCGGGAGAGGCCGGTCGCCTCCTCGAGCCGCTTCACCGTCGCGCCGTCGTAGCCGTACTCCGCGAACGCGCCGCGCGCACCTTCGAGGATCTGCGCGCGGCGCGCGTCGAGATGCTCCTGGGTGACCTTCGGCATGGCTTGGATACTAGCTTCTTGACAAAACCGTACGTACGTATTATTTTACCCGGCATGTGGAGAAACCGCTCACTCACCGGCTTGATTTCCGCCGAGCTCATTTCGTTGACGGGCTCGTCGATGACGTTCGTCGCACTCCCGTTCTTCGTCCTCGTCACCACCGGATCGACCGCAAAGATGGGCTGGGTGCTCGCGGCGGAGATGCTTCCGATCGCGATCTTCGGCATCCCTGCGGGGACGGTGATCGCGAAGCTCGGCGCGAAGAAGACGATGCTGATCTCCGACGCGGCGCGTGGGCCGCTCATGCTCGTCATCCCGATTCTCCACCACTACGGCAAGCTCTCATTCCCGGCGCTGCTCGGGGCGACCTTCGCGATTGGAATCTTCGCGGCGCCGTACTTCGGTTCCTCGCGGCTCATCGTCCCCGAGGTCGCGGGGGAGGACGAGCAGGCTGTCGCGAGTGTCAATGCCGTGCTCTCGGGCGCGAACCAGATGACGCAGCTCGCGGGACCGGTTCTCGCCGGCATCCTCATGGGCCTCACGAGCCCCGCGACGGTGCTCGTCGTCGACGGCTGCACGTACGTCCTCTCTTTCCTGATCATCGCGACCGTCGTGCGGGCGGGAGCGCGGGTCGAGGCCGCTGCTCAGCAAAAGGGGATCCTCTCGGGCCTGAAGTACCTGATGGGCGACTCGCTCCTCGGGCCGATGATGATCGCCGCCTGCGTGATCAACTTCGTCGCGCAGGGGATCGTGCTCGGCGTCCAGGCGATCGACTACTTCCGCTACGGCGCGAGCGAGTACGACATCGCATTCCTGTTCGGCGGCTTCGGCGTGGGCGCATTGCTCGGCGCGCTCGTCGCGCAGCAGCTGACGCAGAAGGTGCCGCTGCTGAAGCTCGCGGCCGTCGCGATCGTCTGCATGCCGCTTCCGCTCTTCCTGCTCGCGCCACACACTCCGTGGCCCGTCGCGACGGTCATCATCGCGGCCTTCGCCTTCTTCACGCCGCTCGTCAATGCGCCGGTGATCGGACTGCTCACCGTGCGCACCCCACCGGAGCTGCGTCCCA
>JAWVDC010000072.1:0-22387 GCA_033857715.1 Gaiellaceae bacterium | reverse complement strand
TGCTCGGGGGCGAGCGCCTCCATCTGCGCCTCGAGCCCCGGCCCGCCGACCGTCTGCATGAGCTCCTCGTCGGTGTACTCCCGCCCGAGCACCTCGCGCGTCGCGTGCCGCATCGACGCAAGGATGATCGCGCCGGAGTCGACCACCGTGCCGTCTAGATCGAAGAGGACCGTGCGGAACCGCATACGCTGCGATCGTAGCCATGGCTTCCGTTGGCGATTTCCGCTACCTCGTCGTCCCCCACACCCATTGGGACCGCGAGTGGTACCTGCCGTTCGAGTTCTTCCGGCTGCGGCTCGGATCCGTCGTCGACGGCGTGCTCGACACGCTCGAGCGCGACCCGTCCTTCACGTCGTTCACGCTCGACGGCCAGGCGATCGTGCTCGAGGACTACGTCGAGGTGCGACCCGAGAACGAGGAGCGCCTGCGGGCGCTGCTCGCGGCCGGACGCCTCGAGGCCGGCCCGTCCTACGTCCTGCCCGACGAGATCCTCGTCGGCGGCGAGCCGCTCGTCCGCAACCTCTTGCTCGGCCGGCGCGTCTGCCGGCGCTTCGGCATCGAGCCGAGCGGAGCCGGCTACATGCCCGACAGCTTCGGCCATCCCGCCCAGCTGCCGCAGATCCTCGCCGGCTTCGGGATCCGCACCTTCCTCTTCTCCCGCGGCATGGGCGACGAGATCGCCGACCTCGGCGTCGTCTTCCGCTGGCGCGCCGGGCCGGCCGAGGTCGTGGCGTGCCAGATGCTCCCGCACTACGACAACTTCGCGCGCCTCACGTGGTTCGACGACGCGGAGGAGCGCCTCGACGCGATCGTCGAGCATTTCGGCGACGTCCTCTGCGAAGCCGGGCAGGACACGATCGTCCTCGCGAACGGCTCCGACCACCTTCCCATCGAGCCGGAGCTGCCCACGATCGTCGCCGGTCTCGCGGAGAGTGTCGACGCGCCGATCCGGATCGGCCGCTACGACGAGTACGCGCCCACGGCGGACGGGCTCCCGGTTCACGAGGGAGAGCTCGTCGGCAGCCGGCTCCAGAACGTCTTGCGCGGCGTTAACTCCGCGCGGGTCTACCTCAAGCAGGCGAACGAACGTGCCGAACGCCGCGTGCTGTCGATCGAGACGGCTGCCGCTTTGCGGGCGCTGCGCGGCGAGGGGCCGTTCCCGGCCGCCGACCTGCGGCTCGCGTGGCGCGACGTCCTCCGCAACCACCCGCACGATTCGATCTGTGGCTGCTCGTGCGACGAAGTGCACCGGGACATGCTCGTCCGCTGGGAGCAGCTCGACCGAACGCTCGAGTACGTCGAGCGCGAGGCGCTCGGCGTCGGCGGCGCACTCGTCAACACGCTCCCGTTCCGGCGCAGCCGCGTCGTCGACGGCGAGCTCGTCGAGGTCCCGGGCTTCGGCGGGCAGCGCCCCGAGTCGGGCGGCAACCGACCCTTCCTTTCCCTCGGCGACATCCTTCGCTTCGAGGACGAACCGGATGTGGGCGACCTGTACACCTTCTGCCCCGGAGGAAAGGTTCGGACCGCCGATCTGGTGGCCTCGCGGCCGACCCGCGGTGGGCTGGTTCTCGAGCACGAGCTGCCTGGCATCCGCATCGAGACGACGCTTCGCCCCGGGCCAGGCCGAGTCGAGGTCACGAGCGTCGTCGAGAACGAGGCCGACGACCATCGCTTACGCGTCCTCGTCCGCGGCGGTGGAGGCGCGAGCCACGTGCGGGCGGAGTCGCAGTTCGCCGTCGTCCAGCGGCCACTCGGCGCGACGCCCGCGCGAGGGGAGTGGCGCGAGCCGCCGGTCCCGACGGCGCACACGCTCGGCGCTGTCGCCCTCGGGCCGCTCGTCGTGCTGACAAAGGGGATTCCCGAGTACGAGGCGTCGGAGGACGGCCTGCGTCTGACACTGCTGCGCTGCGTCGGCACGATCTCACGGCCGAGCGGCATGCCGACCCGCCCGAATGCCGCCGGCCCGGACATCGCCACGCCGGACGGCCAGTGCCGTGGACGCCACGTCTTCGAGTACGCGATCCGCTCCGACGGCGAAGAGCTCTCGAACTCCGCTCTCGTTCGCGCGAGCCAGGACTACCGGACGGACTTCCTCCGCGGCGACCCGTTCGAGCCGCCGCTCGAGCTCGGCGGCGATGTCGTCTTCTCGTGCCTCAAGGGAGCGGAGGACGGCGACGGCCTCGTCCTCCGTGTCTTCAACCCGAATCCGCAACCGGAGACCATCACGCTTAACGTCCCCGCGCGCCGCATCCGGCTCGACGAGGAGCACGACGCCGACCGCGGGCTCGAGCTGGCCCCGGGCGAGATCGCGACGTTCCTACTCGTACGCGACTGAGACGAGGTAGAGCCCCCACGGCGGCGCGGTCAGGCCGGCCTCCACACGGGGCCTCCCGTCGAGCAGGCCCGGGATCGTCTCCGGCGCCTCGAGCATCGTTCCGACGAGACTGCGCACCATGTGGCGGAGGTAGCTGCCCGCGGTGATCTCGAAGTCGAGGTGGTCTTCGCGCCGGATCCACTCCGCTCGCTCGACGTCCCGGACGAAGACGCGGTGCTGCGTCTGCGTCGGCGTGAACGCGCGGAAGTCATGCCCGCCGACGAGCGCCGCAGCGGCCGCGGAGAGCTTGTCCGCATCGAGCGGCCACGGCACCCACCAGCTGCGCCGCGTCTCGAACGGCGACGGCGTCGTGCGCGTGAAAAGCCGATACCGATAGGTGCGCGACCGCGCGGAATGCCGCGCATGGAAGTCGGCCGGCGCTTCGACAGCTGAGCTGACGGTGATCTCGTCGGGTAGGCGCGGGTTGAGCGCGTGCGCGACGCGTTCGGGCGGCGGGCCGCCCTCGACGTCGACGGAGACGACCTGGCCGAACGCGTGGACACCGGCGTCGGTGCGTCCGGCGACCGCGAGGTTCTCGACCGCGGCGAACGTCTCCGCAAGCGCGGCGCGCATTGCTCCCTCGACCGTTGGCAGGCCCGGCTGCGAGGCCCAGCCGTGGAAGGGCGTGCCGTCGTACTCGAGCGTCAGGATGAGGCGCACGTCAGGCCGCCCTCACACTCGTTGTCAGGACTGCCTGATGCTCTAGGTATTTGCAACTCGATCTATACACTCTAATCGATGTCCAACGACCACAGGTTTCTGCTCCAGCGGGTCCAGCCGGCGATGGTCGGGCTCATCGACGGATCGCTGTCCACGCTCGCTCCGATCTTCGCAGTCGTGCTCGCCTCGCAGAACACTCGATACGCCTTCATCGCGGGTCTGGCGACCTCGCTCGGCGCTGCGGTGTCGATGGGCTTCTCAGAGGCGCTCTCGGACACAGGCGAGCTGACAGGCCGCGGCAGCCCCTGGATGCGCGGCGCGATCACCGGCGGCGGCACGTTCGTCGGCGGGATCCTCCACTCCCTCCCGTTCTTGATCCCGCAGTACCACACTGCCCTCGCCTTCGCGGTCGCGGTCGTCGGCTTGGAGCTCATCACGCTCGCCTATCTCCGGTGGAAGTTCTTCTCGGACACGTTCGTGCGCGCGCTCGCGATCGTCACGTTTGCCGGGATGATCATCGCCGGCATCAGCGCCGGCCTCGGAAGCCTGCTCGGAACGCCCGGGGGCTAGTACGACGCAGGCCCGGGAGCGATCCCCGGGCCTGCGAGTTCCTTCGATGAGCTTCGAGCCTACGGCTCGAAGTCGACAAGCTCGAGATAGACCATCTCAGCCGCGTCGCCGAGCCGGTGGCCGAGCTTGACGATGCGCAGGTAGCCGCCCGGCCGGTCGGCCATGCGCTCCGCGACGTCCGCGAACAGCTTGTGGACGACTTCCTGCGAGCGGAGCTCAGCGAGCGCCTGCCGGCGCGCGTGGAGATCGCCACGCCGCCCGAGCGTGATCATCTGCTCGGCGAACGGCTTGACCGCCTTCGCCTTCGCCTCGGTCGTCCGAATCCGGCCGTGCTCGATGAGCGAGCACGTCAGGTTCGAGTACAGCGCCTTCCGGTGCGCCGAGTCGCGGCCGAGCTTCTTGCCGATTCTTGCGTGGCGCACAGTTAGACCTCGAGGCTCCCGGAGCCGTTATCGCCGCGCAGATGGAGACCGTGCTGGAGAAGCGTGTCGCGGACCTCCTCGATCGACTTGCGACCGAAGTTCGGGATCGCGGCCAGCTCCTGCTCGCTCTTCATCACCAGGTCGCCGATGGTCTCGATCCCGACCCGCTTGAGGCAGTTGTACGAGCGGACGCCGAGCTCGAGCTCCTCGATCGGGAAGCTCTCCATCCCGTTGGCGAACGCGGTCTCGGGAGTCGAGCCACCCTCGACCGGAGCCGCCTCGCCAAAGCCCTCGATGCGATCGAGGTCTGTGAAGATCGCGAGCTGGCGGATGAGGATCTCGGCCGCCTCGCCGAGCGCGTCCTTCGGATCGACCGAGCCGTCGGTCGTGATGTCGATCGTGAGCTTGTCGTAGTCGGTGCGCTGACCGACACGGGCAGCCTCGACCTGGTACGCGACGCGGCGCACCGGCGAGAAGATCGAGTCCATCGGGATGACGCCGATCGTGTGCTGCGAGCCCCGGTTCATGTCCGCCGGCGCGTAGCCGCGACCGCGGCCGATCGTCAGCGTGATCTCGAGCCGGCCCTTCTCGGACAGGTTCGCGATCTCGAGCTCGGGGTTGAGGATCTCGAGATCCGCGGGCGCCTCGATATCGGCGGCCGTCACGACTCCCGGGCCCTTCTTCGCGATGTGCACCTCGATCTCCGGCGACTCGCCATGGAGGCGCGCGATGAGGTTCTTGAGGTTGAGGATGATGTCGGTGACGTCCTCGCGGACGCCCGGCAGCGTCGTGAACTCGTGCGCCGTCCCCTCGACCTTGACCGAGGTGACCGCAGCGCCCTCGAGTGACCCGAGGAGCACGCGCCGGAGCGAGTTGCCGAACGTGTAGCCGAAGCCGCGGTCGAGCGGCTCGATTGCGAAGACCCCGCGATGGTCGTCGACGTCCTCATGGACGATCTTCGGGATCTGGAAGTTCATCTCTCTGGTTGCCAAGAAAATCCCTCTCTCTATTTCTTCAACAGGCTGGCGTTACTTCGAGTAGAGCTCGACGATCAGCTGCTCCTGGACAGGCGTGTCGATCTCGGCGCGCTCGGGCTGCTTCAGCACCTTGCCCGTGAGCCCGTCGTGATCGGCCTGGAGCCAGGGAGCGACCGTGGAGACGAGATCGGTTGCATCGCGAATCACCTGCTGCGCCGAGGAGCTCGGCGGCACGGTGACGATGTCGTTCGGCCGCACCTGGTAGCTCGGGATGTTCACCCGGCGGCCGTTGACGTGAAAGTGGCCGTGGCGAACGAGCTGGCGTGCCTGCGCGCGCGAGGCGGCGAAGCCCAGGCGGTAGACGACGTTGTCGAGCCGGGTCTCGAGCATCCGCAGAAGCTCCTCGCCGGTGACGCCCGTGCCCTTCGCGGCCTTCTCGTAATAGGTGCGGAACTGCTTCTCCAGGAGCCCGTAGTAGCGGCGCGCCTTCTGCTTCTCGCGCAGCTGCAGCAGGTACTCGCTCTGCTTGATGCGGCCGCGGCCGTGCTCTCCCGGCGGATACGAGCGGCGCTCGATCGCGCACTTCTCCGTCAGGCACCGCTCGCCCTTGAGGAAGAGCTTCATCCCCTCGCGGCGGCAGATGCGGCACTTCGGTCCGAGATCGCGAGCCATTAGACGCGCCTCCGCTTCCGCGGCCGGACACCGTTGTGCGCCTGCGGCGTGACGTCCTTGACGGACAGGATCTCGAGGCCGGCGGCCTGGAGCGAACGGATCGCGGTCTCGCGACCCGAGCCGGGACCCTTGACGAAGACTTCGACCTTCTGCAGGCCGTGCTCCATGCCCTTGCGCGCGGCGGCGTCGGCGGTGACCTGCGCTGCGAACGGCGTCGACTTGCGCGAGCCCTTGAAGCCGGCGGAACCGGCGGACTCCCACGCGATGACGTTCCCCTCGCGGTCGGTGAGCGCGACGATCGTGTTGTTGAAGCTCGTCTTGATGTGCGCCTGGCCGATCGCGATGTTCTTGCGGACGCGGCGGCGCGTGCGGCCCTTCGTGGCCGCTGCTCTGCGAGGAGGTGCCATTTAACCCTTCTTCCCGCGGCCGACGGTCTTCTTCGGGCCCTTGCGGCTGCGCGCGTTCGTCTTCGTGCGCTGGCCGTTCACCGGGAGGCCGCGGCGATGCCGGATCCCGCGGTAGGCGCCGATCTCGGAGAGGCGCTTGATCGCCTGCTGCCGGTCGCGCCGCAGGTCGCCCTCGACCTCGAGCTCGGCGTCGATGTACGTGCGGAGCTTCGTGACCTCGTCGTCGGTGAGATCCTTGATCTTCGTGTCGGGGTCGAGGCCGAGCGCCACCGCGACCTTGCGCGCCGTCGGCTGGCCGATCCCGTAGATGTACGTCAGCCCGATCTCGAGCCGCTTCTGGTTTGGGAGGTTGATCCCGGCGATACGCGCCATCTAGCCCTGCCTCTGCTTGTGACGGGGGTTTGTGCAAATGACCATGGTCGTGCCGTGCCGCTTGATGACGCGGCAGCGCTCGCACATGGGCTTGACGGAGGGGCGGACTTTCATAATTGAGTTACCTGTGCCGGTAGGTGATTCGACCGCGGCTGAGGTCGTAGGGACTGAGCTCGACCTTGACCTTGTCGCCCGGCAGGATGCGAATGTAGTGCTTCCGCATCTTCCCGGAGATGGTCGCGAGCACGGCATGTCCTCCATCGAGCTGCACCCGAAACATCGTGCTCGGGAGCGCTTCGACGACCTCGCCTTCGACCTCGATCTTCTCTTCCTTGGTAGGCAAATTCCCTTCAGTGGAGCGGGCCAGTGGTTTGGTACCGGACGTGAACACGCGCACGGCAGAGCCGTGCGCGAAGAGGGTCATCGTAGCAAAGGCGCTTTTGCAGCCGTAAGCACGCGCGGGCCGCTGTCGAGGACAGCCACGGTGTGCTCGAAATGCGCCGCGAGCGAGCCGTCGACCGACGAAATCGACCACTGATCGTCATGGACGTAGACGTCCGGGTCTCCTACGGTGATCATCGGCTCGATCGCGAGCGTCATCCCTTCCTGCAGCACGGGACCGCGTCCGGGAGCCCCGTAGTTCGGGATCTGCGGGTCCTCGTGGTACGAGCGGCCGACGCCGTGGCCGACGAGGCTGCGGACGACCGAGAACCCGGCGGCCTCGACGACGACCTGCACCGCGTGGGAGATGTCGGAGAGATGGTTGCCGGGCCGGGCCCGCTCGATGCCGGCGGCGAGCGCCTCCTGGCACACGTCGAGCAGACGCTGCGCCTCGGGCGAGATCTCGCCGACCGGGAGCGTGATCGCGCTGTCCGCGACCAGCCCGTCGAGCGTCACGCCGAGGTCGAGGGAGATGAGGTCGCCCTCGCGCGCGGCGTAGTCGTTCGGGATCCCGTGCACGACCATCGAGTTCGGCGAGATGCACAGCGCCGCGGGGAAGCCTTTGTAGCCCTTCGAGGTCGGCGTCGCCCCGTTGACGGCGAGATGCTCGTCGGCGATCCGGTCGAGCTCCCGCATCGTCACGCCCGGCTCGAGGTGCTCTCCGACGAGCGCGAGCGTCTCGGCGAGGAGCGCGCCGGCGCGGGCCATCCCCTCGATCTCCGCGGCGGACTTGCGGATGATCATGCTCGGGCCTCCACCGACTCGAGCGAGCGCTGGATCTCCTCGAAAACCTCCTCGACGCTCCGATTGGCGTGGATCCCGACGACGTTGGCCTGGTGCGTCCGGTAGTAGTCGACGAGCGGCGCGGTCTCACGCTCGTACAGCTCGAGCCGCCGCGCGATCGCGTCGGGCGTGTCGTCGGCGCGGCCTTCCGCGGCGGCGCGCTGGAGCATCCGCTCGAGGAGCACCTCACGGTCGGGGATCTGGAAGTCGAAGACGACGTCGAGCTCGCGGTCGAGCTCGCGCAGGAGCCCGGTGAGCGCCTCGGCCTGCGCCATCGTGCGCGGGAAGCCGTCGAGGACGAAACCGCCGAGCGTGTCGCCGCGCGAGAGCCTGCTGCGGATGAGCTCGATCATCATGTCGTCGGAGACGAGATCGCCACGGTCCATGACCGCGCTCAGCTCCCGGCCGAGGTCGTTGTCGACGGCACGCATCTCGCGGAGCATGTCCCCGGTCGCGATGTGCGGGAGCCCGTAGGTCTCTTTGATCCGCTTCGCCTGCGTGCCTTTGCCGGAGCCCTGCGGCCCAAGCACGAGGATGTTCATCTAGCGCAGGAAGCCTTCGTAGTGCCGCATGACCATCTGCGACTCCATCTGTCGCATCGTCTGCAGCGCGACGCCGACGACGATGAGGACGGAGGTGCCGCCGAGCGCGCGGTAGACCGACTGGTCGAAGTGGAATTGCGTGATGAAAATCGAGGGAAGCACCGCGATGAGCGCAAGGAAGAGCGCGCCTGCGAGCGTCAGCCGACTCAGGACGCGGTCGAGGTACGCCGCGGTCGGCGGGCCAGGCCTGATCCCCGGGATATAGCCGTTGTTCTTGCGGAGGTTGTCCGCCTGGTCGACCGGGTTGAACGTGACCGACGTGTAGAAGAACGTGAACACGAAGATCAGAATCCCCTCGGTGAGCAGGTATTGCCAGCCCTGGGAGTTGAAGTTCGTCTGGATCCAGTTCTGCCACGACACGTTGACGCTCCCGATCGTCTGGGGAAGCGCGAGAACGGCCGCGGCGAAGATGATCGGAATGACGCCGGCCATGATCACGCTGAGCGGCATGTACGTCGAGCTGTTGGCCGACGACTGACGTCCGCCGAGCTGGCGCCGCGCGTACTGGACCGGGATCCGCCGCTGTCCCTCCATCACGAAGACGACGGCGACGACAACCGCGACCGCGACGATCGGGAAGAAGAGCTTTGCCGTTGCGGAGCCGGCGAGCCAGCCGCTGATACCCGTCGGGGCATAGGCGAGGATCGAGGCGAAGATGATGATCGAGATCCCGTTGCCGACGCCGCGCTTCGTGATCTGCTCCCCCATCCACATCAGCAGCGCCGTGCCCGCGGTGAGGGTGAGGATGACGATGAGCATGCGCCCGAGGTTCGCGTGCGGCAGGACGCCCTGGCTCTTGAAGAGGAACGCGTAACCGGTGGCCTGCGCGGCGGCGAGCACGATCGTGAGATAGCGCGTGTACTGCGTGATCTTGGCGTAGCCTGCCTCGCCTTCCTTCTGCAGCCGTTCGAGCGTCGGGATGACCGTCGCCATGAGCTGGAAGATGATCGAGGCCGTGACGTACGGCATGATCCCGAGCGCGAAGAGCGCGAACTGCTGGAGAGCCTGGCCGGAGAGCAGGTTGAGCAGGCCGAGCGCTCCGCCGGCGCCCGCGCCGGTCGTGAAGAACTGCTCGAGGGCTTTCTGGTCGACGCCCGGGGCGGGGACGTGGGTACCGAAGCGGTAGACCGCGAGCACACCGGCGGTGAAGAGGACGCGCCGGCGCAGCTCGGGGACGCGCCAGGCGTTCGCGAGCCACACGAACATGCGTTACTCCTCGGCCTCTTCGGCGACGGGCTCCTCGACCGGAGCGTCGTCGGCGGGCGCTTCGTCGGCCGTCTCGGCCTGCGGCGCCGCCGCGGTCACCGGCTTCGCCTTGTGGTGACGCACTTTCTTGACCTTCGGCTCGCGGAGGAACTCGACGGTGCCGCCGGCGGCCTCGACCTTCTCGCGCGCCGAGGCGGAGATGGCGTGGACGCGCACGGTGAGCTTCTTCGTGATCTCGCCGTCGCCGAGGAGCTTGACGTCGATCTTCGTGTTCTTGAGCAAGCCCTTCTCGACGAGCGTCTCCGGGGTGACCTCAGCACCTGCGTCGAAGCGGTCGAGATCGCGGAGGTTGACGGGTTGGGTGTACGTCCGGAACGGGCCGATCGGCATCGCGTCGGCGGACGTATTCCCGCGCATCTTCGGGAGGCGCATGAAGAGCTTCGTCTGACCGCCCTCGAAGGCGGCCGGCATCTTGTGTGAGCCCGCCCGCGACTTCTGGCCCTTGATGCCACGGCCCGCGTAGCGGCCCTTGCCGGAGCCAAGCCCGCGGCCGACGCGCTTGCGGTCCTCGCGCGGCTGAGCCGGCGAAAGGTTGGAGAGATTGAGTTGCTTCTCGGGCATCAGGCGCTCTCGATCTTCACGAGGTGGCGGACTTTGCGGAGCATGCCGGCGAGCACCGGCGACTCCTCGTGCTCGGCGCTGCGGCCGATCTTGCCGAGCCCGAGCGCGCGCAGGGTACCGCGATGCCGCTCGGACTGCCCGATCTGGGACTTCACCTGGGTGATCGTGACCTTCGCCATTTAGCTCTCGTCCTTCTTGCGGTGGAGCGAGAACCGGCGCTTGTGCTCTTCGGTGGCAGGCTCCTCGGTGGTCGGCGCAGCCTCGGGCTCCGCCTCGGCGACCGGCTCCTCGACGGGAGCTTCTTCGGCCACGGGCGTCTCATCGACGGCCTCGACCACGGGCGTATCTTCGGCAACTGGAGCAGCAGCTACGTCCTCGGTCTCGATCGGAGCGGCAGCCTTGAACGGCAGCACCTCCGAGATGCGCTTGCCACGGATCCTGGCGACGTCCTCCGGCCGGCGCAGCTCCTGGAGCGCGGCGACCGTGGCCTTCGCCATGTTGATCGGGTTCGTCGTGCCGAGGCTCTTCGCGAGGACGTTGTGGATACCGCCGAGCTCGAGCACCGCACGCACGCCGCCGCCGGCGATGACGCCGGTTCCCTCGGAGGCGGGACGCAGCATGACCCTCGCGGCGTCGAACCGGCCGAGCACCTCGTGCGTGATCGTCGAGCCGTGCTTCGGGATAGTGAACATGTTCTTCTTCGCGTCCTCGACGGCCTTCGTGATCGCGAGCGGAACCTCGCGGGCCTTGCCGTAGCCGAGGCCGACGCGGTCGACTTCGTCCCCGACGACGACGAGCGCCGTGAAGGAGAAGCGCCGGCCGCCCTTGACGACCTTGGCGACGCGGTTGATCTCGACGACGCGCTCCTTGAGCTCGCGCGTCTCTGTGTACTCGATCCCTGACATCAGAAGTTCAGTCCTCCTTCGCGGGCGCCTTCGGCGAGCGCCTTGACGCGTCCGTGGTAGAGGTAGCCGCCGCGGTCGAAGACGCACGCCTCGACGCCGGCCTTCTTGGCCGCCGCCGCGAGCGCCTTCCCGACCTCTTCGGCCTGCTTCGACTTGTCGCCCTTGAACGACTTCCCGAGCCCAAGATGGGACGCGGACGCGAGCGTCTTGCCCGCCTCGTCGTCGACGAGCTGCGCCTCGATACCGCGGTTCGAGCGGAAGACCACGAGACGCGGGCGCTCGGCGGTGCCGCTCACCTTCCCGCGCACGCGGCGATGCCTGCGGGCGCGCGCTTGGCTGACGGTCAAGCTAGGCACGCTTGCCGACCTTCCGGCGCACGTACTCGCCCGAATAGCGGATGCCCTTGCCCTTGTACGGCTCCGGCTTGCGGACCTTGCGGATTTCGGCGGCCGTCTGGCCGACCATCTGCTTGTCCGTTCCCTTGACGATGATCTCCGTCGGTGTCGGCACCTCGAACGTGATGCCGGTGCGCGGCTTGATCGTGACGGGATGGGAGTAGCCGACGCTCAGCTCGAGGTCCGAGCCCTTGAGCTGCGCGCGATAGCCGACGCCCTGGATCTCGAGCTTCTTCTCGAAGCCCTTCGTCACGCCCTCGACCATGTTCGCGACAAGCGTCCGCGTCAGGCCGTGGAGGGAACGATCCTCGCCGCGCTCTGTGGGGCGCGTAACCGTGACGATGCCGTCCGCGAGCTCGATCTTCATGCGCGCCGGTACCTGCTGCTGCAGGGAGCCGAGCGGGCCGACGACCGCGACGCGGGCAGGCTCGATCGTGACGGTGACGCCGTCCGGGATCTCGATGGGTGCTTTGCCAATTCTGCTCATGATTTTTCGTGATGTCTGGCGGTTACCAGATAAAAGCGACGACTTCGCCGCCGATCCCCTTCTCCTCGGCGGTGCGGCTCGTGACGAGACCCGTCGATGTGGACAGGATCGCGACGCCCATCCCGCCCAGCACGCGCGGCAGACGGTCTTTCCGCGCGTAGACCCTGCGGCCCGGCTTCGACACGCGCTTCAGGCCGGAGATGACCCGCTCGCGGTTGCGGCCGAACTTCAAGTCGATGACCAGGGTATCGAAGGACCGTTTGTCTTCTGGGTGGGACGCGTTCCACGCCTCCGGCTTCTCCACGTGGTAGTCGCGGATGTAGCCCTCTTCCTTCAGAAGCTTGGCAATCTCGACCTTCATCCGCGAGCTCGGCATCTTTGCCTGCTCGTGCAGCGCCTTGTTGGCGTTGCGGATGCGGGTGAGCATGTCTGCGATGGGATCGGTGAGCACGTCTCTTCTCCTACCAGCTGGACTTCGTCATGCCGGGAATGGCGCCCTGATGCGCGAGCTCGCGCAGGCAAATGCGGCACAGGCCGAATTTCTTGAATACCGCACGCGGACGGCCGCACTTGTTGCAGCGCGTGTAGTTCCGCACCCTGAACTTCTGAGGTCGCCGCTGCTTCACGACGAGTGACGTCTTGGCCATTAAATATTCCTTCCTTCGCCGTCGGCATTCGCGAACGGCAGTCCGAGCGCCAGCAGCAGCGCGAGCGCGTGCTCGTCCGACGTTGCGCTCGTCGTGATCGTCACGTCGAGACCGCGGATGTCCGTGATGTCGTCGTAGTTGAGCTCCGGGAAGATGAGCTGCTCGCGCACGCCCATCGAGAAGTTGCCGCGCCCGTCGAACGACTTCGGGTTGAGGCCGCGGAAGTCGCGGATGCGGGGCAGCGCGATCGAGACGAGCCGGTCGAGGAACTCGTACATGCGCTCGCCGCGCAGCGTGACGCGCGCGCCGACGGCCATCCCCTCGCGCAGCTTGAACTGCGCGATCGACTTCGTCGCCTTGCGCACCTGGGCGCGCTGGCCGGCGATCGTCGACAGCTCCTCGATCGCGGCGTCCATCGCCTTCGAGTCGGTCTTCGCCTCGCCGACGCCCATGTTGAGCGTGATCTTCTGGATCCGCGGTACCTGCATGATCGAGTCGAGGCCGAGGTCGTCCTTGAGACGCTCGCGGATCTCGCCCTCGTACAGGTCCTTGAGGCGGGGCGTGTATGTGTCGGTAGCGGTAGCCATTACTTGTCGATCTCCTCGCCGCACTTCTTGCAGACGCGCAGGCGGACTTGCTTGCCGGCGATCGTCTTCTCGACGGTGCCGACGCGGGTCGGCTTGCCGCACGTGGGACAGACGAGCATGACGTTCGCGACCGGGAGCGGCGCCGGCAGGTCGATGATCCCGCCCGGGACGACCGCGCCGCCGATGTTGTTGCTGCCCTGGATCGCGCGGGGGCGCCGATGCTTCTTCATGACGTTGATGTTCTCGACGACGACCTTGCCGGTCCGCGGGAGCGCCTCGACGACGCGGCCTTCCTTGCCGGCGTCCTTGCCGCGGAGAACGTGCACGCGATCGCCCTTCTTGATCTTCATCGTCTGGGACACGGCTACAGCACCTCCGGGGCGAGCGACACGATCTTCATGAAGTTCTTCTCGCGCAGCTCGCGCGCGACCGGCCCGAAGATGCGGGTGCCGCGCGGGTTGCGCTGCGCGTCGATGATCACGGCGGCGTTCTCGTCGAAGGCGATCGTCGTCCCGTCGTCGCGGCCGAATGCCTTCTTCGTCCGCACGACGACGGCCGTGACGACTTCGCCCTTCTTGACGGCGCCTTGCGGCGTGGCCGTCTTGACGGTGCCGATGATGATGTCGCCCACCCGCGCGTACCGGCGGTGATGGCCGCCCTTGACGCGGATGCACAGGATCTCGCGGGCGCCAGTGTTGTCGGCCACCTTGAGGCGGGACTCCTGCTGGATCATTTCGCGGCCTCCAGGACCTCGGCGAGCCGCCAGTGCTTCGTCTTCGAGAGCGGCTTCGTCTCGACGATGCGGACGACGTCGCCGATGTTGGCGGCGTTCTGCCCGTCGTGCGCGTGGAATTTCACGCTGCGCCGGATGACCTTCTTGTAGCGCTGGTGCGAGGTGATCACGTCGACCTTGACGACGATCGTCTTGTCCATCGCGTTCGAGACCACGACGCCGCGGCGCTCCTGGCGCCGGCCGCGCTCGTGCTCGGGCTTCGGCAGGCGGACGAGGGGCTTGCGCTCGCCCGTCGCAGCCGGGCGCGACACGCGCGTCTTCTGCGGGCGCAGGCGGCGCGGGAGGCGCTTGCCCTTCTTCTTCGGCTCGGACTGCTGCTGCGGAGCCGGCGCTTCTGCGGCCTCGGCAGCGGGGGCGGCCTCAGCCGGAGCCTCGTCAGCCGGAGCCTCGTCAGCGGGAGCCTCGTCAGCCGGAGCCTCGTCAACCGGAGTCTCGGCAGCCGGGGTTTCCTCAGCAGGGGCTTCCTCTGCGGGAGCCTCCTCAGCGGGAGCCTCGGCAGCCGGGGTTTCCTCGGCGGGAGCCTCCTCAGCCGGAGCCTCGTCGGCCGGAGCCTCGTCGGCCGGAGCGTCCTCGGCGGGAGCCTCCTCAGTGGGAGCCTCCTCAGCCGGAACGTCCTCGGTGGCAGCCTCGTCAGCGGGAGCTTCCTCAACCTCGGCGGCAGGCTCATCGGCCAGGGGCGCTTCAACGGCGGACGCTGGGTCCTCCTCTGCCGGGACGGCGACGGCAGCCTCGGGCTCCGCGGCCGGAACTTCGGTCACGGGCTCAGGCGCCTCTTCGGCGGCCGGCTCTTCGACGGCGGCCTCGGGCGCGGCGGGAGTCTCCTCCGCCTCGGCCTCCGGCGCGGCTGCCTCTACCGACGTCTCCTCGACGGCCTCGGGAGTCTCTTCCACGGGCGTCTCCTCAGTTGTCTCTTTCTCGTTCTCTTCAGTCATCAGCTTGCTGCCTTTTCTGCTTCACGCTCGGTCACGACGGTCAGGATGCGGGCGATCTCGCGCTTCGCGAGCTTGAGGCGCGCGGAGTTCTCGAGCGCGCCGGTCACGGACTGGAAGCGCAGGTTGAACAGCTCCTGGCGCCGCTCGGAAAGCCGGTGCTCGAGCTCGTCGTCCGTCAACGCGCGCAGTTCAGATGCCCTGGTCAAAAGAGCTCAGCCTCCCGCTTAACGATCTTCGTCTTGATCGACAGCTTCTGGCCGGCGAGGCGGAGCGCCTCCTTGGCGAGCGGCTCGGGAACGCCGGCGAGCTCGAACATCACGCGGCCCGGCTTGATCACGCAGACCCAGCCTTCGGGCGAGCCCTTGCCGGAGCCCATGCGGGTCTCCGCCGGCTTCTTCGTGAAGCTCTTGTCGGGGAAGACGTTGATCCAGACCTTGCCGCCGCGCTTGATCTTGCGCGTCATGGCGATACGAGCCGCCTCGATCTGGCGGTTCGTGATCCATCCGGCATCCATGGCCTTGAGGCCGTAGTCGCCGTACTGGACGACCGTCTGGCCCGTGGAGGCGCCACGCCGGCGGCCGCGATGGACCTTGCGGAACTTCGTCTTCTTCGGCATCAACATCAGGCATCACCGTCCTTCGGGGCATCTTCGGCCGCAGGCTCATCTGCCTTCTTGCGCGGAGCGCGCTTCGGCTTCTCCGCGGTCGGCTCGGCCTTCGCACGCGGGGCGCGCTTGGGCTTCTCCTCCGTTGTGGGAGCAGCAGCCTCGGCCGGGGCAGCGGCCTCGACGGGAGCTACGACCTCGGCCGCGGCATCCGCATCGGTCACGACGACCTCCTGCGGCACGACTTCGACCTGCGGCTCGATCACCGGCTGCTCGCGACCCGCTGCGGAGACACCCTGCTCGTCCGTGCGCGGCTGCTCGACGCGATCGTCACGGCGCGGACCACGTCCGCCGCCCGAAGGGCGTCCGCCGGGCTGACCCGCGCCGCCGGAAGGGCGTCCGCCGGGCTGACCCGCGCCGCCCGAAGGGCGTCCGCCGGGCTGACCCGCTCCACCCGCAGGGCGCGAGCCGCCGGGACCGCGGCGCTGACCGGGACGACCTCCGCCCTGGCCGCCGGGACCGCCACCGGGGCCGCGCCGGCGCTGGCGCACCGGCCCGAGACCCTCGCGATCCTGGCCGCGGTTGCGGCTGCTCTCGCGCGAGGCGCCGAGACCTTCGAGCGCACCGCCGCGACGGCGGCGTGCGTCCTGGTCGCCGAGGCGCGCCGTGTCGGTCTCGCCGAACCCCTCCGGCATGATCTCGCCCTTGTTGATCCAGACCTTGACGCCGATGCGGCCGGCCGCGGTCTTCGCCTCGACGAAGCCGTAGTCGATGTCCGCGCGGATCGTGTGGAGCGGGACGCGGCCCTCGCTGTAGGTCTCGCTGCGGCTCATCTCGCCGCCGCCGAGGCGCCCGGCGCAGCGGATCTTCACGCCGGCGGCGCCGGAGCGGATCGCCGAGGCGAGCGCGCGCTTCATCGCGCGGCGGAAGGCGACGCGGTTCGAAAGCTGCTCCGCGATCGACTGCGCGACGAGCTTCGCGTCGAGCTCGGGGCGCTTGATCTCGTTGATGTTGATGTGGACGTTCTTCTGGGTGAGCGCGTGCAGCTCTTTGCGCAGCGCGTCGACCTCGACGCCCGACTTCCCGATGACGATGCCCGGGCGCGCGGTGTAGATGTCGACCGTGATCCGCTGCTTGTCCTTGCGGATCAGGATGTCCGACAGCCCCGCGTGCGCGAGCTTCGAGTAGATGTGCTCGCGGATCTTGACGTCCTCGAGGATGTAGCCCGCGAACTCCTTCTTGCCGGTGTACCAGTTGGACTTCCAGTCGTGGATGACGCCCACGCGGAGACCCCCAGGATGAATCTTTTGTCCCATTAGTCCTGCATCTCCTCTGGGGCCCCCTCGGTCGTTTCGGGCTCGGTGGTGGTCTCTGTCTCAGCCTCGGCGGCCGGGGTCTCCTCGACCGGGGTCTCCTCGGCGGGCGTCTCCTCGACCGCGGTCTCAGTCGCGACCGGCGTGTCGTCGGTGGTCTGGGCCTTCTTGCGCGGCGCGCGCTTCGGCGCGGCAGCGGCCTGCGCAGCGGCGGCAGCGACGGCTGTCGGGTTCTGCGCGAGCTCGATCGTGATGTGACAGGTCCGCTTGCGAATCCGGTTGACGCGGCCGCGCGCGCGCGCCTTCCAGCGCTTCAGCGTCGGGCCTTCGTCGGCGTAGGCGGTGACGACGACGAGCGTGTCGCCGTGCCAGTGGAGGTCGGAGCGCGACTCGGCGTTCGCGACGGCCGAGCGCAGCACCTTCTCGACGTCCTTCGCGACGGCGCGGTTCGAGAACGCGAGGATCGTCCGCGCCTCGGGCACGCTGCGCCCGCGGATGAGGTCGGTGACGAGGCGCGCCTTCCGCGCGCTCGAGTGCACCCAACGCGCTTGCGCGCGCACGGTCTGACCCTGCTGTTCCATCACAGCCACTAGCGCTTCACCTTCGACGCTCTGTCGCCGGCATGGCCGCGGAACGTCCGCGTCGGCGCGAACTCGCCGAGCTTGTGGCCGACCATCTGCTCGGAGATGAACACCGGCACGTGCTTACGGCCGTCGTGGACGGCGATCGTGTGCCCGACCATCTCCGGGAAGACGGTCGACGAGCGCGACCAGGTCTTGATCATGTTCTTCGAGCCCGACGTGTTCATCGCCTCGATACGGCTCATGAGCCGCTCCTCCACGAAAGGCCCCTTCTTGCTTGACCGCGACATTTAGCGGCGTCCCTCCTTACCGCGGCGACGGCCGCGAACGATCAACTTGTCGGATGCTTTGTGCTTCGAGCGGGTGCGTTTGCCGAGCGTCGGCACGCCCCACGGGGTGACCGGATGACGGCCGCCCTTCGACTTGCCCTCGCCACCGCCGTGCGGGTGGTCGACGGGGTTCATCGCGGAGCCGCGCACGGACGGACGCTTGCCCTTCCAGCGGCTCCGTCCGGCCTTGCCCCAGTTGATGTTCTGGTGGTCGACGTTCCCGACCTGCCCGACGGTCGCGCGACACGTGAGCGCCACGCGGCGCATCTCGCCGGACGGAAGACGGAGAACCGCAAAGCCGGCGTCCTTGGCGACGAGCTGCACGCCCGCGCCGGCGGAACGGGCCATCTTTGCGCCCTGGCCCGGCTTCAGCTCGACCGCGTGGACGAGCGTTCCCGTCGGGATGTTGTCGAGCGGAAGCGTGTTGCCGACCTTGATGTCGGCCTCGGGGCCGGACTCGACCGTCGCGCCGACCTTCAGCTGCGAGGGGGCGAGGATGTACGCCTTCGCGCCGTCGGCGTAGTGGAGCAGCGCGATGCGGGCCGAGCGGTTCGGGTCGTACTCGATCGCGGCCACGGTCGCGGGGACGCCGTCCTTGACGCGCTTGAAGTCGATGATGCGGTAGCGGCGCTTGTGACCGCCGCCCTGATGGCGCGTCGTGATCCGGCCGTGCGCGTTGCGGCCGCCCTTCTTCGTGAGCGGCGCGAGCAGGCTCTTCTCCGGCGTCGTCTTCGTGACCTCCTCGAACGTCGAGACGGACATGAAGCGGCGGCCGGCGCTCGTCGGCTTGTACCTACGAATTGGCACTAGAGCTGAGCCCCCTCGAAGATGTCGATCTTCTCGCCGGCCTTGAGCTCGACGATCGCCTTCTTCCAGCCGGAGCGCGTGCCGTTGAAGGCTCCGCGCCGCTTCGGCTTCGGCTGCACCTTGATGACGTTGACCGCGACGACGTGGACGTCGAACAGCTGCTCGACCGCCTGCCGGATCTGCGTCTTGTGCGCGTCCTTGTGCACCTTGAACGTGTAGCGGTTGTCGACGATCTGGCCGTAGCTCTTCTCGCTCACGACCGGAGAGATGAGGACCTGCGCGGGATGAAGGCTCACTCGGACACACCTGCCTTCGCGTTCACCAACGGGAGCGCGGCTTCACTCACGACGAGCGAGCGCGCCCAGACGACCTGCGCGACCTCGAGCTCCTGCGGAATCGTGACGAGCACCCGCTCGAGGTTGCGGAACGACTTGATGAGCATCTCCTCGTCCTCCGTCACGACGAGGAGCGTCGGCGTGTCCTGGCCCCAGGTGGAGAGGAGCTCGGCGGCCTGCTTCGTCGACGGCGTGTCGAACGAGTCGCCGGCGACGAGACCGATCGTCCCCGCCTGCGCGTGATCGCTGAGAGCGGCGCGCAATGCCGCGCGCATGGCCTTCTTGTTGACCTTCACCGAGAAGTCGCGCGGGGTCGGCGGGAACGCGACGCCGCCGCCGGTGAACTGCGGCGCGCGGATCGTGCCCTGGCGCGCGCGGCCGGTGCCCTTCTGACGGAACGGCTTCGCGCGGCCGCCGGAGACCATGCCGCGGCTCTTCGCGGCACGCGTTCCCTGGCGCGCGGCGTTCAGCTCGGCGCGCACTGCCTCGTGGACGAGGTGCGGCTTGACCTCGGCGGCGAAGACGACCTCGTCGAGCGAGACCTCCTTCTTGGCTCCGCCAAGCATCGGTGCCTTGGGAGCAGCCATTACGCCTTCATCTCCCGGATCTCGACGATCCCGTTCTTCGGGCCTGGAATGGCGCCCTTGACGAGCAGGAGGTTCCGCTCCGGATCGATGGAGTGGACCGTGAGACCGACCTGGGTGACGCGCTTCCCGCCCATCCGGCCCGCCATGCGGATGCCCTTGAACACACGCGACGGGTACGCGGACGCGCCGATCGAGCCCGGCTTGCGGATGTTGTGCGAGCCGTGCGTGACCGGGCCGCGCGAGAAGTTGTGGCGCTTGATCGTGCCCTGGAAGCCCTTGCCGATCCCGATGCCGCTGACCTTGACCTTGTCGCCCGGCTGGAAGAGCTCGACGGTGACGCTCTCGCCCTGGACGGCTTCGGCGAAGTGGCCGCGGAACTCGACGAGATGCCGGTACGCGCCGTCGACGCCGTTCTTCGCGAGATGACCGCGCTCGGCCTTCGAGATCTTGCGGTCGGCGACCGGCTCCCAGGCGAGCTGGACGGCCTCGTAGCCGTCGGCGTCCGGGGTGCGGACGGCGACGACCGGGCAGGGGCCGGCCTCGATGACGGTGACCGGGGTCACCGAGCCGCTCTCCTCGTCGAAGAGCTGCGTCATGCCGAGCTTCTTGCCCACGATGCCCTTCATCTCGACCCCCGACTGAACAGATCGTGCTCGTAGCGCGGCGAAAACCAAGCAGCGCAAGGACGCAGGGCGCGTTCGTAGCCGGAGGCTACGGACGCAACCGAGGACGCCGCGATGCGCCGGTTTGCAGCCGCGATACGAGTGCGAGATGAGAAGGAGGGGGTCACTTAAAGCTTGATCTCGATGTCGACGCCGGCCGGGAGGTCGAGCCGCATGAGCGAGTCGACCGTCTTCGGGGTCGGCGAGTGGATGTCGATCAACCGCTTGTGCGTACGCACCTCGAAGTGCTCCCGCGAGTCCTTGTCCTTGAACGGGGACCGGATGACGCAGTAGACGTTCTTCTCGGTGGGCAGGGGCACCGGGCCGGTGATAGTCGCACCGGTGCGCTGGGCCGTGTCCACGATGTCGCGCGCGGACTTGTCCACCTGCTGGTGGTCGTAACCCTTGAGCCTGATGCGGATCTTTGCCTGTGCCACGGTGCCCCTACTCCATTCCTCTACTGGGTGGTCCTATTTGATGATCTCGGTGACGACGCCGGCGCCGACGGTGCGTCCACCCTCGCGGATGGCGAACCGGAGGCCCTGATCCATGGCGATCGGCTGGATCATCTCGATCTCCATGTTCGTGTTGTCGCCCGGCATGACCATCTCCTGGCCCTCCGGCAGCTTGATCGAGCCGGTGACGTCCGTCGTGCGGAAGTAGAACTGCGGCCGGTAGCCGTTGAAGAACGGCGTGTGGCGGCCACCCTCGTCCTTACCGAGCACGTAGACCTCGGCCTTGAAGTGCGTGTGCGGGTTGATCGAGCCCGGCTTCGCGAGAACCTGGCCGCGCTCGACTTCCTCACGCTTCGTGCCGCGAAGGAGTGCGCCCGCGTTGTCGCCGGCCTGAGCCGAGTCGAGCGTCTTGTTGAACATCTCGACGCCCGTGACGACCGTCTTCTCCACCTTCTCGTGGATGCCGACGATCTCGATCTCGTCGCCGATCTTGATCTGGCCCTGCTCGACGCGGCCCGTCACGACGGTGCCACGGCCGGTGATCGTGAACACGTCCTCGATCGGCATGAGGAACGGCTTGTCGAGGTCGCGGGTCGGCTCCGGGATGTAGGTGTCGACCGCGTTCATGAGCTCGACGACCTTCTCGCTCCACTCCGGGTCGCCCTCGAGCGCCTTGAGCGCCGAGACCTGCACGACGGGGATGTCGTCGCCCGGGAAGTCGTACTTCGAGAGGAGCTCGCGCACCTCCAACTCCACGAGCTCGAGGAGCTCGGGATCGTCGACCATGTCGGCCTTGTTGAGGGCGACGACGATCGCCGGCACCTCGACCTGGCGGGCGAGCAGGATGTGCTCGCGCGTCTGCGGCATCGGGCCGTCGGCGGCCGAGACCACGAGGATCGCGCCGTCCATCTGGGCAGCGCCCGTGATCATGTTCTTGATGTAGTCGGCGTGACCCGGGCAGTCGACGTGCGCGTAGTGACGGTTCTCCGTCTCGTACTCGACGTGCGCCGTGTTGATCGTGATGCCGCGCTGACGCTCTTCCGGCGCCTTGTCGATCTGATCGAAAGCCACGGCCTCGCCGCCGCCCTTCTCCGCGAGCACCTTCGTGATCGCCGCGGTGAGCGTGGTCTTGCCGTGGTCGATGTGACCGATGGTGCCGACGTTGACGTGCGGCTTTGTGCGTTCGAACTTCTGCTTGGCCATGGGTGGCTCCTGGTCTCCTTCTCGGTCTCTTACTTGCCTGCGCCCGAGTCGATGAGCTCGGTGGCGATTGACTGCGGAACTTCCTCGTAACGGTCGAAGTCCATGTGGAAGTCGGCCCGGCCCTGCGTCATCGAGCGCAGGTCGGTCGAGTATCCAAACATCTCGGAGAGCGGCACGAGCGCCTTGACGACCTGTGCGTTCCCAACGGGCGTCATGGACTCGATCCGGCCGCGGCGGCTGTTGAGGTTACCCATGACGTCACCGAGGTAGTCCTCGGGAGTCGTCACCTCGACGGCCATCATCGGCTCGAGCAGCTTCGGCTTCGAGCGCTTGAGGGCCTCCTTGAACGCGATCGATCCGGCGATCTTGAACGCCCGCTCGCTCGAGTCGACCTCGTGGTACGACCCATCGACGAGCTCGATCGCGACGTCGACGACCGGGTAGCCGGCGAGCACGCCCGAGTCCATCGCTTCCTTGATGCCGGCGTCGACCGCGGGGATGTACTCCTTCGGGATCTTGCCGCCGGTGATCTTGTCGCTGAACTCGTAGCCCTTGCCGGGCTCCTGCGCGCGCAAGTTGATCACGACGTCCGCGTACTGGCCCGAGCCGCCGGTCTGGCGGACGAACTTCTCGCGGATGCTCTCGACGTCCTTGCCCG
>JAWVDC010000071.1:0-77432 GCA_033857715.1 Gaiellaceae bacterium | reverse complement strand
CTGCGGTGGACCGTGAAGCGTCTCGTCGTGCCCACGGGCTTGCGGCCCCTGACTCGCACGGACATGCTCGACGCCGCCGCTCCGCGGCGGACGACGGTGGAGGGCATGTCCCGCCAAGCCCCGGACGCAGTCGGCGCGTGGACTGGGCCGCTTCCGCTCGGGTTCGTGTTTCTGCCCCTCGCGCTCCTGGTCGTGCCGGTCGTGCTCGTCCTTCGCCGGGTGCGGTGGCTGCCGTGGACGATCGAGGCGCGGACGTATCCGTGGGGCCGACGCTATCCGCCGGTCGTCCTGACGTACGCAGTCCGTGGGAAAGAGAAAGCGGCGCGCGCCCTGACGCAACTCGTCGAGGCGCTCGCGCGTGGCGAAGGCGCACCGCAGATCGCAGGCACCGAGAAGCTCGGCCAGTCGCGCGACGCACACAGCCGCGGGGCCGTGGTCGGAACGAGCCCGTCCCGCTACTTCGGCAGCACGAACCGCTAGCTCTTCGCGCCGGCCCAGCGGCGCCGGCCTCTCCTAGACTCCGTCGAGAGATGCAGGAGCGGTTCATCGGGGCGATCACGTGGGGGTACCTGTGGCGCGCGACGTGGCCCCTGTGCGAGCTCGTCATCACGGACGACGAGGTCATCGTCCGACCTCGACGGTTCGTGCGGTTCGTGTGCCCCGGAGCGAGATACGGGATCTCAGGGTTGAGCTACGCGCAGAAGGGGGCCTGGGGCATCCAATTCGTGTCCACGCACGAACCGCAGAGCATCCCGATCATGTTCGGGTCCTTGCCCGGGGACACGCCAAAGATCGCGCGCCTGCTCGCCGCACGAGGTATCGAGTTCCGGGATCGTAAGGGTCGCCCGCTCGTGCCAACCGCCGGTTAGCTCTTCGCGTCGGCCCAGCTGTCGCCCGCGCCGATGTCGACCGCGAGCGGCGGGTCGAGGGGGTACGCCTTGCACATCTCGTCGCGCACGATCTCCTTCACCGCCGACGTCTCCGCGTCGGGCGTCTCGAGCAGCAGCTCGTCGTGCACCTGGAGGACGATCCGCGCGCTTCTCCCCTCCTTGCGCAGCCGCCGCTCGATCGCGACCATCGCGACTTTGATGATGTCGGCGTTCGAGCCCTGCATGACGAAGTTGACGGCGACGCGCTCGCCGAACCCGCGCGTCTGGCGGTTCCGCACGCGCAGCTCGGGTACCGGGCGGCGGCGGCCGAGCAGGCTCGTCGCGTAGCCGTCCTCCTCGGCGCGCTCGATCGTGCGCTGGATGAAGTCCTGCACGTGCGGGAAGCGCGCGAGGTACGCGTCGATGTACTGCTGCGCCTGCTCGCGCGGGATCTCGAGGTTGTCGGAAAGGCCGTACGCCGAGATGCCGTAGACGATGCCGAAGTTGATCATCTTGGCGATCGACCGCTCGCCCGAGGTGAGCTTTGCGGGGTCGACGCCGAGCACCTCGGCGGCGGTCGCGGTGTGGATGTCCTCCCCGCGCTCGAACGCCTCGCGCAGCTTCGGCTCGCCCGAGACGTGCGCGAGGATCCGCAGCTCGATCTGCGAGTAGTCGGCAGAGATGAGCCGCGCGCCCTGCTCCGCGACGAAGGCGGAGCGGATCTCCTTGCCGAGGTCGGTGCGGATCGGGATCGACTGGAGGTTCGGGTTCGACGTCGAGAGGCGGCCGGTCGCGGCGACGGTCTGGTTGAACGTCGTGTGCAGGCGGCCGTCCTCGCCGATCATCGACGGCAGCGGCTGGAGGTACGTGTTGAGGAGCTTCGACAGCTCGCGCCACTCCTCTATCAGCGGGACGACCGCGTGGTCGGACCGGATCGACCGCAGCACCTTCGTGTCGGTCGAGTAGCCGGTCTTGCCCTTGCGGCCGGGAGTGAGCTGGAGCTTCTCGAAGAGGATGCGGCCGAGCTGTTGCGGCGAGCCGATGACGAACTCCTCGCCCGCGAGCTCGTACGTCTTCGCCTCGAGCTCCTCGACGCGGTCGGCGAGGCGCGCGGTGATCTCGCCCATGCGGTACGCGTCGATCTTGACGCCAGTCTTCTCCATGTCGGCGAGGACGCGGACGAGTGGCATCTCGATGTCGCGGTAGAGGGGCTCCTCCCCGCGCTCGCGCACGCGCTCGAGGAGCGGGTCGCGCAGGCGCGCGGTGACGGCTGCGTGGCGGACGAGGCGCGCCGTCTCCTCCTCCGCCTCGGGCTCGGGAACCGCTTCGACGTCGTACTCCGCGGCGAGGTCGTCGAGGAGGTACTCGCTGCGGCCCGGGTCGATGAGGTACGCGAGGATCATCGTGTCGTCGGTTGCGTCGATTTGCAGGGCTTTCGAGTCGTGCGCGACGTAGTCGCCGTCGAGGTACATCGGCCGGGCGGCGACGACGACCTCGTCGCCAGAGGCAACCGCGATCCGGCCCTCGTCGGCCGCGATCCCGCCTGAGCTTGGCGGCTCTCCCTCGCGCCAGCGCACGGCAGTGCCGGCGGAGATCCGCTCGCGCGCGGGCACTGCATCCTCGAGCTCGTCGATCCGCCCGAGGAGCGCCCGGAACTCGAAGCGGCGGAACGTCTCGCGCAGCGTGCCGCGATCGGGCGGCGCGAGCACGAGGGCGGCGGGGTCGCAGTCGAGGTCGAGGTCGCGCCGCATCGTCGCGAGCTGCTTCGCGGTGCGCGCCTGGTCCGCGAACTCGATGAGGTTCTTCTTCCGCGCGGGCGACATCTCGTCGGCGTGCGCGAGCACCTCCTCGAGCGCGCCGTACTGCGCGATGAGCTGGCCGGCGGTCTTGTCCCCGATGCCGGGAACGCCGGGGATGTTGTCGGACGTGTCGCCCTTGAGCCCGATGAAGTCGGGGATCTGCGCCGGCGTGATGCCGTACCGCGCCTCGACGCGCTCGGGCGTGTAGACGTTGACGTCACTCACGCCGCGCGGCGTCATCATCAGGCAGACGTTCTCGGAGACGAGCTGGAACGCGTCGCGGTCGGTCGAGACGACGCACGTCTTCACGCCCGCGGCGTCGGCGCGGGTCGCGAGCGTCGCGATGACGTCGTCCGCCTCCCAGCCCTCGAACTCGAGGTTGCGGTAGCCGAACGCCTCGACGATCGGCCGGAAGTGCGGGAACTGCTCGCGCAGCAGATCCGGCATCGGCTTCCGGCCCTCCTTGTAGACGACGTCGGCCGCGGCAGCCTCGGCGGCGCGGTGCACGGGGCGCGTATCCCAGGCGACAGCGACGCCCTTCGGCTTGTAGTCGGAGAGAAGCTTGAAGAGCATGTTCGCGAAGCCGAGCAGCGCGCCGGTCGGGAATCCCTCGCTCGTCGCGAGCTCCTCCGGCAGCGCGAAAAAGGCGCGGTAGGCGAGGTTGTTGCCGTCCACGAGGAAGAGCTCGGAGTCGCGCGCAGGCGCGTCGTTGAGGTCGAGCTCGGCGCCCGTCAGCGTCTTCGGAGACACGCTCCGAGACTACTAGCGCGCAGGACGGATCGACTCGAGCGCGCGCAGGATCGCTGCTCGGTCGTTTGCCGGGGCGGCTGGCCCGCTCCAATACATGACCTGGTAGTCCGCGTTGTGGAATCGGAGGAAGCCAAACCGAGAGCCGATTGCACCGCTGTTGAACCTCTGGTGGTCCCAATCCTGGTTGACGGTAAGCGGCAAATGGAGCCGTTCCGGCCCGATCGTCCGGCCGGGCGCGAGCATGAGCGCGACCCGCGTGGCAGGCGGGCCCGAGTCGCCGGGCACAGACCACCGCGCCAACAGACGGTCGGCTTTCACCTTCGCCGGAAGCGCGAAGTCCGTGAGGACGTAGCCGACCACCGGCGCGGGCGTTCCGACCATATGGCCACCGTAAATCGCGTAGCGGTAGAAGCCCTCAGGCACCGAGACTCTGAGGTCTCCAGCGCGTACCGAGGAGGTGAGCGGACGCGGTACGCCCGGTCCCCCGGAAGGAGAGCGCAACCCAAACGTCAGACCGACTCCCAGGCCGACGAGGACGATCAGGAGAAGGGCGAGCGAGCGCCGCTGACGCATGCGGCGCTTTGCCTCCGCAATGAGGGCAGCGAACCCGTTCGGGAGCCGCGAAGCGTGCACAGTCATAAAACCAGTATCGCTAGTACCAGTTGATGCTGTCAAGTGCCGCCGCCGTATTCTCTGCCGATGAATCGTCGCCGAGGGATCGCAGCCGCTCTCGTCACGACGGCCGGTTTTGCCGTCGGTCTTGCGTTTGCTCTGCATTCGTCGCCTGACCTGCCGTCAGCAACCGTCGGGCGGCTCATCCTCCCGATCCCGCGCGGCTTCAACAGCTACCCGAGGCCCGTCAACCGTGGACCGGGCTCGCCGTTAGCGAGTCGCGTGATCACGAACTACCCCGTCCCCGCAGACACGACGATCGACCGGGTGCTTTCGCATTGGGCCGCGGCCGACATGAAGTACGTCTACGTGAAGAACTACAACCACGGCGCGCCCTCGTTCGTCGTCGCCCTCGAGCTCAGTCTCGACTCGCCCGACGGGCCGGGATGTATCGGTCCATGTCCTCCTCCGTCCGTACGGCTGCACCTGCCCCTCGACCCGAGTCAGCCGTGGGTCCAGGAGCAGGTCGCGAACGGTGACCCGAGCTTCCGTCATGGCTACTTCCGCTTCCACGGCCAGTTGTATTCCGTCGTGTACTGGATCGGGGGTGACGCGCAGCCGAGCGATCGCGCCGCACTCCTGAGTGCGCTCCGCTCGATTCGCCCGGCTCGCTAGGCGCGATATCGTCCGCCGCGGATGGCGGACGTCCTGAAAGTCGAGCGGTTCCGCGAGCACTCGATTTGGGGCGATTGCGTCTTCGTCGAGGCCCTGAGTGACGACGCGGAAGAGGTTCGCGGCGCGTACGCGGAGCTGTCACCGCAGTGGCCTCCCCTCCACTTCGCGATCGCCAAGCCGGACGCTCTCGACCCCTGGTACCGGCTCGGCTTTGCGCAGATGCACGCGTACGGCTGCCGCCCGAGCGGCGGCGAGGCCTTCGACGTGCCGGGCGTCGCCCTTCGCGCCGGGGGGCCCGACGACCTGGAGACGGCGCTCGAGATCGACGGGCTGATCGCGGAGGCGCAGGCGGCGCCGCCGTCCTACTCCTCCTTCACCGAGGCCCCGGATAGCCACCGCGCGTCATGGCTCGAGACGCTGGAAGACGACGAGGTCACGTACGTGGTCGCCGAGCGTGCGGGCGTCGCGGTCGGGCACGCGACGCTCTATCCCGACCCTCACGATCCCGGCGCTCTGCACCTCGCATCGACCGCGGTCGTGCCCGCCGAACGCGGCACCGGGGTCGGTCGGGCGCTTACGGAGCACGCCCTCGCGTACGCAGCGGAGCGCGGCTACGAACGGATGCGCACGAACTGGCGCGTGACGAACCTCGAGGCGTCGCGGTTCTGGCCGAAGCGCGGCTTCGAGATCACGCACATCCGGCTGTTCCGCCGCCTCCCCGACCTCTAGCGCGCAGAATCACGGCGTGCGCCGCGTCCCACTCCTCTCCGGCACGCGGCTCGTCGTCGCGTCCGCGCCCGACGACGCGCTCGTTCTGCGGCCGCCGGCGCCGGGACGGGCGACCGACGCAGAGGCCGCCACGCGCGAAGCCCTCCGCTTCCCGCTCGACGGCCCGTCGCTCGAGGATCTCGCGCGCGGTGCCGGCCGCGCGACGATCGTCGTCCAGGCACCGCTCCTGCCGCTGCCCGGGGCGTTCGGCGATCCGCGGCCGAGCACGGTCGCCGCGGTGTCGGCCGCGCTCGAAGAGCTAGGGATCCCGACCGCGCAGCAGACACTCCTCGTAGCGTGCGGGCTCACCCGGCGCCCGACCGGGCGAGCAGCCGCTGCCGCGCTCGTCACGCCCGGGCTCGCGCGCCGCTTCCACGGCCACGTGGCGATCCACGACGCCGAGGCTCCGGAGCTCGTCCAGGTCGGCGAGTTCCGCGTCGCGCGGGAGCTCGTCGAGACGGATCTCGTCGTGGTCGTGAGCGCAGCAGAGACCGTGCTCCACGGCGGCCCGGCGACCCTCCTCGCGGCGGCGGACGCGGCGGCGCAGCGGCGCGCGACCGCGGACTCACTGCTCGAGACGAGCGGCGCGGAGGGATGGCAACTCGCGACGCGCCTCGAGCGGGCACTCGCCGCGCGCGTGCCGCTCTTCGGCGTCTCGCTCGTGCTCAACCACCCGCGCACGGGCGGGCTGCTGCACGGCTACCCGTACCACCCCGGCAGGGTCGAGCGGATCGCCAACTCCCCTCTGCGACTCGCCTACGCGGCGGCCCCCGAGCCTCTACGGCGCCGGTTTCTCCGCTCCCTCCGCATCGTCCGGACGGCGGCCGCCGTCCTCGCCGGGCCGCCCGCGGTCGCCCATGCGGAGGCGCTGCTCCGGGGAATCGAGCTACGAGGCGCGACGCTCGACGCGCCGCTCGACGCGCTTGTGCTCGGCGTGCCCAGCACGACCCCGTCGCTCAACGGGGAGTCGCCGAACCCGCTCGCGGCTGCGCAGGTCGCGCTTGGGCATGCGCTCGCGCTCTGGCGCGACGGTTTTCCCGTCGTCGACGGCGGCATCGTGATCCTCGTCGACCGGTTCACCCGCTCGTTCGCCCGCCCGACGCAAGAGCCCTACCGCTGCTTCTTCCACCAGACGCCGATCGCCCGCAGCCCCGAGCTGCTCGCCGAGGCCGAGCACGGCGTGACCACGGACGAGAAGGCGATCGCCGACTACCGCGCGGGCCGCACCGTCCACCCACTGCTCCCGTTCCGCGACTGGGAGTCGTGCCAGCCCGCGCTCGAGCGGATCGGGGACGTTTACGTCGCCGGCGCGCGCGACGGCACCGCAGCGCGCCACCTCGGCTTCATCCCGATCGGGAGCATCGGTGCGGCACGGCAGATGGCGCTCGGCCAGCGCGGCCCCGACGCGCGGATCGGCTTCCTCCTCGCCCCGCCGTACTTCCCGCTGAAGGTGGACGTACCATGACCGCCCGAGCCGAAGTGGCGGAACTGGCAGACGCGCCGGACTCAAAATCCGGTTCCCTCCGGGGAGTGTGGGTTCGATTCCCACCTTCGGCATGACGCATCGCTGCGCTCGCTTCACGGGGGAAACCGGGTTTCTCCCGTGGGCACCCTCCGCGCTGGAGCGCCCGGCATAGCGACGGCGCGCCCGCGCATGTCGGGCGCGCCGCGAGGCGCTCCCGAAGACCAGCGCTCAAGCGACAGGGAGGTAGACGGAAGCGCCTCTCGTGCGGCGGTTCCCGCGGGTAGGCATTCTCTTCCCTCATGAGCGTTGTCGCTCGCGGCCGGGGGCTGGTGCGTACGTTCGGCAGCGGGCGCGCGGCGCTGCGGGTTCTCGACGGCGTCGACATCGAGCTCACGGCCGGCGAGCTCGTCGCGGTCGTCGGTCGGTCGGGCTCCGGCAAGTCGACGCTCCTCCATCTACTGGGCGGTCTCGATCGTCCCGACGAGGGGACGATCGAGCTCGACGGTGCGCGCATGGAAGGGGCCCGCGAGCGCGAGCTGGCGCGGCTGCGGCGCGAGAAGATCGGCTTCGTCTTCCAGGCGTTTCACCTCCTGCCGGAGCTGAGCGGGATCGAGAACGTGCTCCTCCCCGCGCGCATCACGCGCGACCGAGACGCAGTGAAACGCGGACGTGAGCTCGTCGACCGGCTCGGGTTGGACGGAGCCGCGGGGCGCCTGCCGACGGTGCTGTCGGGCGGAGAGCAGCAGCGCCTGGCGATCGCCCGCGCGCTCGTCAACGACCCGCTCCTCGTGCTCGCCGACGAGCCGACCGGCAACCTCGATCCCGACTCCGGGGCAAGCGTCGTCGACCTCCTTCGCCAGGTCGCGGCAGACGGCAAGGCAGTGCTCGTCGTCACGCACGAGCCGAGCGTCGTCGAGCGCGCCGACCGGATCCTGCGACTGGAGCAAGGAAAACTCATCTAGTGGGGGCCGTGCTCGCGTATGCGTGGGCGCGGGCCCGCGCGCACCGGGGACGGCAGGTACTCGCGCTCCTCGGGGTCGTGGCGGCCGCCACCATGGTCGGCGCGTCGATCACGATCGCGGGGACGCTGAACGGAGGCTTCGACCGGACGGCGCAGCGTGCAGGACTGCCCGACGTCCTCGCGACCTTCTCCCCGCTTCCGCGCGCGCAGGTCGCTCGCGTCGTCTCGCGCCTCGCGAACATTCGCGACGCCTCGTACGTGCTGCAGCACGCCGGCGCGCAGATCTCCGCCGTCGGCAACTACACCGACCACGGGAAGCTGTACGGCATCAGCCCTGGGCGGCACGGCTACGTCATCGTCGCCGGCCACGATATCGACGGCCCCGGCGAGGCCGTCATCGAGATCGGCCTCGCCCGCGACTGGAAGCTGCAGCTCGGTCAGTACATCAACGTCCGGTACAACGGCGGCCTGCCGTTGCGGATCGTCGGGATGGTCGTGCCACCCGACACGGTCGCATTCCCGCTGACGAAAGGCCCGCGCGTGTACGCGGACTACGAGGACGTCCGGCGGATCGAGGGCGTGCCGCCCGGTTACGTGAGCGGAGTCGACCTGTGGCTGGCCGATCCGCGGCTCGTCGACGTGACGCTCGCGCAGGCGCGCTCGGCATCGTTCGGCGTTGCCGGGCTGCAACTCGTGACGCGTTCCGGGTTGAAGCTCTTGATCGGTCAGGCCGCGGGGATCGTCATCGCCGTCGTGGTCGCCTTCTCCCTGATCGCCCTCCTCGTCGCCTGCGTGATGCTGAGCGCGTCGGCGGCCGCCGAGGTGCAGCGGCGTCTCACCGCGGTCGGGTTGCTGCGCGCGGTCGGAATCTCCGCGCGCACGCTCGTCGCGGCGGCGGCGGTCGAGGCGACGCTGTTCACCCTCCCCGCCGCGACGCTCGGCGTCCTCGGGGGATGGCTGGCTGTGAACGGCTCCGCCGGCCGGCTGCTCGCGTCCCTCAACGAGCTCCCGCCCGGAACGTCTCTCACTCTGCTGCTCATCGGGAGCGTCGTCGGGCTGACGCTGCTCGTGGTGGCCGCGACGTGCTGGCCCGCGTGGCGGGCGACGCAACGATCGCCGGTCGAGGTGCTCCGCGGGGGCGACGTCGGGCACGGCGCGCGTCACCTGCGCTTGCCTCCCTTCTTGCCGCTGCTCGGTGTTCGCCTCGTGCTCGCGCGGCCGGTGCGAGCCGCCGCGACTGTCGCGGTTGTCGGCTTCGCAGTCTCAGTCGTGCTCGCGATCCTCTCCATCGCGACGGTGCTGCAGAACCTCAACGAGCAACCGCTGAGCGTCGGCAAGCGCTACCAACTCCTCGTCTACGCCCCGTCCTCGCAGTTGGAGGAGATCCGGCGGCTGCCGGGCGTGGCCGCGGCGACCCCGTTCTACAGCCTCGAAGTCGTGGACTCGTTCGCCCTCGACGAGCCGTTCACGCTCCAGGCGTTCGGCGCCCCTCCTCCTGCCTACGAGGCACCGCCGCTCGTGGCCGGCCACCTCGCATACAAGCCAGACGAGGCGGAAGTCGGCTTGGGACTCGCGGAGGCGCTCGGCCTGCACCCGGGCGGCGTGCTCGCTGCCCAGCTTCCGAACGGACGTGAGGTGCGGTTCCGCGTCGCCGGGATCGTGCAGTCGCTCGAGGATCAGGGGCGGGTCGCGTACGTCGAGAGCCCGCGCCTCCTCGCTGCCTGGAACCCGACCGGCGTGCGGGTTCCGACCTTCGGCGGCCTCCCCGGGCAGATCGCGGTGAAGCTCAAGCCGGGAGCGTCCTCGGCCGCGGTCACCGCAGCGCTCGCACGCACCGGGAAGCCGAGCACGAGCTCGGGTGGCATCGCGGGCCAGAGTGTCCAGGGATGGGCCTCGCGCAGCAGCGGCTTCATCGGGATCCTCGTCGCTCTCCTCCGCACCGTGGCCGTTCTCGACATCTGCGTGTGCCTCTACGCAGTCGGCCAGGCGCTCGCGTTGACGAGCCAGGAGCGACGGCGCGCGCTCGCCGTCATTCGCGCCCAGGGCGCCGGCCGGCTTCATCTGTTCGCGGTCTTCGGAGTCGTTGCCGGGTTCCTCGTCCTCCTCGCCTGGATCTTGGCCGCAGCGCTCGAACGCTGGGCGGTCGCACCCGGCGTGGCGCACCTCGCCGCCTCCTACGTCGTGCTCAGCCTCTCGGCGGGAGGCCAGCTGCTCGCCGTGACTCTCGGCGGCCTCCTGCTCGGGGCGACCGTCGTGTCGGCGCTCCTCGTGCGGGCGATCGTGCGGCAGCCGGTCGTGACCGGCCTGCGCACGGACTAGCGGACGTACAGGTTCGCGTTGCGGTCGGCCGGTTCCCCGGCGAAGTCCTGAGGCCGCCCTGCCTGGAAGTCGAGGTACGCGAGCTGCATCGACAACGCGGCGAGCCGATTGGTCGGGTCGGGATCGAGCATCCACGTCTGCAGGACGAGGTCGCCGCTGGCCGTCCGTTGCAGCCGGAACGCCCGCACCTGCTCCGGATAGTCGACGAGGGACGAGGTCGAGATCATCCAGTAGCCGCCGGCGTACGTGTGCCTCGGCGTGATCTTGCTGCGGTGCGAGCCGCCGCTCACGAGGGCGAGCACGTGGGGGTCGTGATCGAGCAAATCCATTGCGGCCTCGCCGCCGATGCAACTCGTGAGTGCGCTGTGCGAGAAGAGCATCACCCTCCGCCCGCCGGCCGCCTGCAACTGATCGCGAAGCCAGCGCACCTGCGAGGGCCGCAAGACGCCGTCCGCGGTGCCGGTGCGGCTGATCGTGTCGAGCGCGATGCCCATGAGATGCCGGCTGAGCGGGAACGTGTAGTCGAGGAGCGGCCCATGCCCGCCGATGCCGCTCTCCTTGCGGAGACGCGCCAGCACCTCCTCCGGCGTCATCTCGCGCCGGCGCCGGTCGGGGGTCACGGGGATCGACTTCCCGGGAAGCCCGCGCGCGAGCAGGGCGGATACGAGCTGCGGCCGAAGTCGTCTCAGCTCGGCGATCCGGAGTGCAGCCAGATAGAGCGAGACGATCTTCCGGCTGCCGGTTGCAATCGCGTTCGTCGCCGGAGTCGCGCGCAGATTGCCCTGGACGAGCAGATCGTGGTCACCGACGACCGGGTACCACGGCGCGTCCAGGCCGGGCGAGTCGAACGGCCGCACCGCCGCACTGAGCAGATCAGCGTGCTGCGGCGGATCGACCGACGGGCGGTAGTAGTACGGATCCGGATCGCTCGCGGACTGGACGCCTTGATAGCCCGGTCCTCCGCTGTCGGGACGGACCCGGCCACCGCGCATGATCGCGAGGAACTCGTCGAGCTCGTTCTCCTGGTTGTTGTTGATCAAGTCGCCGGTGAACACGACCGCGTCCGGTTTCAGGGCGTTGACCGTTGCGAGCGACGCCGCGAAGACCTGTGCTGTCAATGTCTCCTGCGGCCGGAAGGCGGCAGTGAACGGCGGTCCGTACCGGTCGAGCATCTCCACCCGCGCGGGCGACTGCGCGTCGGTGATCTCCGGGTCGCCGATCGCGACGAAGGTCGCCAAAGTCCGTGTCGGCAGCGACTGCGGCGCGAGATCGGTCCGGTCGACCAGCGGTTCCCCGGGCCCCCGGACGAGAACGCCCGTCCCGTGCGGATCGACCCAGCTTCCGTGCAGCGTCGAGCCGTCCCACGCGTCCCCGCCGCGCATGGCCAGCACGGCGGACGCGACGGCCGCAGCCACCGCGAGCGCGAGCCCGACGGCGATGAGCGACCTCTTCACGGTCACGGAAGCATGCTACGTCCACACCGCGGGCAACTAGGCTCGAACGCGATGACGAAGACGATCGGAATTCTCACCGGCGGCGGCGATTGCCCGGGCTTGAACGCGGTCATCCGCGCTGTCGTGCGGCGTGCCGCCTCGGCGGGCTGGGAGGTCGTCGCGGTGCGCGAGGGCTGGCGCGGCCTCGTCGAGCCGCTGTTCGAGGAGCTCGGGCCGGCGCAGGTTTCCGGGATCCTGCCGCGCGGCGGGACGATCATCGGGACGAGTCGCACGAATCCGTTCACGCTCGAGGACGGCGTCGAGCGCGTGCTCCGTAACTTCCGCGAGCGGGAGCTCGACGCGCTCGTAGCGATCGGCGGCGAGGACACGCTCGGCGTCGCGGCGCGCCTCCACGCCGAGCACGACTTCCCCGTCGTCGGCGTCCCCAAGACGATCGACAACGACCTCTCCGGCACGGACTACACGTTCGGCTTCGACACCGCCGTCTCGATCGCGACCGAGGCGATCGACCGGCTGCACACGACGGCCGAGTCGCACAACCGCGTCATGGTCGTCGAGGTGATGGGCCGCCACGCGGGCTGGATCGCGGTGCACAGCGGCATCGCGGGCGGCGCCGACGTGATCCTCATCCCCGAGATCCCGGTCGACTACGACGTCGTGGCGGAGACGATCCGCAAGCGCCACGCGCACGGCAAGAACTTCTCCATCGTCGTCGTGAGCGAGGGCACGGAACTGCCGGGACTCGCCGATCACGGCGAGACCGACCAGTTCGGCCACGTCACGCTCTCGCATCGCGGCGTCGGCGACACGCTCGGCCGCGAGATTCAGGAGCGCACGGGCTTCGAGACGCGCGTCACCGTGCTCGGTCACACACAGCGTGGCGGCACACCGACGCCGCGCGACCGCGTGCTCGCGACGCGCTTCGGGCTCAAGGCGGCGGATCTTGCCGTTGCCGGCGAGTTCGGGCAGATGGCGGCGCTCCACGGCGACGAGATCGTCGCCGTCCCGCTGGCGGAGGCGACCGCCCAACTGAAGCTCGTGCCGCGCGACTGGTACGAAGTCGCCAGCGCGTTCTTCGGCTAGCGGGCCAGCACGCCGTTCGAGTGGTGAGCGATGTACGCGAGCATCTTGGCCATGCCCGGCCGATCGATGTGATCCTTGTTCCAGAAGTTCGACGGCTTGCCGCCCCATTTCCGGATGTCCTCGAGGTTGAGGAAGATGAAGTCGTAGCGCTTGTGGAGCCAGGCGATGTACGTGTTCGCCGCCTTGAGCTCGGGGAAGCCGTACCTGTTCCGCGCGGCGAGGATCGTCGGGTAGATCGGGTTGAGGACGATGACCGGCGTCGCTCCCTGCGCGTTCATGAACCGGAGGAGCTTCTGGAAGTACGTCGTCGACGAGGGCGCGATGTGGCGCGGGATCTTCGAGTCGGCGGGAATGCCTCGTAGCGTCGCGGCGACCTCCCTGGCGACCTTCTGCGCGTTCTTGGTGGCGGCGGGGTACGAGAGCCCTCCGTCGGCGGTGTAGAAGCCGTTGTTCGTGCACGCCGACTTCCCCGGGACCGCGTCGTTGCCGAGGAACGGGCGGGCGAGCGGCTGGTCGGCGAGGTCGGGATTCACCGTGTCCCCGGCGATCGAGACGTCCACGAAGATGACGTACTTCGGCTTCGCGTCCGGGAAGCGCTGCGCGAGGAGCCGCGTGAAGACGTACTCGTCGGGCGCGCCGCCTCCCTGAACTCCGGCGTTGAACGCCGGGCCGCCGTAGATCGACTCCACCGCCGCGGGCATCGCGACGCGCGCGCGCGAGCTGCCGAGGACGACGATGTGCGGCGCCGTGCTGAGGTGGTCGATCAGCTGGAGCTTCGTGAAGCGGTCACCGCCGTCGCTGCAGGGACGGAGGTGGGCGTTCGGATCGCCGTTCGCGCTCCCGTCCCCATTCGTGTGCCTGAGCGCGAGGGCGACTCCGATGGCCGTGAGCGCCGCCACGAGCACAACCACGAGCGCGATGAGAGCCCGCTGCATCAGAACTGGAAGTAGATGAACGGATGCGGCACCGCGATCGACATTACTGCCAGCGCGGCGGCAACACCAGTCGCAAGGCCGTAGACGAAGCGCGGCCTGAGCCTCACCTGCCACGTGTTCGGCGCGAACTGGACGAAGGCGAGTAGCGCGATCAGGAGGAGGATGAACCGGCCCGGCAGGAACGGCTGGAGCGTCGCCCACGACTCGACGCCGGCGGTCCCGGCCATCCGCCAGAGGATCGTCCCGGCGACGTGGAGATTCGGCGCGCGGAAGATGACGAAAGCCGCAACGGCGAAGAGGAACGTCAGAACGCGATTGACGACCAGGCTCCTCGGCGTCAAGCCGAGGTTCGAGAGCACGCCGTGGACACCGAGCGCGAGCCCCCACGCAAGCCCCCACACGACGAAGGTCCACGCCGCACCGTGCCAGAGCCCGGCGAGGAACATCGTCAGCACGAGGTTGACGACCGTCCGCCTCGCCCCACGCCGCGACCCGCCGAGCGGGATGAAGAGGTAGTCGCGGAACCACGCCGACAGGCTCATGTGCCAGCGCCGCCAGAAGTCCGACACGTTCACCGCCTTGTACGGCGAGTTGAAGTTCTGGGGGAACCGGAAGCCGATGAGCCACGCGAGCCCCACCGCCATGTCCGAGTACCCCGAGAAGTCGAAGTAGAGCTGGAGCGCGTAGCCGATCGCGGCCGCCCACGAGCCGACGAAGCCGAGCTGATTGGAGTTCGCAAAGAGCGCGTCGACGTGCGGCGAGAGCTGGTCGGCGAGCAGCAGCTTCTTCGTAAGGCCGCACACGAAGAAGTACACGCCGACACCCGCGGCTTCCGCGGTCAGCCGCGGCCGGGGCATGCGCAACTGCGGCTGGAGGTCGATGAACCGCACGATCGGCCCCGCGATGAGGTGCGGGAAGAGTGCGACGAAGGCCGAGTACTCGAGGATGTGCTTCGTCGGCTCGACACGGCCCCGCCAGACGTCGATCGTGTACGACATCGAGTTGAACGTGTAGAAGCTGATCCCGATCGGCAGGAGGATGTGGAGGTCGGGGAGCCCGACCGGTGCGCCGATCGCCTTCCCCAGGCCGTTGAGCGAGTTGAGGAAGAAGCTCGCGTACTTGAAGTAGCCGAGCAGGCCGAGGTTGACCGCGAGCGAGCCGATCAGCCACAGGTTCCGCTTCCGCGCGTTGGCAGTGCGGTGGATCGCGAGCGCCGCGACGTAGTCGACGGTCGTCGTCGAGAGCATGAGCGGCAGGAAGCGCCAGTCCCACCACGCGTAGAACACCCACGACGCGAGAGTGATGAAGAGGAGGCGGGCGTCCTTGATCCGCATCGCCCAGACGCCGACGAGCACGGGCGGCAGGAAGCCGAAGAGGAAGACGTACGAGTTGAAGAGCACTAGTGCCCCGCCCGGTGGTAGACACGCGGTTCCGGCGAGCGAAAAGCGAGCGATGCAAGGACGCAGGGAGCACCGATAGCCATGGCTATCGGTGCGACTGAGGACGCGGCAGCGCGAAGCTTTGCAGCCGTCGGGGCCGCCCTGTCTACTGCCGGGTGGGGCACTATCACCGGGTGAGCGCTCCATCGGAATTGGCGACGATGTAGCGGAGCATCCGCCGCATGTTCCGGCGGTTGACGTGCGTCGCGTTGTTGAAGTCCCGCGCCTTTCCGCCCCAGAGGCGAATGTCGGCGCAGTCGACGACGGCGAAGCGGTAGCGCTGCTGGAGCTTGTGGAGCTCGGCGAGCGCCTCGGCCTCGCGGTGTGAGCCGCGCTCGCGCAGGAGGTGGTAGACGCTCGGGTATTGCGGGTTGAGGACGATGACGGGCGTCGCGCCGTGCGCGTTCATCCATGCGAGCGCCTTCGTGAAGTACGAGAGCTGCTTCGGGGTGAAAGGCGGCAGCGTGAGCGACTGCGTGCGGACGGCCTTGAGCTTCTCGGCCACCGCCTTCTTCAGCGACGGCGCGTTCTCGGGCAGGTACCTGAGCGCTGCGCCGCGGAGCGAGCCGTCGGCGTTGTAGAGGAGGCTCCCGTGGCAGCGTCCCTCGATACACGCCTTGAGCACGCGGTACGACGCCTGCGTCGCCTGGAAGCCGAGATACGTGCCGACGTCGGCGAGCGAGAAGCGGACGCTCTGACCGCCGAGATACGGGCCGGAGCGGGAGTCCTCGGCGAGCTGCGGGTTGATCCCGTTCGACGCGAGCGGATAGTCGACGAACCAGACATAGGTGCGCTTCTGGCCGGGGAAGCGGGCGTCGATGTTGCGCATCATCACCCAGGCGTCGGAGGCGTTCCCGCCCGTGACGCCGGCGTTGAAGCCTGTCTTGAGGCCGGTAAGCTTGTCGATGAAGGACGGCTCCGCCTGGCGGGAGCGGGAGCTGCCGAGGACGACGAGCTGCGGGTTCGTCGTGAGCTTGTCGATCAGGTCGAGCTTGATCGAGCGGTCGGTCTCGATCGCCGGCGGGAGGAGCTTCGTGCCCATGAGCGAGAACGGATCGACGAGCGCGTTGAGCGTGAACACGAGCGCAAGGCCGACGAACATCGCCACGAGCGTCGCAATGACGTAGCGCAAGAAGCCGCGATCGTCCCCGACCTCCGCGATCGCGGGAGTGAGGTTGCGGTGCAGCCGCTCCGATTCCGTCGGGTCTGCGACGGAGGCGGGAACGTCCTGGGCGGCGGGAAAGTCGTGGCTCTCTGCCGTCACTGATCCATCGGGTGCCAAACAGGTTCGGGAGCCTGCGCCATCGCGCTGAGTCTAGTCCGGCCTATTCGCTCGCTACTCTCTCGGCATGCCGAGAGGGGTCGCCACCGGAGCCGCCATCGCGTTGCTCGCGACGCTCACCGCCTGCCTCGGCGCCGGTTCTGCTCCTGCGACCACCACCGCGCACCAGGCGCTCGGCTTCCGCAACGCCGCCGAGGTCGTGATGGGGACGCTCACTGCGCCTCCGACGAGCACGTTCCTCGCCCGCATCCGTCACGGGAAGATGGGCGGCGTCCTGTTCCTCGGCAACGACTGGCTCACCCGCACGAAGGTCAAGCAGATCACGACCACGTTGCAGGCAGCGGCCTGCACGCGCGGCGAGCCGCTCCTCATCGCGATCGACCAGGAGGGCGGGATCGTCCGGCGCCTCTCCTGGGCGCCGCCCACCGAGGCCCCCGGCGACATGAAGGGCGCGACCGACGCGCACAATCAAGCCGCGGCTGCAGCACTCGCTCTCCGCCAGTCGGGCATCGACATCGACTTCGCGCCGGTCGTCGACACGCCGAGCTCGCCGGACAACTTCCTCGGCTCGCGCGCGTTCTCGGGGTCGACCACATGGAACGCAGCCCTGGGGAAGGCGTTCGTCCGCGGGCTTCAGCAAAACGGCGTCGCCGCCACGGCAAAGCACTTCCCGGGTCTCGGGCTCGCCGGCGGGAACACCGACAACGGCCAGATCACGATCAACGCCTCGAAGGCGAAGATCGAGCCGGGACTGCTCCCCTTCCAGGCGACGATCGACGTCGGCATCAAGCTTGTGATGGTCAACACGGCGATCTACCCGCAGCTCGACGCGACGCGCAAGCCGGCGGCCTTCTCGCGCAAGATCATCGACGGGATCCTCCGGCAGCAACTCGGCTTCAAGGGAATCACCGTCACGGACTCGCTCACCGCGCCGGCGCCGAGCGCGATTCCCCACGCCGCGACGAAGGCGATGCTCGCCGGCTCCGACCTCCTGATCTGGGGCGCGGAATCCGCGGCCGAGCGGGGTTACGCGACGCTCGTCGCGGACGCGCCGGGCTCGAGCGCTCTCCGGGCGAGACTCGCGCAAGCGGCCGGACGTATCCGCGCGCTGAAGAGATGGGCCACCACGCACGGCGGCCCGCACTGTTCCTAGAGCCCTAGACGCTCCAGCGTCGCCGCGTCGCGGCGCCATTTCGGGCGCACCTTGACGCGCAATTCGAGGAACACCGAGTGGCCGAGCAGCTCCTCGATCTCGGGCCGCGCGCGCGTGCCGATGTCCTTCACCATCGCGCCGCCCTTTCCGACGAGGATCTGCTTCTGCGACTCCGTCTCGACGAGGATCGATGCGGTCACGGTCTTGTCCTCGATCGACTCGACCTCGGCGGAGATAGCGTGCGGCACCTCGTCGCGCGTCAGCCAGAGCGCCTTCTCGCGTACGAGCTCCGCGATCTGCATCTCGAGGGAGAGGTCGCTCCGCTGCTCGGCCGGGAAGTACTGCGGGCCCTCCGGGAGGAGCGCGACGAGCTCGTCGCGCAGCGCGGCGATCCCGTCACCCGTCTTCGCGCTGACCGGATGGAGCGCGTGGAAGTTGTCGATCCAGTCGGCCTCCGGATGATCGGCGCGGAACCTCGCCCCGGCGGCGAGAGCCTTCGGCCCGGCGGCGAGCTTGGCCGCGCCGGCCATCTGCTCGGCGATGTGCGACGGCTTGAGCCGGTCGACCTTGTTGAGCACGACGACCACCGGGACGCCTAGCGCGAACACCTTCGAGGCGATGAAGCGATCGCCGGCGCCGATCCGCTCGCGCGCCGAGAGGACGAAGAGCACGGCTTCGACCTCCTCGAACGAGGCGTCCACTGTCTTCTGCATCCGCTCCGTCAGCTCGTCGAGCGGCCGCTGGAAGCCGGGCAGGTCGGCGAGGATGAGCTGCCAGTCGTCACCGTTCGCGATCCCGAAGATCCGCCGCCGCGTCGTCTGCGGCTTGTCGGAGACGATCGCGACCTTGCCCCCGCAAAGCGCGTTCACGAGCGTCGACTTGCCGACGTTCGGACGGCCCGCGACAGCGACGAATCCTGACCTCACGCGGGGAGCTCCCAGGTGTCCGGGAGCAGGTCGGCGGCCGCGTGCTCCGCGACGGACCCGTCCGCACGACGGAACCAGACGCGATCGAGCCGCCACTCGTGGATCCACTGCCGGCAGCCGCCGCACGGCGACGCGGTGATCGCGATCGCCTCGAGCTCGCCCGGCCGCAAGCCCTCTCCTGCCGCCTGCGCGATCGCGGATCGCTCGGCGCAGATCCCGAGCGGATACGCGGCGTTCTCGACGTTCGCGCCCGCGAAAACCCGGCCGTCGCGGGCAAGGGCCGCGGCGCCGACGAAGTAGTTCGAGTACGGCGCGTACGCGTTCTTCGCCGCCGCATCGGCCCGTGCGAGAAGCTCGTCGGCCGTCATGACCCGAATCCGTACAGGAAGTTGCCGTTCGCCGTCAGGCCGAGCTCCAGGTCGAAGCCGAGCGCCGCGACGCGCGCCGTCAGCTCAGCAGGACGCCAGAACTTCTTGACGATGCGGAACTCGCGGCCGTCGGCGAGCTGCCGCACCTGCCGGTCGTCGCCCGGTTCCGTCTCGATCGGGCCGCTGTCGACGAGGAACACGCGGCCGCCGGGAGCGAGCGCCGAGCGCACCGTGCGCCAGAAGCAGTCAAACCGTTCCTCCGGTACGTGCGAGAGCCAGAAACCGAAGAAGACGACGCCGAACGCCTCCTCGGGCTGAAACTCGAAGACGTCCGCGAGGACGTGCTCAGCCTCGTTCGTGTTGAGCGCAAGGGTCTCGCGGTTCGCATCCACCGCGACGACGCGGTCGGCGAGCCGGACGAGCTTCCGCGTCCACAGCCCGGTCCCCGCTGCGAGCTCGAGCACCGATCCGCGCGGCGCGAACGCCTCGAGCGCGGCGTCGACCTCTGCGATGTCGGCCTGCCACCGCGCGAGCGCGTCCGGCTCCACGGCGTAGCGCCCGCGCTTGTACCACCAGTCGTCGTACTCCGGCGCCCGCTCGGCGTAGTAGCGCTTCTGTTCCTCGAGGAGATCTCTCACGAGACCGCCTGGAAGACCGCGAGCGTGACGATCGCGCCGAGGGCTCCGCCGTAGGCGACCTCGAGCACGGAGTGGACACCCGACTCGACGCGGGTCTGCGCCACGAGGAGGGCCATGATCAGCGTGAGCGACGAGACGACGAAGCGATGGTGGTCGCCGACGAGGTACGTCACCGCCATCCAACCGGAGAAGGCGAGCGCCGTGTGCCCCGACGGCAGCCCGCCGCGCAGCGGAGTGCCCCTCCCCGTCCACGCCTTCGTGACGATCACGAGGAGTACGACGAGGACGAGCGCCGCCAGCGTCAGCGACGCGGGCGCGTTGCGGACGCGGTCGAGAACGCGGGTACCGCGCGTCCCGGCGGCGTCCTCGAAGACGAGATAGCCGACGCCGAGCGCCGCAATCGACGCGATGAGCACCGCCCCGGCCGCGATGTCCTTTGCGAGCTTCGCGTTCGGGTCGAAGCTCGTGGTCGACACGTCGATCACCCCCTCGATCGCCGTGTTGAGCATCTCGGCGACGAGGACGAACGCGATCGAGAGGACGAGCGCGATCAGCTGCAGCCGCGAGACGCCGAGCGCGATCGCGGCAGCGAAGACGAGGATCGCCGCAAGGAAGTGGAGGCGGAGGTTCCGCTGCGTGCGGAGGACGTGGATGACGCCTTCGAACGCGTAGTTGAAGCTGTCGAGCAGCGTCGGCGCGCGCCCCGGAGCGGGACGGCCGAGTGCCGGCCGGCTCACGTGTAGAGCTCCTCGCGGGCCTCCATCTCGGGGCCGTGGTCATAGCCGACGAGATGGAGCAGCGCGTGGACGAGCGGACCGCGCCACTCCGAGCCGACCACGTGCGGGCAGACGACGACGTCCCCGAGTTGGCGTGGCAGGCCGTCCGGCACTTCGTCGAGGCCGTCGAGCGGAAATGCGAGCGCATCGGTCGCCTCGTCGATGCCGAGATGCTCGCTCTTAAGCGCGCGGCTCTCCTCCGGCCCGACGAAAGCGAGACCGAGCTCGCCCGACTCGACGCCCTCGCCGGCAAGAACGTGCTGCGCGAGGGCCACCGCTCCCGCCTCGTCGACCTCCTCGCCGCTGCGGTTGTCGACCGCGACGTCGATCACCGGTCTTTGATCATCGGGAGCGCTGCGTCCCGGTCGACTCGGCGTGCTTCTTGTACGCCTCGACGATCCGCTGCACGAGCTTGTGCCGCACGACGTCCTTGTGGCTGAACTCGACGAACGCGATCCCGTCGACCGCCGAGAGGATGTCGCGCACCTGGATCAGACCCGAAGCCTGCTCGCGCGGGAGGTCGATCTGAGTCACGTCGCCGGTCACGACCATCTTCGACCCGAACCCGAGCCGCGTGAGGAACATCTGCATCTGCTCAGGCGACGTGTTCTGCGCCTCGTCGAGGATGACGAAGCTGTCGTTAAGCGTGCGGCCGCGCATGAAGGCGAGCGGCGCAACCTCGATCGTGCCGCGCTCCATGAACGTGTTGAGCTTCTCCGGGTCCATCGTGTCGTAGAGCGCGTCGAAGAGCGGGCGCATGTACGGGTCGACCTTCGCGAGAACGTCACCCGGGAGGAAGCCGAGCCGCTCGCCCGCCTCGACCGCAGGGCGCGTGAGGATGATCCGCCCCACCTGCCGCTCGGACAGGGCGGCGACGGCGAGCGCGATGGCGAGATACGTCTTGCCGGTTCCCGCGGGGCCGATGCCGAACGTGACGGTGCAGTTGCGGATAGCGTCGACGTAGCGCTTCTGCGTGATGGTCTTCGGCGTGATCTTCTTGCCGCGGTGCGACCAGACGAGGTCCTCGAAGATCTCCCGGACATCTTCGGCCTGGTCGAGTGCGCCGAGGATCGCGTCGACCGTGCCGGCGCCGACGTCCTGCCCTCCTTCGACGAGCTCGACGAGCTCCTCGACGACGGCCTGCGCCTCGGCGACCTTCACGTCGTCGCCCGTCAGCGTCAGCCGGTTTCCGCGCAGGTTGATGGTGCACCCGAGCCGCTCACGCAGGGCGTCGAGTATCCCGTCACCGATGCCTGCGAGCTCCGCGGCGACGTCGTTCGAAATGTCGAGAACCGTTTGCACAAGCCCAGTGTAGGGCCGCAGGCGGCCTCCGCAGGACTCGTCGCAAGTGCCGCGAAGTTGGCTTCAGCCGCCACGTCCGCTAGCGTTTCGGGCTCCGGGTCGTTCTTTGTACCGCCTTTCCCATGCGTCGCCTCGGTCTCCTCATCGCCGGTGCTCTCGCCCTAGCCACGCTCGTCGCGGGCAGTGCGGGCGCCAAGACGACGCCGCAGATCCAGGCGGCAGAGCAACACGCCCGCGCCGTGAAGGCGGAAGTCGAGCGGATCGGCAAGGACCTCGAGTCGACGATCCAGGCCTATGACGGCGCTCGCGTCGAGCTCCAGCAGGTCAAGGCAAGCCTCGCGAGCAACACGCACAAGCTCCGCATCGCGCGCGCGAACTTCCACGCGGCGCAGAAGCGGATCATGGCGCGGATCTACTCGCTCTACGTCAACGGCAATCCCACGACGCTCGACGTCCTCGCCGGCGCGAAAAGCCTCTCGCAGGTGATCGACCGCGCCGAGGCCGCGCAGGCGATGTCGCGGCAGGACGCCGCGCTCGGCCGCGAGGCGCTCCACTTCCAGGAAGCCGTCCAGCAGCGCGAGGACAGCTTGAAGGAGCTTCGTGCCAAGCGGGCGAAGGCGGTCCTCAGCCTCGCCGCGAAGAAGCAGCAGATTCAGTCCACGCTTGCGCGGCAAAAGCAACTGCTCGAGTCGATCCACTCGTCGATCCACCAGCTCCAGGTGGAGGAGGCCCGGCGCGAGGAGCGGAAGAGGCAGGCAGCGTTGGCACGGCTCCGCGAGATCCAGGCGGAGAGGGAGCGCGAGGCCGAGCAGGCGAGGGAGCAGCAACAGCAGAACAACTTCCCCCCGCCGATCCCGCCGATCGTCAGCACCGGTGCTGGACACCCCGAGGCCGCGTCGATCGGCCTCCACTACCTCGGCGTCCCGTACGTCTGGGGCGGAGCCAGCCCGAGCGGCTTCGACTGCTCCGGCCTCGTGATGTACGTCTACGCGCAGCTCGGCATCTACCTCCCGCACTACACGGGCTCGCAGTGGGCTGCGACACAGCCCATCTCGATGTCGCAGCTGCAGCCGGGCGACCTCGTCTTCTTCGACGGCGTCGGACACGTCGGGATCTACATCGGAGGCGGGCAAATGGTCGACGCACCGCACACCGGAGCCGTCGTCCGCATCGAGAGCATCTACGGCTTCGGCCCGATCGACGGCGCGCGTCGCGTCCCTTAGTAGCTCGCGGTGCGGACTGCGCGGCACTCGCGAGCTAGGGAGCTAGGCGAGTTTTTCGCGGACGATCTGGCTAACTTGCGAACCATCCGCGCGGCCGGCGATCTGGGGCATGACGTCGGCCATTACGCGGCCTAGGTCGGCCATCGACGTGGCGCCGACCTCGGCGATGACGTCGTCGACGATTTCCTCGATCTCGTCCTCCGAGAGCGGCTCCGGCATGAACTCCTCGAGGATCTCGAGCTCGCGCTCCTCGGCCTCGGCCTGCTCGTCGCGGCCGCCTGCGCGGTATGCCTCCGCCGCCTCCAGCCGCTTCTTCCGCTCGCGCTGCAGCACCTGCAGCTCCTCGTCCTCCGAGAGCGGCCGTTGCAGTTCCTTCTCGGACTTCTGGAGGGCGTCGGCGATGAGGCGCAGAGCGTCGCGGCGGTCGGCGTCGCGCGCCTTCATGGCGTCCTTGATTTCGTCGTCGATTTCCTCGATCAAGCTCATGCCCAACCGCCCATGACGTGCCAATGAAGATGGAAGACCGTCTGACCGGCGCTCGGTCCGACGTTGACGACGACACGGTAGTCCTTCAGGCCCTCGCCCGCAGCGACCTCGGCGACGAACTCGAGCATTCGCTTCGCCTCGTCGGGCGTGAACGCGGCAATGTCGCGGAACGAGTCGATGTGCCGCTCGGGCAGCACGAGCAGGTGAACGGGCGCTTGCGGGTCGATGTCGCGGATGGCGACGAAGCCGTCGGCGGCCGCGACGCGGTCGCCATCGCGGTAGAGCGTGCAGAAGAGACAGTCGGATTTCCGCTCCGGCGACGGCGAAGCCGACACCTCCGCTCTTGGCCGAGCTCCGTCGAGCCTACGCTCGGTCACGCGGCGAGCACTCCCTCGTCGGAAACACCGGCGGCGCGGACGCGGACAAGCTCCCCGACCGGCGCCGATTCGGGCACGAGCCACGGCGAGTAGTCGTCGCCGTACCCGCGTCCCGGGCGATCGACGAGCACAGAGTCCTCCGTGCCGAGCTTCGAGCGCCAGTGCGCAAGGCACGCGTCGTGCGAGGCGGTGCGGAGACGCGCGCCGCGCTCCTTCTTCACGCTCGGAGGGACGGCGTCGTCGCCGGCCGTGACGGTGCCGGGCCGCGGCGAGTATGGGAAGACGTGCACCTTCGTCAGCCCGGCGTCGGCGATCGTACGGAGCGTCTGCTCGAACGCGCGCTCGTCCTCAGTCGGGAAGCCGACGATGACGTCGCTCGTGAGGTTGAACTCGCCCCGCAGCGGCTCGAGGCGACGAAGGTACGTCGCGACGGAGTAGCGGCGGCCCATGTCGCGGAGGACACCGTCATCCCCCGACTGCAGCGGCACGTGGAGGTGGCGACTCGCGGTCGGCGTCTCGCGCAGGGCGGCGATGAGGTCGTCGTTCACGTGGTTGATCTCGATCGAGGAGAGCCGCAGCCGCTGCAGCCCGGGCGTCTCCCCCGCCTCGCGCACGAGCCGCGGCAGGTCGTAGCCCGCCCCGCGGTCGCGGTAGCAGCCGAGGTTGATCCCGGTGAGGACGATCTCCCGGTGCCCCTGCGCGACACGGCGGCGGATCTCGCCGAGCACGGCGTCGGCGGCGCGACTGCGGGAGGCGCCGCGCACGAGCGGGATGACGCAGAAGCGGCACGAGAAGGAGCAGCCGTCCTGCACCTTGACGAACGCGCGCACGCGATCGAGCCGGGCCTCGGCCTGGACGCAGCCGATCGCGCCGACGTCGCCCGCGACCGCGTCCGGCGTCAGCTCGCTTCTCTCCGCAACGACGACGACGTTCTCCGGGAGACCGGCGAACGCCTCACCGGCAAGGTTCGCGCCGCAGCCGGTGACGTAGACGCGACGGTGCGTGCGCGCCGCGCGGGCGGCTTCCTTGCGCGATTTCGCGACGGCCTCGTTCGTCACGCAGCACGTGTTGACCACCGCGACGTCGGCCCCGAGCTCGCGTTCTGAGTGGCCGTCCGCGAGCAGCCGCTCGCGCACCGCGTGGGCGTCGACGTGGGAAACCTTGCAGCCGAGGAACCTGACCGAGAAGCTCGCCATCGGCGGGATCGTAGAGCGTTCGCCTGCGCGCCTGAGGCAAACAGTTCGGCGTTCGCGGCCTGGGGAGTCGGCGCACTCCGTTGGTCCCATCCCAAACCCCCACCCTCCCAGGGGCTGCGCTGTGCTGTGCTGGGCCGCAGGGGCTGTCGCATGTCCTACCAGGCGAGTCGCAACAGCGCATTGAACGTTCTGTCGCGAATGTGCCCGTACTTGACCGCGTGGCGCGCACGGTTCTACGCGGGGTTACCTGCGGATGAGCAGATCCGCCGCCCAGCCGTCGCGGACGCGCCGCTCGACCGAGGTCCAGAGGTCCGCGCTCGGAGTGTCCCGCTCGAGGTAGCCGGACGTGATCGCGCGAGGAACCTCGAGCGTCGGGAGGAACCCCTCGACGACATCGAGCGCGATGTTCATTACCGCGAGGTCGGCCGGGGGCGGCGTGCCCACAAGCTCGATCTCCACTCCGTTCGCGACCGCGTTCTCAGCCGTGACCTCGACCGCAACCTCGTCGAGGTCGAGCGCGGCGACGGGCGCGAAGCCGAGCTTCGCCGCGGCGATCGAGAGAACGCCGGAGCCGCAGCCGACGTCGACGAGGCTCGTCGGCTCGGCCTCCTGCAGCAGCTCGAGACAGAGCCGCGTCGTCGCATGGGCGCCGGTGCCGAAGGCGCGACCCGGGTCGACGACGACCGGAATCGTCCCTGCGGGTGCCTCCTCCCACGGCGGCCCGACCCACAGCCGGCCCACGGTGACGCCGTGGTGGAACGCGCGCCACTCGTCCTCCCACCCCTGACGGACGTCCTCTACCTCGACGACGTCGAAGCCGATCGGTGGCTCGTCCGCATACACGGCGAATGCGCCGTCGAGCTCCTCGACGCCCTCGGGGAAGATGTGGAGGAGCAGGGCGAGCTCGGGCTCGCCGCCGACGATGACGTACCGCTTCAGCGGAACGCGCTCTTGAGCTTGTCGAAGAAGCCGTCGGGCTTGTCGTACGTCCGCTCGTCGGCGTGCTCCTCGAACTCGCGGAGGAACCGGCGCTGCTCGTCGTTGAGCTGCCGCGGCACGAGGACGTTGACGAGGATCCGCTCGTCGCCGCGCCCGAGTCCCTGCAGCACAGGCATGCCGCGGCCGCGGAGGACGATGATCTCCCCCGGCTGCGTGCCGGGCTCGAGCTCGAACTCCTCCTCGCCGTCGAGCGTCGGGATCGGGATCGTCGCGCCGAGCGCGGCTTGCGTGATCGTGACGCCGACCGTCGTGTAGACGTCGTTTCCCTCGCGGACGAACCGCTCGTCGGACCGGACACGCACCTCGAGGTACGCGTCGCCGGCGACCTCGCCGAGCACGCCGGCGTGACCCTCCCCGCCGAGGCGGATCCGCTGACCGTCGTGGATCCCGGCCGGGATCTCGACCTTCAGCGTCCGCTCCTCGACTACGCGGCCCCCGCCTCGGCATTCGTGGCACGGCGTCTCGATCCGCTGGCCCGAGCCGCCGCAGTCGGGGCACGTCTGGGTGCGGACGAACTCGCCGAAGACGCTCCGCGTCACCTGCTGGAGCCGCCCGGCGCCGTTGCACGACGGGCACGTCGTGAGCTCGGTGCCCGGCTCCGCACCATTGCCGCCGCAATGACCGCAGAGAACGGCGACCTCGAACGGGACATCACGCGAGACGCCGTGCGCCGCCTCGACGAGATCGATCTCCACCGCGGCGGCGAGGTCGGCTCCCCGCCCGCGCCGCGGCCGGCCGCCGAAGAGGACGTCGTCCCCGAAGAACGCGGAGAAGAGATCGGCGAGGCTTCCGAAGTCGACGTGCCCCGGCTGAAAGCCGCCGCTACGAAGCCCCGCGTGGCCGTAGCGGTCGTACAGCGCGCGGGTCTCGCTCTTCGAGAGCACCTCGTACGCCTCGACGACCTCCTTGAACCGCTCCTCCGCGTCGGGCGCGTCGGAGACGTCGGGATGGAGCTCGCGCGCAAGTCCGCGGAACGCCTGCTTGATCTGGGCTTCGTCGGCGGTGCGCGAGACGCCGAGGAGCGCGTAATAGTCGCGATCGGTCGTCGCCATCAGGCTTCGTCGTAGATCGACTCGACGAAGCGGGAGAGCTCGACCGCGGCGGAACGCACCGCCCCGAGCGCCTTCTCGTAGTCCATCCGTACCGGCCCGACGAGGCTGACGGCGCCGAGCGCCCGATGGACGAGGCCGTAACACGCCCCGACGAGCGCGACCTCCGCGAGACCCGGATGCGCGAGCTCGTGACCGAGGCGGACGAACGGACGTTGGGACGCGCTTGGCCGGCCGATCACGTCGAGCATGTCGTTCCGCCGCTCGACGAGCTCGAAGAGACTGCGGTACGCGTCGAGCTCCTCGGCGCGAACCTCGCCGAGCAAGTCGGCGGCGCCGCCGACGTAGAGGCGCTGCTCGGCCGAGACGAGCTCGGTGAACGCGGGACGCAAGGTGTCGAGGAAGGCGTGCTCGCGCGGCGACAGGCTCGGGTCGTCGAACCGGCGCGCAAGCAGGCCCGTCCCGAGCTGGAGACCCGAGACGGCCTCGTTGAGGTAGTCGCCGGCCCACACGGCGAGACCCTGATCGACCGGCTCGTCGAAGTGGAAGAGCCGCTTTGAGACGCCTCCCGCGGACGTGATCACGACGACCATGACGAGCTGCGGCTGCAGGAGCAGTACCTCGACATGGCGGATGTGCGTCACCTCGAGCGGCGGCGCAGAGACGAGCGCGAGGAGGCGCGTCACCTGCGAGAGCATCTCCGTCGTCGCCTGCAGTGCCGACTCGACCTCGGTGTTCGTCGTCGTGAGATCGAGCGGGAATGCAGGCGGTTGCGGCTCGAGATGCCCGAGCAGCTCGTCGGCGTAGTAGCGGTAACCGGCCTCGGTCGGCACACGGCCGGCGGACGTGTGCGGATGCGTGAGCAGGCCGAGTGTCTCGAGCTCCGCGAGCTCGGCACGCACCGTCGACGGCGACACGCGCAGGTCGGAGCGCTCGACGAGAGCCTTCGACCCGACGGGCTGCTTCGTCGAGACGAACTCCTCGACGACGCGCCGGAGAATTGCTCCTTGGCGCTCGCTCAGCTGCATCGTTTCCGGCATTTGCAGGAGATTTTAGCCGTCGCCTAGGCCAGTATCTCGGCCGTGACGCCGCCGCCGAGGAAGCGTCCGCGCCGTGTGAGCGTCAACGTGCCCTCCGTCTCGACGGCAAGGCCGAGGCGCTCGGCACGCGCGAGGCCGGCCGGATCGAGCGTCGCGCGCAGCCCGCCAACCGCGAGGGGCTCGTCGAGGCGCAGACCGAGCATCACGCGTTCGCGCGCTTTCGTCTCCTCGTCCAAGAGCTCGACCTCGCGGTCGTAGCGGCCGGCGAGGTACCGCGCGAGCTTCGGCGTGTTCCGCCAGCGCCGTTCTCTGATTGTCGTGACCGCGCCCATCCCGAGCCCGAGGTAGTCGTGGCCGAGCCAGTAGCCAAGGTTGTGGCGCGCGCGCAGGTCCTGCCCCTCCGCGTCTGTGCGGCAGAAGTTGGCCGTCTCGTACCAGCGGTAGCCGGCGCCGGTCAGGCGGGCGACGACGCGCTCGAAGTAGTCCTCGAGCGCCTCGGCCTGCCGTTCCAGCTCGGTTCCCCAGGCATGGGTGAAGCGCGTCCCCGGCTTCGCTTCGAGCTCGTAGCAGGAGAGGTGCTCCGGCTCGAGCGCGAGCGCGTCGTCGAGGTCGGCGGCTAGATCGGCGGGGCTCTGACCCGGGATCCCGTAGATGAGATCGAGCGAGATGTTGTCAAATCCGGCATCACGGAGATGATGCACGGCGCGCCGGACGTCGGCGGGCCCCGCAATGCGCTCGAGCACTCGGAGGAGCTCCGGCTGGAACGTCTGCGCGCCGAGCGAGACGCGGTTCACGCCCGCCGAGCGCAGCGCCGCGGCGAGCTCCGGCGTGACCGTCTCGGGATTCGCCTCGACCGTCACCTCCTCCGCGGCCGGGAGCGCCGCGAGGAGACGCGAGAGCTCGGGCAGCTCCGTGAAGGTCGGCGTGCCGCCACCGACGAAAACCGTCTCGAGCTCCGGCGCGAGCGATGCGCCTTCGAGCTCGAGCTCACGGAACAGCGCATCGACGTACGCGGCGTGCTGCCCCCCACGCCCCACGACGGTGACGAAATCGCAGTAGCCGCAGCGGTGCGCGCAGAACGGCAGGTGGACGTAGAGATGCCGAACTCTTCCCGCTCCGGCGACGGCCGAGCCGTCGCCTCCGCTCCTGGCCGGCTCCGTCGAACCTACGCCGGCGCCGCTCACGATGCGGCCCGCCTCGGCCGCGGCACGAGCTCGCCGCCACAGTTCGGGCACACGTAGCCGAGCGCGTCCCCACAGCCGGCGCAGAACGTGCACTCGTACGAGCAGATGACCACGGAGCCCTCCGGCGCCAGCGCCTGCCCGCACCGCTCGCACGCGCTCCGCATCTCGAGGCTCACGACTTCTGGCCCGTCCCGATGTTGAGCACGGCGAGGAACGCCTCCTGCGGGACCTCGACCGAGCCGACCTGCTTCATCCGCTTCTTGCCCTTCTTCTGGTTCTCGAGGAGCTTGCGCTTGCGCGAGATGTCGCCGCCGTAGCACTTCGCGATCACGTCCTTGCGCTTCGCCTTCACCGTCTCCCGCGCGATCACGCGCGCGCCGATCGCCGCCTGGATGGGGACGTCGAACATCTGGCGCGGGATCTCCTCGCGAAGCTTCTCGACGAGAAGACGGCCGCGGTCGTACGCGAAATCGCGATGGATGATGAGCGAAAGCGCGTCAACGGTGTCGCCGCCGACGAGCACGTCGACGCGGACGAGATTCCCCGTCTTGAAGCCGGCGACGTCGTAGTCGAACGAGGCGTAGCCGCGCGTGCGGGACTTCAGCTGGTCGTAGTAGTCGAGGACGATCTCCGCGAGCGGCAGCTCGTACGTGAGGTGGACGCGCTCGGGCGACAGGTACTCGAGCTTGTCGAACGTGCCGCGACGCTCGTTGTTGAGCTCCATCACCTGCCCGACGTACTCCTTTGGGACAATGATCGAGGCGGCGACGTACGGCTCCTCGACCTCCTCGACCTCGCGCGGGAACTCGGCCGGGTTGTGCACCTCGACCCACTCGTCGTCGTTCTTCTCCCTGACGCGGTACGCGACGTTCGGCGCGGTGACGATGAGCTCGAGATCGAACTCGCGCTCGAGCCGCTCGCGGACGATCTCCATGTGGAGAAGCCCGAGGAAACCGCAGCGGAAGCCGAAGCCGAGCGCGTTCGACGTCTCAGGCTCCCAGACGAGCGCTGCGTCGTTGAGCTTGAGCCGTTCCAGCGCGTCGCGGAGCTCGGGGTACTCGTCGGAGTCCGTCGGGAACAGGCCGGCGAAGACCATCGGCTTGACGTCCTTGTAGCCGGGCAGCGGCTCGCCCGCCGGGCGCTTGACCGAGGTGAGCGTGTCGCCGACGCGGAGGAGCGAGACGTCCTTCAGGCCGGTGACGACGTAGCCGACCTCGCCGGCGGAGAGCGTCGCGACCGGTGTCATCGTCGGGGAGAAGAAGCCGAGCTCCTCCGCGTCGAAGCGCGTGCCGGTCGCCATCGTCCGCAGTTCCTCGCGCGTCGAGAACGAGCCGTCGATCACGCGGACGAACGCGACGACGCCGCGGTACTGGTCGTAGGAGGAGTCGAACACCAGCGCCCGCGCGGGGGCGGCACGATCGCCGGCGGGCGCGGGGACACGCTCGACGATGGCGTCGAGCACGTCGCCAACTCCCACACCCGTCTTCGCCGAGATCCGCAGCACGCGAGTGGGGTCGTCTCCGAGGAGATCTGCGACTTCCATCGACGCGCCATCCGGATCAGCCGCGGGCAGGTCGATCTTGTTCACGACCGGGACGATCTCGAGGCCGTTGTCGACGGCGAGGTACGCGTTGGCGAGCGTCTGCGCCTCGATGCCCTGCGCGGCATCGACGACGAGGAGTGCGCCCTCGCACGCCTGGAGCGAGCGCGACACCTCGTACGTGAAGTCGACGTGCCCCGGCGTGTCGATGAGGTTGAGCTCGTGCCCCTTCCACGAGACACGAACGGCTTGCGCCTTGATCGTGATTCCGCGCTCGCGCTCGAGGTCCATCGAGTCGAGTAGCTGATCGCGCATGTCGCGCGCTGACACTGCCTCGGTCACCTCGAGGATGCGATCGGCGAGCGTCGACTTGCCGTGGTCGATGTGCGCGATGATCGAGAAGTTGCGAATGCGGCTCTGATCCATCCCGTCGGCGATGGTACTGGGGGCCGTCCGCGGCTCGGCTGTCTCGACCTACCCGGCCCCTCGTCCGCGGGGTCGCCGTGCCGTCCTCGTTCTCCGGCGTCGCGTCGCCCTGCGCCACCGCGGGCGGCCGCTCTACCGTACGGGCTCGGCGGTCAGCCAACCGAGGGCGTCGTCTTCGCTCTCGAAATCGCGTCGGTGCTGTACCGCTCGGCGAACACGCGGTACGGGCGCGCCACGCCGAACTCACCGGGCCGTCGAGGACGATTCACCCTCGTCCAGTACAGATCGCCCGGCGTCGGTTCGTCGATCGTGCGGAGAGCTCGTCGAACTCCTAGCCCGTGGAGACGATCTCGGCGCCCCGCAAGTCGACGAGCGTCCGCCGCAGTGCCCCCTCGGGATCGGCGAGGTAGCGCTCCCAGTGTCGCCCACGTCGGCTGCGGCGACGCGACCCGTCCACCTCGCGAAGATGACGTCGCGCGCGCCGTCGATCCGGTACGAGATCGTCACCGATGCATTCTCGCTGTGAACCGAAAGTGCCGGACACATCCCTCACCCCCCGCGATTGCAAAACGCGAGGGCTGAGCCCCTTCCCGCCTCGCCTTACCTATCGTCGGATTGGGCGCGCCTTTGCAATCCGCCATTCGTCGCGAATTCGCGTAAGCCAATTCGCGTCACCGGAGTCCCCCGTCGGTCGCAAGAACGAGTAGGTAGGGTTCTATCAATCGTGGGGAGGGTTCTCGAGCCCGCACCACTCCGTGTCCTTCTCGTTGAAGACTCCGAGGACGATGCATTCCTCGTCCTGCGCGCGATTAGTCAAGAATTTCCCAGCGTCGAGAATCACCGCGTCGACTCTCTTGCAGCCCTCGACGATGCGCTGGCCGATTCCTGGGATGCGGTCATCGTCGACTACTCCCTCCCGGAGTTCAGCGGGCTCGACGCGCTCGCTCGACTGGGCGCCGTCACACCCGATACGCCGGCGATCGTCGTGTCCGGAACGATCAACGAGGACATGGCCGTCGCGGCGATGCAGGCGGGCGCGCGCGACTTCGTCACGAAGCAGCAGATGGCGCGGCTGCCCCACGCCCTCGATCGCGAGGTGTCGGGCGCACGGCAGCGCGCCCAGCAGAAGCTCGCGCTCGCCAACAGCGAGGCCCGTTACCGCGGCCTGATCGAGAACACGCTCGACGTCGTCTCGATCCTCGATGCGGAGGCCCGGTTCGTTTACGTGAACCCGGCGTTCGAGCGGACGCTCGGTTACACCCCGGACGAGATCCTCGGAACGAAGTCCTTCGACCTCGTCCACCCCGCCGACCGCGAGATCATGCGGGAGAGGTTCGCCGCCGGCGTTACGAACCCCGACTGGGTCGATGCGGCGGAGTACCGCGTGAAGCACCGCGACGGCTCGTGGATCGTCCTCGAGTCGTACGGCCGGACCCTCCTGCACGACCCGGCGATCGAGGGGATCCTCGTCACGTCGCGCGACGTAACCGAGCGTCGCAAGCTCGAGGAGCTCCTGCAGCGGCGCGACCGCCTCGACGCGATCGGTCAGCTCGCCGGCGGCATCGCGCACGACTTCAACAACGTGCTCCTCGTGATCCGCGGCTACGGCGCTCAGCTCGTGGAGAGGCTCGCCGACACGCCGCATTCGGAGAAGGCGGAGGCGATCGTGGCGGCTGCCGAGCAGGCTGCGGCTTTGACGCGGCAGCTGCTCGCCTTCGGCCGCAAGCAGAGCCTCAGGCCGCGAGCGCTCGACATCGGCCAGGCCGTGGAGAACATCGAGCGCCTCCTCCGCCGGCTCTTGCCCGAGAACATCGAGCTCGTCCTAATCCCGGGCGAGCAGGTCTACGCCTGGGTAGACGCCGGGAGTTTCGAGCAGATCCTCGTCAACCTTGCAACGAACGCGCGCGACGCGATGCCTACCGGCGGCGCGATCACGATCGGTTGGGACAGCGTCCACATCGGGGAAGGCGACACGTCGACGGATCCCCACCTCGAGCCGGCGCTGTACGTCGCCGTCCGCGTCGGCGACACCGGGACCGGGATCGACGCCGAGACACTCGCCCACATCTACGAGCCCTTCTTCACGACGAAAGCCCCCGGCGTCGGCACCGGACTCGGCCTCTCGACCGTGCACGGCGCAGTCGCGCAAAGCGGCGGCGCAGTCTCCATCGAGAGCGCTCCGGGCGCGGGGACGATCTTTACCGTCCTCCTGCCCGCTGCCGGGGGGGGCGGAGCCGGGAGCCGACCATCCCGCCGAAAGTTCGTCGAGCGGAGCCCGAGGCCAGGGCCACATCCTCCTCGTCGAGGACGACGACGCGGTGCGCAAGCTCCTCGAGTCCGTTCTCACGGAGCACGGCTACACCGTGCTGGCGGCCGAACGCCCGAGCGACGCGCTCGAGATCGTTGCGAACGCCGACCAGCCGATCGATCTCCTCATCTCCGACGTGATGCTCCCCGGCATGAGCGGATACGACCTCGCCGCCACGGTCCTCGAACGCCGGCCCGGTATCCGCAGGATCCTCATCTCCGGCTACGCCGACGGACTGCGGTCGACTGTCCACGAGCTCGAGCCGAACGTGCCGCTGCTGCAGAAGCCGTTCACGCCGAACGAGCTCGTGAACGCGGTGAGGGCGGCGATGGTCTCGTGATCGACATCGAGCGGACTCGCGCGCTCAACGAGCTCGTGGCGCGGCTGAAGAGCCGCGAGGCCGAACTCGCCCGTTCGCGCGTCGAGACGGTGGAACGGCTCGGTCGCGCGATCGAGTTGCGTGACGACACGACAGGACGGCACGTCGAGCGCGTGGGGCGCTATTGCTCGCTGCTCTGCCGCAGGCTCGGCGGCAGCACGCGATCCTGCGACCTGATCGAGCTCGCGAGCAAGCTCCACGACGTCGGGAAGATCGCGATCTCCGACGCAATCCTCGACAAGCAAGGGCCGCTCACGCCCGAAGAACGCAAGCTGATGGAGACGCATGCCCAGATCGGGCACGACCTCCTCGCCGGCGCCGACGAACCGCTGCTCGACCTTGCGGCCCTGATCGCGTATACCCACCACGAGCGCTTCGACGGCAGCGGGTATCCGCGCGGCCTCGTGGGACTGGAGATCCCGCTCGAGGGCCGGATCGCGGGGCTCGCGGATGTCTTCGATGCGATCACGAGCGACCGCCCCTACCGGGCGCGGCTGAGGCTCGACCAGGCGCTCGCCGTTCTCCGCTCGGAGCAGCACGGCTTCGACCCCGAAGTCCTCGAGTGCTTCCTCGGAAGTCTCGACGACGTGGTGGAGATCATGGAGGCGCGGACGTGACCGCCCGCTGCGTCGTCGCCGACCACCACCCCGCGATCGTCGCCTTCCTCTGCGACCACCTCACCTCGCAGGGGTTCGCCGTGGTCGCCACCGCCGGGAACGGGGCCGAGGCCCTGGCGCAGATCGAGCGCGAGCAACCGGACTTCGCAGTCGTCGACCTGCACATGCCCGGGCTCGACGGCATCTCGCTGGCCAGACGTGCGGCGGAGAAGGCACCCGACACGTTCGTGGTCGCGTACACCGGCGTGGGCGACACGACCTCGCTCTCCGACGCGCTCGACGCCGGAGTCCGCGGTTTTGTGCAGAAGGACTCGCCGCTGCGGGATCTCAAGCGGGCGATCGAGACGGTTCTCACGGGAGGCATTTACATCGACCCCGTCGTGGCGGCCGGCCTCGTCATGGACGCCTCACGCGTTCTGACGGCCCGCGAGCGGGACGTGCTGCGCCTCCTCGCCGAGGGCCACGCGAACGAGGAGATTGGACGCCGTCTCTTCATCGCGCCCGCGACGGTGCGCACGCATCTCGGCAAGGCGATGACGAAGCTCGGGGCCACGACCCGGACCGAGGCTGTCGCGCTCGCCATCCGACAGAAGTTGCTGACGTGACTGCGTCGCAACCCGAGAGCCTGGAGGAGCTCCAGGCAGCGGCCGCAAAGTCGGGCCGCCAGCGCGCCGCGGCAGTCGATTTCAGCCGCCGGGCACTCGGTGGAGAGCCTGTCCCTGCACTCCTCTTCGTCGTCGCGACAGTCGTCGCCGAGGCGCTGCAGACCGACTTCGTCAAGGTCCTCGAGGTCGCCCCCGGCGGCTCGGGCCTGCGCCTGATGTCCGCGTACGGCTTCGATCCGGGGCTCATCGGGACGCTCCTCGGCGGCGAGGAATCGCAGTCCGGCTACACGCTGCAGGTCGGACAGCCCGTCGTCGTCGAGGATCTCGAGACCGAGACCCGCTTCGTCCCGTCCCGGCTCCTCGCCGAGCACGAAGTCGTGAGCGGCGTAAGCGTGCCGGTACGGGGTTACGACCGGCCCTGGGGGGTGCTCAGCGCATTCAGCCGTGAGCGGCGGACGTTCGAGCCCGGCGAAGTCGAGTTCCTCGAGACGATCGCGAGCCTTCTCTCGGCCGCGATCGGGCGTGCGTACGCCGACGATGAGCTCGCCCGCCGCGTCGCGGAGCTCGAGGCGTTCACGTACTCGGTATCCCACGACCTCCGCGCGCCCCTCCGCGCGATGGACGGCTTCGCACAGGCTCTGCTCGAGGACTACGGAGCGGCGCTCGACGAGACGGGCCGCTCGCACGCGAACCGAATCCGCGCGCCGCCCAGCAGATGGCGAGGCTGCTCGACGATCTCCTCGCGCTCTCTCGTGTCAGCCGCCAGGAGCTGCGCATGACTCTGGTGGACATCTCGGAGCTCGCTCGCGAGGTTGTCGCCACACTGCGGCACACCGAGCCCGAGCGGGAGGTCGACATCCGCGTCGAGGACGGGCTCGGGGCGACGGGCGACCGAGCCCTCATCCGCGCCGTGCTCGAGAACCTAATCGGGAATGCGTGGAAGTTCACCCGCCCGCGCAACCCGGCCAAAATCGACGTCGGCCGCAAGGACGGGGCGTTCTTCGTCCGCGACAATGGCGTTGGGTACGAGCCTGCATTCGCCGCGAAGCTCTTCCAGCCGTTCCAGCGCCTCCACCCGTCGTCGGATTTCCCCGGCACCGGGATCGGTCTCGTCTCCGTCGCCCGCATCGTCGCTCGCCACGGCGGCGTCGTGCGCGCCGAGGGAGCGGTCGACGAGGGAGCAACCTTCTACTTCACCCTCCCGGAAAGGAATCGCGAGTGATGCCGAGCAGAAGAAAGGTCCTGCTCGTGGACGACAATCCGGACGACATCGCTCTGACACAGCGAGCGCTCCTCAAGAACAACATGGTCAACGAGTTGCGCGTGGTGCACGACGGCAGCGAGGCAATCGCGATCCTCGACGACATGTCGGAGGAGCTGCCGTCTATCGTGCTGCTCGACCTCAAGCTGCCGAAGGTGGGCGGTCTGGAGGTGCTCGAGCACATGCGGTCGTCCGAGCGCACGAAGCTCGTCCCCGTCGTGATCCTCACGTCCTCTCTCGAGGAGGAGGATCGCCTGAAGGGATACGGCCTCGGCGCGAACGCCTATGTCCGCAAGCCGGTCGACTTCGGGGATTTCGTCGAGGCGGTGAAGCATCTCGGGATGTTCTGGCTCCTGCTGAACGAGCCGCCCCCGACGCCACCGCCGGCTGCCGCGTAGCCAGCTCGCCGGCGAAGCCCTGCTCGACCGCGCGGTCCGCGCACCCCCAGAAGGGTGAGTCGAAATCGCGCAATTACGTAGCCAGCAGCGTGTGATTCGCGGATATCGCGGCCATCGGTCTGCGCCGACAGGGAGAGAGACGACGGCGTCCAGGTCGACCGAATGGAGCGAGATTTCATGCACGACGCACGTGAATCGACACTCGCGAGGGCGGCCGGCAAGGTCCGGCTTCTCTTCCTCCTGGCGGCGATTGGCGCTTGCCTCCTCGTCCTCGGGCCGGCCGCTGCGGCTGGGCAGCGCAGCCCGGAACGCCTCGGCAGCGCAGGCCCGTCTCCGGTGCAGGTCGTGGCTGCTCGTCCCTCGCACACGGGATTGATCGTCTCGCCGGACGGAGTCATGGCGATTGCGCGCGGAACGAGCGTCGTGCCGCATCGGGTGCTCGTTCGCTTTCGCGCGGGCACGCCGGCCGCCACGCGCATCGCTGCCCGTGCGGACGTCGAGGCGACGGGCTCCACCGCGTACCACCTCGTGCCGAGGCTCGAGCTGCTGCACCTTCCGCGCGGCCAGTCGGTGGTGAGTGCGATCGCCGCGCTCTCACGGGACCCACGCGTGGAGTACGCCGTTCCGGATGTCATCGTCCGGACGGCAGCGACAGCGAACGACCCGCTCTACTCGAGCCAGTGGGCTCTACAGGCGATCGGGGCTCCGGCGGCCTGGGATCGGACAGCCGGGAGCACCAATGTCACCGTGGCCGTCCTCGACTCCGGCGTCGATCTCCACCATCCCGACCTCGCGGCGAACCTCGTCCCCGGCTGGAACTTCGTCGACAACACGAGCGACCCGTCAGACGACCTGGGACATGGCACGCACGTCGCCGGGATAATCGGCGCGATCGGTGGCAACGGTGTCGGCGTGGCCGGCGCCGGCTCACACGTGAGCATCATGCCCCTCAAGATCTGCGACGCCGGAGGATCGTGCTCCCTCGACGACGAGGTGTCGGCCCTCCAGTACGCGGTCGATCACGGCGCGAAGATCGCGAACGCGAGCTTCGGCGGCAACTACGGCGGCTACCAGCCCGAAGAGGACGCGATCGCCGCTGCCGGCCGGAAGGGGCTCCTCTACGTGGCTGCCGCGGGCAACGCCGGCTACGACAACGACCTCATGCCCTTCTATCCGGCGAGCTATCCGCTCGACAACATCATCTCGGTCGCCGCGACGACCTCCTCGCAAGGGCTCGCATCGTTCTCCGATTACGGCTTCACGAGCGTCCTCGTGGCGGCGCCGGGTCAGGACATCCTCAGCACGATGCTCACGAGCGGCCCGCTGAGCAACCCGAGCGGCTACGGGGCGCTGAGCGGGACGTCGATGGCGGCGCCCCAGGTCACGGGCGCGGCTGCGCTGCTCTGGGCCGAGCACCCCGACTGGACGATGCAACAGGTCCGGATGCGCCTCCTGACTACTGCAAGCCCGCTGGCGAGCCTCGCCGGCAAGGTGGCGACGTGCGGCCAGATCAACGTCGCCGCCGCGACCGATCCGACGCGTCCCGACTGGGGGATCGTCTGCCTCCGGCTGCGCGGAACCGGCGAGGGAACTGTCCGCTCCGACCCCGCGGCGATCGACTGTGGCGCGACGTGTGCGGCATCCGTCCCTCTCGGGACGACCGTGACCCTTACGGCGACGCCGGGCTCGGGCTCGATCTTCGTCGGCTGGGGCGGCGCATGCAGTGGTTCCGACGCCTGCACCGTTGCCGCGACGGGGATCGGGGACGTGACCGCCACCTTCCGCGCTTCCGGCAGCCCTGCCGGGTGGCGCCAGCAGCCGCTCTCGGCTCCTGCCGGACGTGACCCATTCGTGCCCGGGTCCGCGCTCCAGCGGGGCCCCGGCGACTTCAGCTCGTTCTACAACGTCGCCGTCTCCGCCGACGGAAGCGAGCGCGCCAAGACGATCTTCAACCCGCCGTCCGGCTACTGCGGCTACGACTCGACCGACACCGGCGGCGTGTTCCTCGAGCGGCGCACGAGCTCCGGCTGGGTCGCCGACGGCGCGGTGACGGCACCGAGCCTCCCGGGCTATGCCGGTGACCCTGCCGCGCGGTGGGCGAACTGCTCCGACTTCGGGACGGTCACGCAACTCTCCGCCGACGGAACGACGCTGCTCGTCGCGCCGGACATGGCGCGCGTCTGGGATCCGGATCCGTCTGGGGGACGCTACCGCTGCGCCGCGTACGTCTACCGCCGCGGCAACACCGGCTGGAGCCTGGACGCCGTGCTCTACCCGCCGGGAGCCGACGCGCGTGGATCCCTGACCTGGGAGGGCTGCGGCTACTTCGGCATCGGCGGAGCGATCTCCGACAGCGGAAACCGCGTGGCGATGCTCGCGGCCGGCCTCGGCCCGTCCGGAGGCAGCGTCCTCCGCGCAGACGTCTACGTCGAGTCGCCCGGCGGTTGGAGCGCGGAGCAGCAGGTGACGCTCCCGTCCCCGAACGGCGGCTGCGCGCACACGATCGGGCCGCGGCTCCTGAGTCTCTCCGGGGACGGCGCGACGATGCTCGTCGGAAGCCCCGACTGCGACGATGCGGCCCTCACCGCCGCCGGCCTCGTCTATGCGTACACACGCGTCGGCAGCGTGTGGACACGGGCACAGACGATCCACTCCCCCGTCCCCGTCGAGAGCCAGCGGTTCGGTCTCGACACGGCCCTCTCCGAAGACGGCGCCACCGCAGTGATCGGCAGCTCGGGCTCGTCGTGGGTGCTCGAGCGCGACGCGGCCGGCTGGCGCGCCGGCACGCAGCTGTCGCAGCCCGGCCTCCAGTGCCCGACACTCGCTCAAGACGGCGCGCGCATCATCTGCGGTGCGCTCGAGACCGTCGGATTCAATGCCGCCCAGGGCGCGATCTACATCTACGACCGCCCGGCCGCCGGCTGGAGCTCCGCGCAGCCGCAGGCACTGAAAGCCTTCGCGGGCGACGGCCTGGGCTCCGACCTGCTGGGACAGGGCCAACCACGCGGCTGGCTGACGCTTGCGGCGCCGGAGGACGGCAGCTTCATCGACGCGCCCATGTCGCCGACCGGGCTCGCCTTCGCCGTCTCGCCGCACGATCGCATCGGCTACGAGTTCGCAACGGACGCCTTCGACCCATCCGCCGCAGTCGACCCGACCCTCACGCTCGCCGCCGCCGGAACCGGGTCCGGCGCGGTCGCGAGCGATCCGAGCGGGATCGTCTGCGGCTCGACCTGCTGGCGCGGCTTTGGCCCGGGCACGTCGGTGACGCTGGCGGCCACACCCAGAGCCGATTCGGTCTTCGTCGGCTGGTCTGGCGCGTGCACCGGCACCGGCAGGTGCACCGTGACCATGAGCCAAAGTGCCTCGGTCACCGCGACCTTCACCCTCGTCTCCGCGACTCTCACCATCAGCCGGGCCGGCGACGGCTACGGCAGCGTGAGCTCAGAGCCGACCGGCGTCTCCTGCGGGACGATCTGCTCGAGCAGCTTCCCCTACGGCGCGACGGTCACGCTCTCCCCCACACCGGCCCTCGGCGCGCGCTTCAGCGGCTGGGCGGGCGCCTGCACGGGCACCGGCGGCTGCACCGTGACCATGACGCAGGCCCAGTCGGTCACCGCGACCTTCACCCGGATTCCCGAGCCGTTCACCGTGAGCCGGGCGGGAAACGGCTCTGGCACCGTCTCCTCCAACCCCGCGGGAATCTCCTGCGGCAGCACGTGCTCGACGACCTTCAACTACGGCGCGACGGTCATCCTCACCGCGAGCCCGGCGACCGGTTCGGTCTTCGTCGGCTGGACGGGAGCGTGCACCGGAACCGGCACCTGCGCGGTGACCATGAACCAGGCGCAGTCGGTCAGCGCGACCCTCAACCTCATGCCCGAGTTGCTCACGGTTCGCGCGGGCGGAAACGGATCGGGGAGCGTGACCTCCAAGCCGGACGCGATCTCGTGCGGAAGCGCCTGCTCGAGCAGCTTCGCATACGGCACGAAGGTCACCCTCACCGCCACCCCGGGGACCGGCTCCCGTTTCGCCGGCTGGACGGGAGCGTGCACCGGGACGAGCACGTGCACCGTGACCATGAGCCAGGCCCGCTCCGCCACCGCCACCTTCACGCTGATTCTCGAGACCCTCGCGGTGCACCGGTTCGGCACGGGACGCGTCGCCTCGACGACCCCCGGAATCTCCTGCGGCAGCACGTGCTCGCACGGCTTCAGCTACGGCACGCAGGTCACCTTGACTGCGGCCCCCGCGACCGGCTCGCGTTTCAGCGGCTGGAGCGGAGCGTGCGTCGGTACGGGCAGCACGTGCACCGTGACCATGACTCAGGCCCAGTCGGTCACGGCGACCTTCGTGCCGGCTGCCGCACCGCGCCGGCCCGACGGAAGTGGCGGGCCGGCGACGGTCGTCTCGCTCGGCTACTCCCCCCAGCCGTACTTGTCGTGCGACTCGAGCTCGCGCCAGAACATCGGCTGCGGCCGGCCGGTGACTCCGACGGCTTCCATCATCGCGGCGACCTCGCCTTCGACGTGGCCGAAGAACGAGAGGAAACTCTCCGCGTCGGGCCACTCGTCGACGACCATGATCTGGCCCTCGGACGCATAGAACCGATGCCCGATCAGGCCGTGCTCGACGGCGTGGTCGCGGATGGCCTTGATCTGATCGGGGTTCTCCGCCGCAAAGCGTTCGAGATTCGCACCGTCGCCGTCGAGCACCATGGTCATGAGCACTGACACGCTTCAACCTCCTCGTCGTTGTCGGCGCGAGTGTCGCGACACGCGCGGCGCGCGTCAAGCGCCGCCGCGTCGCAGGCGCAGCAGCGTCTCCAGCTCACGCACGTCCAACAACCGGCACACACCGAAGAAGGCGGCGTAGCCGAGGACGAGCGCGCTGCCGAGAGAGACGATCTGCGCCGCCAGGGACTGGCCGAGCCCCAAGTCGAGGAGGTGCCATGTCCACCACGCGACCGCAGCGAGCACCGCCGACGCGACCGCGACGAGCATGAACCGCTCCACCGTCTCCCGCATGTCGAAGCCGCCGAGGCGCCGCCGGAAGAGGATGAGCATCGCCCACGTGCCGGCGATGTTGACGATCGAGGTCGAGAGCGGGATCCCCCAGACTCCGACGCGGTAGAACGCCGCGTCGAGGCCCGCATTGATCGCGAGGTTCATGAGCGCGACGACGGTCGGGATCCACGCCGACTGCAGCGAGAAGAAGCCGCGGTTGAGCATCAGCATCGTCCCGTTGAACGTCAACCCGAGCGCGAACGCCGCCAGGCACGGCGCAACGACGTGCGTCTGCTCGGCCGTGAACACACCGTGCTGGTACAGGAGCCGCACGATCGGCATGGCCAGCACAGCCGCCGCCGCGCTTGCCGGAAGCAGGAGGAACGAGATGAACCGGAGGCCCATCGCGATCGTCGTCTTGAACCCCTCCCAGTCCTCGCGCGCCGAGTGCCGCGACAGCAGCGGGAACAGGACGGTCGCGACGGCGACGGAGAACACGCCCTGCGGGAGCATGTACAGGCGGAAAGCGCGCACGATCGCCGCGGGCGCCTGAAGCGGATCGAGGAAGTGCGTCGCGAAGAGCTGGTCGATCGCCGCGTTGATGTTGATCAGGCCGAGCCCGATCGTCACCGGCAGCATCAGCTTGAACGTCTGCTTTACGGCGGGGTCGTGGATGTCGATCGCCATCCGTAGTCGGTCGTCCCGGCCGCGCAGCCAGGGCAGCGGCAACAGGAACTGGACGATGGTCGCGACGAGGATGGCCGCGGCGTACCAGTAGAGCCGCGTCGACTGCGCGTGCGAGCTCTGCACGCCAAGCCCGAGCCCGAGGAGGATGACGAGGTTCCACGCGATCGGCGTGAGCGCCGGAATGGTGAAGTGGTCGTAGCTGTTGAGGACTCCGACGACGATCCCCGTCAGGCCGAGCACGAGCACGAGCGGGAAGAGAATGCGCGCGAGGCCGGCTGCGAGCACCGCGTACTTGTGGCCGGGACCGAAGCCGAAGAGCGCCATCACCCATGGCGCGATCACGACAAAGAGCGCCGTCAGGCCTCCGAGCCCGAGCAGCATCAGCCAAAAGAGCGACGACGCGACTCGCCATGCACGCTGCCGCTCGCCTTTGACGAGGAGGTCGCTGAAGACCGGGACGAACGCGGCCGACAACGCCGAGTCGGCAACGAGCGAGCGCACCGTGTTCGGGATGAGGAACGCGATCTCGAAGGCGTTGACCGGGCCCGAGATCCCGAACACCGCCGCCTGGACGATCTCCCGGACCAGGCCGACGACCCGTGAAAGGCCCGTTGCGACCGCGAAGATGACTCCCGAGCGGGCGAGCCCACGCTGGGCCTCGGGCAACTCTCCCTCTATGGGCGGCTCCTCGACCGGTAGCTCGAGATCGCTGCGCCCGACGATCTCGTTGGGTCGAGCGGGTGGAGTCGACTCGAGGCCTTCTACCGGGGGCGGTAGCTCGAGGTCGCTGCGCTCGACGATCGCGGTCGGCTCATCCGGCGGAGCCGACTCGACGAACGTGTCGGCCGGTGTGTCTTCGAAGTACGTCTGCTTTCCCTGCTCGCGCCGGCGCCGGTCGCGTTCGAGCTGCCTCGCGCGTCGCTCCCGGTCGACCTCGTCCTCTGCCTCTTCCACGAAGGCAGCATAGGGAGAGGGGTTGCTACCATCGCCCGGCCCGCGTTTCGCGGGCGCTTTCACGAGATGCCGAATATCAAGCAACAGGAGAAGCGCGTGCGCCAGGCGGCCCGCCAGCGGCAGGAGAATCTGCGCTGGCGCTCCACCGCGAAGACGCTGATGCGGCGGCTACGCGAGGCGTCCGAGGCCGCCGACTCCGAGGCCACCGAGACCGCGCACCGCGAGCTCGTCCGCTGGCTCGACCGCGCCGTCTCCAGCGGCGTCCTCCACAAGAACACCGTCGCGCGCCGCAAGTCGCAGGCCGCGAAGCTCGCCGCCGGCACGCCCGCCGACGAGAGCTAGCGCCGCCCGCTACTTCGCGGGGCTTGTGATCTCGACGAGCGTCCGCTCGAGCTGAAGGTCCGCGGGGAGCCGCGACCCGCCCTTTGCGCCTGCGTCGAGTTCGGCGAGCTTGACCGTCGCCTGCGCGAGCTCGTCGGCTGAGAAGTTGCGGGCCTGGCGCGCTGACTTCTCTGCGACGAAGGGATGCACCTTGAGCCGTGAGGCGATCTCGCTCGACCGGACGCCCTCGTCGGCGAGCGCGGCGATCTTCCGGACGCGGCCGACGTGACTGACGAGCGAGCCGATGATCCGCATCAGCTCGCCGGAGCGCGCACGCGACGAGCGCTCGAACAGCGACTCGGTCGCTCGCAGGGTGCCCGCGACGTCGCGACTTCCCCACGAGTCCGTCACCGCGAAGATTGGCGTCTCGGCGCGGCCGACGGCGAGCTCCTCGACGACGGCACGGGTGATCGCCTCGCCGTTCGCCCACGTCGCGAGCTTTTGGATCTCGGAGGCGAGATCGCCGATGTCGTCACCCACCGCCTCGACGAGGGAGCGGCAGGCATCGCGATCGGCGGTCGCGCCGAGGCGCGCGAACTGCTCGCCGACCCACTCCGGCATTTGCTTCTTGCTCACCTCGTACGGGATGAAGTCGCCCGTTTTCGCGACCGCCTTCGCGAGCGCGGAGTCCTTCTTCACCGCTTCGGCGACGAGGACGAGGACGGTGTCGGGGGCGGGCGAGGCGAGGTACTGCTCGACTTCCTTGACGTCGGCGGCCTTCCACGCTTCGACACCGGAGACGACCACCGCGCGGGACTCACCGCCGAAGAGGCCGAGGGAGTTGCAAGCCGAGACCGCGTCGGCGCCGGACGCCTCGGACGCGTGGAGGTTCTCCGTCGCGTCCTCACCGATCCGTGCCCGGAGCCGCTGGAGAGCGAGCGCGATCTTCGGCCGGTCGCTCCCCATGAACAGGTAGACGGGCTTCAGCGCGCGTTCGTTCGCCACGTTGCCAAGCATAGGCGGCTGCCCCGACCGCGCCCAGGCCGAGGACTGCGGCCCAGCGGCCCGACGTGATCTCGGCCGCCGGCAGGCTTCCGAACACGCGGGCGCACGCCGCGACGAGCCATGCGCCCCAGCCGTTGATCCACGCGAGCGCGGCCGCGACCGGTGGCGCGAACGGTGCAATGGCCGCCGTCAGGAGCGCGAGGCCGAGCACCTCCACGACCACGGGGACCGCGACCACGTTCGCCGGGACGGTCACGAGGGAGATCTCGTGGAACTGGAGCCAGGTCACCGGCGCGGTGGCCAAGCCGCAGGCGGTCGAGACGCCGATCAGCTGCGCGACCTCGTGCGAGACGGGGTAGCCCTCGAGCGCGCGGACGACGCGCGGCGTGACGACGAAGATCGACGCGACGGCCGCGAACGAGAGCTGGAAGCCAGCGTCGAGAAGCGAGTACGGGTTCCAGGCAAGGAGGACCGCCGCGCCGACGAGGAGGGCCTGCCACCGGTCGCGCTGGCGCGCCGCGAGCCACGCGAGCGAGCCGAGGGCGGCGGCAATCCCGGCCCGTACGACCGACGGGTGGAGGCCGACCGCGAGCGCGTACGCGGCGACGGCGGCGAGCGCTGCGATCTCGGCCACGAGCCTTCCCAGGCCGGCGAGGAGAACGAGCGTCACGACCGCGAGCGCGATCGTCGCCACCTTCAGCCCGTCGACAGCGAGGCAGTGGTACAGACCGGAGGCGCGGAAGTCGGGAAGTAGCGACTCGCCGACGAGACTCGACCGGCCGAGCACGATCGCTTCGATGACGTTCCGACGCTCCCCGCTCAGGCCTCGTGCGCTGTCACCCGCGAGCCACCGCTCGACGCGGTCGCCCAGCGCGTAGATCCCACCCCGCCGCCCGACGACGCGCCACGATCCCTTCGCGCGGAGAACGACATGGATCCCTTGCCGTCGCAGCCATGTCCCCTCGTCGAAGCCGTTCGACGGCCCGGTCGGCGCGCGGAGCTCGGCAAGCAGCGAGATGTCGGCGCCCGGCGGCGGGGAACGGCCGAGCGGCAGCTGGAGGTAGACCGGCTCGGCCGGGCGGAGCGAGCCCCAACGGAGCAGAATCGCCCGCGCGCGCTGGTCGAAACTGCCGGCTCTCGGTGATTCGTCCACCTCGACGAGCGCGCGCTCGACGGTGCCTATGTGCGGGACAAGGACGCTCCGATCGAGCTCCGCGAGGCGGACGCTCCCCCACGCCCAGCTGCCGAGGACGACCGCGATCGCCGACAACACGAGGCGGGAACGCTGGTCGGCGAGAACGAGCACGAGCCCGCCGGCGACACCGGCTGCGAGCACGGCTGGAAGCGCCGGCACGCGCGCCGCGTTGGCACCCGCGCAACCGACGCACACGGCACCGACGACGATATGCGGTAGCCGCCAGCTCAAGTCACGGGATCACCAGATCCTTCAGCTGCGCCATGTGCGCGGGCCCGATCCCCGGCACGCCCTCGAGCTCCGCCACCGCGTGGAATGCGCCGTGCTGCTGTCGGTAGTCGAGGATCTTCTGCGCGGTAACGGGCCCGATCCCCGGCAGCGCCTCGAGCTGCTCGAGGCTCGCGGAGTTGAGATCGAGCGGCGCAGACGGCGACGAGCCGGCGGGGGAGGAAGCCGCCGCGGCGCCGCCCGCGCCGCTACCCGGGACGACGATCTGCTCCCCGTCGGCCACCGGCGCCGCGAGGTTGACCGCGTCGAGCTGTGCCTTGCGCGTCGCGCCGCCGGCCGCCGCGATCGCATCGTCGACCCGCGAGCCGGCGGGCACCTGGTAGAGGCCGGGACGCCGGACGTCTCCCGCGACGTCGATGACCAGGAGCTTCGCCGCCGCAGGCTTCGCGGTGCGCGCGGGGAGGGGCGCGTAGCTCGGAGCCGCGGCACCGGCAGCGCCGCCTCCGAAGTGCCGGAACCCGAGGACGAGCACCACGGCCACCGCGAGCGCGCCGCCGAAGAGTTGCCTCCGCGTGAGCGATTGAAGAAAGGCCACACGCCAACGCTGCCCGTTGAGGCGTGCCGTGTCTGTCGAGACTTCGTGGCGATAGGGTCACGAAATGGCCGACTGGGTGACGATCTCCGCTCTCGCGTCCGCCGGCGGGACGCTCGTCCTCGCGGGCGTGACCGTCGCGTCCGTCCGCTCCGCGAACCGCGCCGCACGCGTGGCGGAGATGTCCCTCCTCGCCGCGCAGCGGCCCCTTCTCGTCGCCTCCCGCGTGGACGATCCGCCCCAGAAGGTCGGCTTCCACGACGACGTCTGGCTGTACGCCCCCGGCGGACAGGGAGCCGTTCGCGCAACGGACGAAGCGGTGTATCTCGCGATCGCCGTCCGCAACGTCGGGACAGGGATCGCCGTCCTTCACGGCTGGCACCTCTTTCCCGCGATTCAGCTCGGGCCGGACATGCGACCAACGGCGCTCGACGACTTCACGCAGCTCACACGCGACCTCTAGATCGCGCCGGGGGACGTCGGCTTCTGGCAGGGCGCCCTGCGGGACACCTCAGCCGACGCGTACGCGGAGGCGCGAGCTGCGGTCGAAGCGCCGCAACGGATGAGCATCGACGTCCTCTATGGTGACTTCGAAGGAGGACAGCGCGCGATCAGCCGCTTTCTTCTCACCCCGCGGGAGGCCGAGGACGGGCTCCGTTGGTACGCGTCAGTCGGCCGTCACTGGAACGTCGACCGGCCGCAGCCGCGCGAGCGCTAGCTAGGACTCGCCGTCCCAGTACTCGGCCGGCTCGCCGAGGCGGCCCATGAAGATGTCGTCGTCCTTCGCATCCTTCGCAAGCACCTTCCCGCTATCGGGATATTCGATGAACTCCGGTGAGAGCATCGTCGACAGCATCAGCACCCGGACTGTCTCGTCGGTCGCGTTTCGGAGCTGATGCGCGCCTGCAGCACCGCGCGGGAAGCAGGCGACGTCGCCTTCGACGAGCTCGCGGTCGCCGTCTGGCGTGCGCAGCGTCGGCCGGCCTCGGACAACGACGACCCACTCCTCGTTCGCGTGGTGCACGTGATACGGCCACAACTTCTTGCCCGGATCGATCTCGTAGAGACCACCGCCGAGCAGCTCGGCGCCGATCCTCCGGCCGACGCCGACGCCGCGGACCCGAAATCCTTCGTGCTCCATCGCTCCGCCGACCGGGATCGAGAGCAGGTTGACGATCTCCATAGCGCGACCCTAAACGACGAAGTTCACGAGCTTGCCGGGGACGACGATCGTCTTTCGCGGCTCCGCTCCGTCGAGGAACGACTGCACTCGCTCCGAGCCGCGCGCGCGAGCGACGAGCTCGTCCTCGCTCAGCCCCGCCTCGACCTCGAAGCGGTCGCGCACCTTGCCGTTGACCTGCACGACGAGCTCGAACGTGTCCCTCACGAGCTGGCTTTCGTCCGCCTCCGGCCACGGGGTCTCCCACAGCCGCTCATGGCCGAGCACGCCCCACAGCTCCTCGGCGATGTGTGGCGCGTACGGCTGGATCAGCGACACGGCCGTCTCCATCGCGAAGCGCGCGCCCGGCGCGTCGGGCGCCGCCGAGATCTCGTTGCACAGCTCCATCACCGCGGAGATCGGCGTGTGGAACTGGAAGCGGCGCAGGACGTCGTCGGTCACGCGCGCGATCGTCTCGTTCGCCTTGCGCGTGAGCGGGCCGGGCTCGCCGGAGGCCGGCGCCTTCTCCGCGACTTCGTGCACGAGCCGCCACAGCCGGCGCAGGAAGCGGCCGATGCCCTCCGCCCCGTCGGGCGTCCACTCCATGTCCTGATCCGCCGGCCCCATGAAGAGGATCGTCAGCCGCGTCGCGTCGGCGCCGTAAAAGTCGACGATCGCGTCCGGCCCCTCGACGTTGCCCTTCGTCTTCGACATCTTCGTCCCGCCGAGCGTCACCCAGCCCTGGTGGAACACCCGCTCGAACGGCTCGCGGAAGCCGACCATCCCCCAGTCGTTCATCGCCTTCACGAAGAAGCGCGAGTACAGGAGGTGGCCGGTCGAGTGGTCGATGCCACCGATGTACTGCGAGACGGGCAGCCAGTAGTTGACGACGAACGGGTCGAACGGCGCCTCGTCGTTGTGCGAGTCGATGTAGCGCAGGAAGTACCACGACGAGTCGACGAACGTGTCCATCGTGTCGGGGTCGCGCCGTGCCGCGCCGCCGCACTGCGGGCATGTGACGTTCATGTACTGCTCGTTTTGCGCGAGCGGGGACATGCCCTTCGGGGCGTAGTCCTCGATGTCGGGGAGGATCACCGGCAGGTCGCTCGCCGGCACCGGCACGACGCCGCACCTCTCGCAGTGGATGAAGGGGATCGGGCAGCCCCAGTAGCGCTGCCGCGAGACGCTCCAGTCGCGGAGGCGGTAGTTGACGGTCGCCTTCGCGCGGCCGTCCTGCTGGAGTTCCGCGACGATCGCACGCTTCGCCTCGTCGGCGGGCATGCCGTCGAAACGCCCGGAGTTGACGAGCTTCCCGGCCTCGTCGATCACCTGGACGACGGGCAGTGAGAACGTCTCCGCGAACTCGCCGTCGCGCTCGTCGTGCACGGGGACGGCCATGATCGCGCCGGTGCCGTAGTCCATGAGGACGTAGTCGGCGACCCAGATTGGGAGCTTCTCGCCATTCCCCGGATTGACCGCGTGGAGACCCGTGAAGACGCCTGTCTTCTCGACCGCGGCTGAGCGATCCTCGACCGAGCGCGCGCCGGCGCGCCGCGCGTACTCCTTCGCCTCGTCGCTCGCGTGTGCGTCGACGAACGGATGCTCGGGCGCGAGCACCATGAACGTCGCGCCGAACAGCGTGTCGGGGCGCGTCGTGAAGACGGCGATGTCGTCGCCGGTCTCCTCGCAGCGGAACAGAACCTCGGCGCCCTCGGAGCGCCCGATCCAGTTGCGCTGGATCGCCTTCGTCTTCTCCGGCCAGTCCGCGCCCGGATACTCGAGCAGCTCGTCGGCGTACGCGGTCGTGCGCATGAACCACTGCGTCATGTTCCGCAGCTCGACCTCGGCGCCGCAGCGCTCGCAGTGGCCGTCGACGACGTACTCGTTCGCGATGACGGTCTGGTCGTTCGGGCACCAGTTGACCGGCCCCTCGCGCCGGTAACAGAGGTCGTGCGCGACGAACTGCTGGAAGAGCCACTGCGTCCAGCGGTAGAACGTCGGCTGGTGCGCGGCGACCTCGCGTTCCCAGTCGATCGCCCAGCCGAGGCGCTTCATCTGGCGCCGCATCGTCTCGATGTTCGCCTCGATCGTGACGCGCGGATGGCGGCCTTCCTTGATCGCAGCGTTCTCCGCGGGGAGGCCGAACGCGTCCCAGCCCATCGGCCGCACGACGTGCCAGCCGCTGCGGCGGCGCACGTGCGTCTGGACGTCACCCATCGTGTAGTTGAGGACATGGCCCATGTGGAGGCTCGGGCCCGACGGGTACGGCAGCATCTCGAGCTGGTACCAGTGGTTCTCCGCCTGCGGCTCGCCTTCGACCGGGTTGGGCGTGTTGAAGGCGCGCTCGTCCTCCCAGACGCGCTGCCATCTGGCTTCGATCTCGTGTGGCTCGTATCTCGGTGTGTCCATCGCGAAAGTCTCCTAGAACGAAAAAACCTCTCCGAGGAGAGGTCGCGGGAGGCGGACGCGGCGTCGCCGCGCTTGTCTCCCTGGCCTAGCTAAGAAGCAGCTCCGTCATAACTGCGCCGATACTAGCAAGGTGCTCGAGCTGTTTCCGACGTCCGCGCGGGTTGCCGACGGTGAGCTTTCGCTGGGCGGCCTGCGCGCGAGCGACCTCGCTGCGGAGTTCGGCACACCGCTCGTCGTCTACTGCGAGGAGACGATCCGCGAGCAGGTGCGCGCGTACCGCGAGGCGGCTCCGGGCGCGGTCATCGTCTACGGGACGAAGGCGTTCGCGAACGTCGCCCTGTTGAAGTTGCTTGCGGAGGAGGACGTCGGCGCGGACGTCTCGACGCTCGGCGAGCTCGCGTTCGCGCGAGCCGCGGGGATCCCCGGCGAGAAGCTCGTCTTCCACGGCAACAACAAGTCGGAGGAGGAGCTGCGCGCCGCGGCCGAGGCGGGCGCGCTCGTCGTGCTCGACGTCTCGGGCGAGGCGCAGCGGGCGGCGGCGGCCGGCGTGAAGCGCGTGATGGTGCGCATCACACCCGACGTCGAGGCGGTGACGCACCGTTCGATCCAGACGGCGCACGCGCAGTCGAAGTTCGGGCTCGTGCCGGACGAGGCGGCGCGCGAGGTCGGCGCCGCGCTCGCGCTCGGCGTCGCGGTGGAGGGCGTCCACATCCACGTCGGCTCGCAGCTCGGCCGCGTCGAGGAGAGCCTCGTCGCGCTCGAGCGCGTGCTGACGTTCTGCCGTGCGCTCGACTGGACGCCGCGCTACATCGACCTCGGCGGCGGCCTCGGCGTGCGGCACAATTGCGAGGAGCAGATCCCGTCGGTCGCGGACTTCGTCGGGCCTTTGGTCGAGCGCCTGCCGGAAGGCGTCACGCCGATCCTCGAGCCCGGACGCTCACTCGTCGGGCGCGCCGGTGTAACGCTCTACCGCATCGGCTCGGTCAAGCGTTCGGGCGGTGTGACGTACGCGGCGATCGACGGCGGGATGAGCGACAACCCGCGCCCGCAGCTCTATGGCGCGTGTTACGAAGCGCTCCTCGCAAATCGCGCGGAGGAGGAGCCGACGGGCGAGTACCGGATCGCGGGCAAGCACTGCGAGTCCGGCGACGTCCTCATCGACTCGGTCGAGCTGCCGGAGCCGCGCGCCGGCGACGTCCTCGCGGTCCCGGCCACGGGCGCGTACACCCTCGCGCTCGGCTCGACGTACAACGGCCTCCCGCGCCCCGCAGTCGTTCTGGTCGCAGACGCGAAGGCGCGGGTGATCCGCGAGCGGGAGACGGTCCGGGACTTGCTTCGATTCGAGTCCGCCTAGAAGATGACGTCATGAAGCGCGGTCTTCTCACCGCCGCCGTCGCACTTCTTGTGCTCTCAGGGTGCGGCGCGAGTCACCCGAAGCAGCCGACAAGCCTTGCAGCGCGCGTTCGCTCGGACGTTGGCATCGCCGTAGATAGCCGCAACTGGAGCGTAAAGTGCGCCCTCGTTAGGCATGCGTGCGCACTGTCGTGGCAGCCCCGCCTCTTTCGCACCCGGTCGAATTGGCCAACCATGCTTGGGGCGTTGTCCGCGTTCGAGGACGACTTCCCGTCCGTTCGCCATCTCCGCATCAGGCTGGAGGACCCCCGCTCTCGACGCATTTCAACCTTCACCTGCGTGGTGAAACACACTTTCAAGCCGGGGTCCTACCCCTGGCCCTGCGTAGAAACGGTGCGCGCGCCCGGCTCGGCACGCGCGACGACGATCCCCTCCGGCCCGGGGACGTAGCAGAACGTACGCACGATCCGACGGAGGGATTGAGTTACGCGCAGCTCACTCCGATGTGCCGCACATGACGTCCCATCGCCCGCTGGCCGGAGCTCTGGCGCTCCTGTCGATCGTACTCGGCGCGACCGCTTTCGCAGCTGTGATGGCTCACGTCGGAGGCCTCTGGCCGTTTCTCGCGTTCCCGGCCAGCGCAATAGCAGCCGCGGCCGGCTTCGTTGCGCTTGGAGCCCCACACTCGCGGCGCGACCTGCGACCGGCTCGCGAGTAGACCAGGGCGTACAGGCGGCGCTCGCCGTCGAAGCCCTTGAGGACGAACAGCCCGCGATCCTCGAGCGCGATCCCCGAGCCGGCGATGAGGTCTTGCACCGTGCTCGACACGAGCACCTCGCCCGGCGACGCCTGGGCGGCGACCCGCGCCCCGACGTGGACGGCGAGCCCGGCGAGCTTCTCCCCGTGCACCTCGCACTCGCCGGTGTGGACGCCGGCGCGGATCTGCAGGCCGAGGCCGCTCACCGCCTCGACGACGGCCTTCGCGCAACGGATCGCGCGCGCCGGGCCGTCGAACGCTGAGAGGAACCCATCCCCGGCCGTGTCGATCTCCCGGCCGCCGAAGCGGACGAGCTCGCGGCGCACCGCGGCGTGGTGCGTCTCCAACAGCTCCCGCCAGCGCCGGTCGCCGGCTTCGCGCGCGTGCTCCGTCGAGCCGACGAGATCGGTGAAGAGGACGGTCGCGAGCACGCGGTCGGGCTCCGGAGCCTCGCGCACGCCGGTCAGGAACTCGCGGATCTCGGCGAGGGCCTGGTCCGCGAGCTCGCCGAACATCACGTGGTCGCCTCCCGGGAGCTCGACGTACTTCGAGCCGGGGATGACGCGCGCGAGGAACCGGCCGTTCTCGACGTCGCAGACCTGGTCGCCAACTGAGTGAAGGATCAGCGTCGGCACGCGAATGACCGGCGCGACGTGGCGTACGTCGATGTCGAACGCCATCCGCATGAACGTCTCGGCGGCGGCCGGAGTTGCCGACTGCAGCTTGAGCTTGAGGTACCAGTCGAGCAGCGAGGGATCGTCGCCGCGGCTCGGCAGGTAGGACGCGAGCGACGCGGGCCGCCGGCCCCAGCGCTCCCACAGTCCCGCCATCGACGCCTCGAACTCCTCGGGCGTGGCTTCTCCCCAGGGCCAGTCGTCGGTCGTCCGCTCCTTCACCTCGGCCCCGCACAGGAGCAGCGCGACGGTCCGCTCCGGGAGGGTCGCAGCGAAGAGCATCGAGAGCGGCCCGCCCTCCGACTCGCCGAATAGAGCGGCGCGCTCGGAGCCGACTGCGTCCATGACGGCGCGAACGTCGTCCATGCGCTCCTCGAGCGTGCCGGCCTGGACGCGGTCGGAGAGACCCATGCCGCGCTTGTCGAAGAGGATCACGCGCGCGAACGAGGCGAACCGCTCGATGAAGCGCCGGTAGATCGGCGCCTCCCACATCACGTGCCGATTCGTGAACGACCCTTCGACGAAGACGATGTCGACCGGCCCGTCGCCGACGACCTGGTAGGCGACGTTCACGTCGCCGCTGCGCGCGTACCGGATCTCGGGGGTCGCGTCGGCCATCGAAGGAAGGCTACGCGGCCGCTCCATCGCAGTTCCCGGTGGGCGGCAAATTGCCGAGGATGGGCTGTGGCATAGTTCGTATCGGACTCAGTGCACGGCGGGGTTTCTGATCGCCCGCCGGCTCCCATCGGGAGCGAACCAAACCAACAAGAAAGGGGTTCCAATGGACCTCGCCTCACTGCGAAATCGGGACTTCGTCCTCGGTTCCGCTGCCACCCTCGCGCTCGCGATCCCGTCGTTCGCCGGGCTGCTTCCGTTCTCCACGATCGAGGTCGCCGGCTTCGTCACCGGCGGCATCTGCGTGTGGCTGCTCGTCCGGGAGAACGTCTGGAACTGGCCGGTCGGGATCGCGAACAGCGGCCTCTACTTCGTCGTCTTCCTCCATGCGCGCCTGTTTGCCGACAGCGTGTTGCAACTCGCCTTCATCGCGCTCGGTGCCGGCGGTTGGTGGTACTGGCTGCGCGGCGGGTCGGCACGCGGCCATCGCCCGATCGGGCGGATCGCGCTCGCGGAGACGCTCGCCGTCGCCGCCGTGACCGCGCTCTGCACCGTCGTGCTCGCGCGCTACCTGCAGAGCGTCCAGGACACGGCACCGGCGCTCGACAGCCTCACGACCTGCCTCAGCCTCGCCGCGACGTACCTCCAAGCGCGCAAGTTCATCGAGAACTGGCTCGTCTGGATCACCGCCGACCTGATTTACATCCCGCTGTACGCGTGGAAGCACCTGCCGTTGACCGCGGGCCTCTACGTCGTCTTCCTCGGCATGTGCGTCCGCGGCCTCATGGCTTGGCGGAGCTCGATGCGGCCGGCAACGCCCGTCTTCGCGCTGGAAGCGGTCTTCGAGCCGTGAGCGGGCAGTTCGAGCACGGGCTCGTGATCGGGAAGTTCCACCCCTTCCACCGCGGCCACAGCCACTTGATCGATACCGCCGAGGCACAGTGCGAGCGCGTGACCGCGATCGTGTGTGGCCGTCAGAGCGATGCGGTCCGGCCGGAGCGGCGAGCCGAGTGGATTCGCACGATCCATCCCGCTGTCGACGTCCTCGTGATCGACGAGGACGACGTGCAACTCGCGGACGACGACTCGAGAGGCTGGGCAACGGCAACCGAGCACGCGCTGGACGGCGGCCGCCCCGATGCCGTGTTCACGAGCGAGGACTACGGCGACGCCTACGCCGCGTTCCTCGGCTGCGAGCACGTCCTCGTCGACCGCGAGCGATCCGTCGTTCCCATCTCGGGATCGGCGATCCGGGCGGATCCGCTCGCACACCTGGGCGCTCTCCATCCCACCGTTCGGGCGCACTACGTGCTGCGGGTCTGCCTCCTCGGAGCCGAGAGCACCGGCAAGACGACGCTCGCCGCTGCGCTCGCGCAGGCGTACGGAACCGTCTGGGCGCCGGAGTACGGCCACCTCTATCAGGCGCTCGCGCGCGACGACCCGAACGGCGCGTGGTCGAGCGAGGAGTTCGTCCGGATCGCGCGGATGCAGCGCTGGCTCGAGGACTTCCAGGCGAGCCAGGCCAGCCGCGTCCTCTTCTGCGACACGGACACGTTCACGACGGGCCTTTGGCACGAGGCGTTTCTCGGCACGCCCCCGCCCGAGGAGGTCGACCGGCTCACCGCGGAGAGCCGCTACGACCTCTTCGTGCTCTGCAGCGACGACATCCCGTTCCGGCAGGACGCGTATGTCCTCCGCGAGGACGGGCCGAGGCGCGAGTGGATGCAACGCCGCTACGCGGAGCGACTCGAGAGCGGATCGACGCCGTGGGTCCGCGTGAGCGGACCGCTCGCAGCGCGGATTCGCCAGGCTTCGCATGCAGTCGACGAACTCACGCTGTCCGGTTAGGCCCTAGAGACCGAGGAGGAGCATGAGCGCCTCGTCCACCGCTCGCAGCTCGTGGGCATCGAGTCGTCCCGCCGATTGCCCGAGTCTTTGCGGGTCGACGACCGTCGTCTGCTCGACGAGCACCCGTGTCTCCTCACCGCCGACCGTGATCCTCGGTCGAAAACTTGCCGAGCGAGCGCTCGCGGACGTTGGGGCAACGAGGGTCGTGCTGAGGTCGAGGAACTCGTCAGCCTGCACCACAACTGCGAAGCGCGCGCCGCGCTGCTCGTGCCCCCGCGCATCCCGCGGGGAAGGGAGTCGGAAGATCTCGCCGCGGACCATCAGTCAGGCGGCGACGGCGCAAGCTCGGCGAGGTGCTCACGGATGGCGGTCATCTCCGCGCGGTCGTCCCCGTCGGCGGCGAGCACACGCACTTCGTCCCGAATCGACGAGCGGAGCCTCCGCCTGGCAGCGGCTTCGCGCAACGCGAGACGCACAGCCTCGGAGTCGCTCAGTGTCCCGTGCCGAACGATCTCGAGCGCCGCGGCTGACGCGTCGTCGAGACGGACATGCAAGGAGCGAGCCATCGAGCGATTGTAGTACAAAATGTGCTACAGAAGCGTCACGTAGTCACCTCTGTACTCTCACCGCGATGCGCCGGAGGCTCGCAGCCGTTCCCGGAGTCGTCCTCATCGCGGTTGCTGCGGCGATGTGGGGCACCGATCCGGTCATCCGGAAGACGATGTCGTCGGGGACATCGGCGACGACGATCGTGTTCGGCGAGCACGTGATCCTCGTGGCGCTCACGTTGCCGCTGCTCCTCCCCGCGCTACGCGCCGTTTTCCACGCCGGCTGGCGCTGCGTCGCCGCTGCGGTGGTCGTCGGGGCCGGCGCCTCGGCCATCGCGACGATCCTCTTCACCGACGCGCTGATCGGCCACTACGACTTCATCACGCCCGTGGTGATCCAGAAGATCCAGCCGTTCGTCGCGGTCGCCGGGGCCGCGCTGCTACTCAAAGAACGACCGCGGCCCCGCTTCGCCTGGTTCTTCCTCGCGGGAGTCGTCGGCTTCTGGCTCGTCAACCAGGCGGATCCGTTCCATCCGTCGGCGCAGGGAGTCGTCGTGATCGCGGAGGCGACGGGCGCCGCGGTGCTCTGGGCGATGGGGACGGTGCTCGGTCGCTACCTCACGCGCGAGATCGAGTTCCAGGCCGTGCTCGCCCTGCGCTTCTTCTTCGGCCTCATCGCGAGCGCGATCGCCCTGCCCGTCATGCGCGCGGGGGCGTACTCGAACGGTCACGACAGCCTCCTGATCCTCTATCTCGCCCTCGTCACCGGCCTCTTTGCACTCGTTCTCTACTACTACGGGCTGCAGAAGACGCCGGCCGTGCTCGCGACGCTCGGGGAGCTCACGTTCCCAGCGGTGTTCGTGATCGCGGGCATCTATGGAAGAAGCCAGCCGCTCACGTGGAGCCAATGGCTCGGCGTCGCGGTCATCCTCGGCACGGTCACGCTCCTTCCCGTGCAGCGTCGGCGAGATGTCGTCCTCGTGCCGGAGCCCGCGCCCGCATGAGCTTCGAAGGGTCGCTCGTCCAGAACGCGATCTACATCGCCGGCGAGGCGGAGTGGCCCATCGCGCCCGAGGACTGGGAAGCGGGCGCCGAGGCGAAGCTCGATGCGGGGGCGTTCGGCTACATCGCTGGCGGCGCCGGCGGCGAGTCGACCATGCGCGCGAACCTCGAGGCGTTCGAGCGGCGGCGGCTGCGGCCTCGGATGCTCGGCGGGAACGTCTCGCGCGACCTGTCCGTCGACGTGCTGGGCCTGCACTCGCCCTCGCCGTTCTTCCTCGGGCCGGTCGGCGTCCTGTCGATCGCGCACGAGGAGAAGGAGATCGGAGCGGCCCGCGGCGCGGCGGCGGCCGGCGTGCCGTTCGTCCTTTCCAGCGCGGCGTCGTCGTCGATCGAGGAGATCGCGGAGGCGATGGGCGCCGCCCCGCGGTGGTTCCAGCTCTACTGGATCAACGACCGCGAGGTCGCCGCGAGCTTCGTCCGGCGCGCGGAGGCGGCGGGCTTCGGCGCGATCGTCGTCACGCTCGACACGCCCGTCCTCGCGTGGCGGCCGCGCGACCTGCGGCACGCGTACCTCCCGTTCATCCGCGGCGAGGGCTGCGCGCAGTTCTTCACCGACCCCGTCTTCCGCGCGAAGCTCTCGGCGCCGCCCGACGAGGACATGCTCACGGCCGCGGCGATGATGCTCGCGACGTTCCCAAATCTCGGGCTCACGTGGGACGACCTGGCGTGGATGCGCGAGCAGACGTCGCTGCCGCTGCTCGTGAAGGGCGTCCTGCGCGGAGACGACGCGGAGCTCGCGCGCGAGCGTGGCGTCGACGGGATCATCGTCTCGAACCACGGCGGCCGGCAGGTCGACGGCGCGATCGCCACGCTCGACGCGCTCGTCGAGATCCGCGACACGGTTGGGCCGGACTATCCGCTGCTCGTCGACGGCGGGATCCGCCGCGGCGCCGATGTCGTCAAGGCGATGGCGCTCGGCGCCGACGCCGTGCTGCTCGGGCGTCTGTATGCGTACGGTCTCGCGGTTGGCGGCGCCGCGGGGGTCGAGGCGGTTTGTCGCCAGCTCCTCGCCGAGGTCGACCTGACGCTCGCGTTGTGCGGAGGGACGTCGATCCGCGAGCTCGACACCACGCTGCTCGCGTGAAGCTCCTCCTCACGTCGGGCGGGATTCGGAACGCGAGCATCCGCGCGGCGCTCGGCCGCCTCCTACCGAAGCCGATCGAAGAATGCGAAGCGCTCGGCATCACGACCGCGTCGTACGCGCATCCGCACGCTGGCCCGCCGCGCGCGTGGGCGTTCGTCGCCGGCGACGACTCGATGACCTCGCTCCCGTGGCGCTCGCTCGGCCTCATTGAGCCGGCCACGTTCCCGAGCCTCGGCCGGGACACGTGGCTGCCGTGGGTGGAGCAGACCGACGTCTTCCTCGTCAACGGCGGCGACGCGCTCTACCTCGCCCACTGGATGCGGGAGTCGGGCCTCGCGGAGCTCCTCCCCACGCTCGACGCGGTCTGGGTCGGGATCAGCGCCGGCAGCATGGTCATGGCCCCGCGGGTCGGCGAGATGTTCAAGCAATGGGATCCGCCGGCCGGCGGCGACGCGGGGCTCGGCCTCGTCGACTTCGCGATCTTCCCGCACCTCCAACCGCCCGAAGGCGGCTGGGGCAACACGATGGAGGAAGCGGAGGAGTGGTTCGCCACGATCGGCGTCCCGACGGCGTACGTGATGGACGACGAGACCGCGATCGTCTGGGTCGACGGCGAGGTCGAAGTGGTCTCGGAGGGCCACTGGCGCAAGTTCGACTAGCGCTTGACAGCCGGCAGCGGCTTTTGAAAGAGTCGCCGCGTCGAAGCCCGGGAACTGCGCAAGCCGTTCGCGGGCTTTGGCATTTCAGGGCTCAAGTGAGAATGAGCACTCGCCCGGCCAAGTGGTGAGCCTGAACCGGCCTCTCAGTTGGTGACAGTGAAGTACGCGACGGCGTTGCCTCGATTGGCTCCGCCGCACCACATATCCAGCAGTCCGGCACCCTTATGGTCGGACCGACTCACCGTGAAGACAGCCTGCGCCGTGAGGCCGGAGGTCCGCACAAGGGGAATAACGCGCCACCGGTCGTACTGCAAGTCCTTGTTGACCGTGCGCACGTTGTAGTAGTGATCCTGCCAGCCGAGTCTGTCCGCTTGTCCGAGGGGGTGAGGGCAATTAAAGGCGTCGACTCGTACCCGCGTACCGATCTGACCCGACGTACGCGACAACACGAGGCAAGCAGTGTGCTTTCCCTTGCACGGGTTCACTGCGGCGCTCTCGTGACCCGACGAAGCGCACCCCGCGGCCGCTATAGCTAGAACTCCGGCCGACAGACAGGAAGCGAAACGTCCCATCAATCCCGGAGTATGCGTCGCGGGGCGTGCTTTTGTCCACAGGCAGCTCGGGTGACATTCCCGAGCACTGGCCCAGGCGAGTCACGCCTCGCTAAACGTGGGACAGATGGTGTTGGCGATCCGATATCGGTCGCCAGTGTCCAGGCGTCAACTCGTGATCACCTCGGCTGTTCCCTGGAAAATGCATTGGCTGCCGGTCGCCTCGGTGTTGAGCGTGATCGTGATCGTCGTGGCGCCCGATCCGGAGCCCTTTCCGAGGTGGTATGTCTGTCCGGCTGTGGCCGCGAACGGGGTGCTCCTGGTGCCCCAGTTCGTCGGAAAGTAGCTCGAGTCGCCGTCGTACCAGAGGTCGGTCGTTCCCGGTGCGTCGTTAACGAGGGACGCCTGGGCGTCGCCGGCCTGGCAGCTGAACACCTGCGCGTGGGCGATGCCGGGGATGGTCAGGAACGTTGCGGAGCTCGGTCCCGGGACCACGACGACACGACCGCTGTAGAACTTCACGTTGCTACACCCGACGTCGCCCGCAGCGTTGATCTGCGTGATCGCGCTATTTCCGCTGCAGCTGCCTGTCACCAGTGGCTGGAACGCGCTTGAATCGATGCCGTCCAGCGCGTCCGCGTTCAGATTGGCGACCTTGACGCCGTTGCTCACCGTGAACGGCGCGTGACCGTCCGCAACGTTCAGGCTGAGCGCAGTCGAGGCAGCGTTAGTCGCGTTGGCGTTGGTCACCTTCAGCGCCATTCCGCCTACGACGGGGGCGGAGAGCGAGGTGGCCTTACCCGCAGTGTTCCCGTGGCCGAGGATGAAGTTGCCGCCGGTCGCGGCCACGCCCGCTCCGGTCAGGGCAACGAACAGCGCAACAAGAGCAACGATCATCGACGGTGACGGCTTACGCATCTCGACTTCTCCTCCTCGATCTCTCCTAGGTTGGGTCGAGTATGTGCACGCCCCTGGCGGAAGTCAAAGCCAGCCGTCGCCTCTTCCTCAGGTGGGATTTGGCCTGTTGCTTTAGGCTCGCGCGATGGACCTGAGGGACACGCCCGAACAAGCCGCGTTCCGCGCCGAGGTGCGCGCGTGGATCGACGTAAACCTTCCCGAGGACAAGCGCGGAAGCCGCGGCGGCGCGCAGCGGTTCGAGGATCCGTTCGTCCGCGAGTGGAGCCGGCTGCTGTACGAGGCGGGCTATGCCGGGCTGACGTGGCCGAAGGAGTACGGCGGCGCCGGCGCTCCGTACACCTACCAGGCGATGCTCTACGAGGAGCTCGCCGCGGCGCAGGCTCCGCCCCATGTCGGCGTGATCGGGCTCGGGATGGCCGGCCCGACGATCATCGCGCACGGGACCGAGGAGCAGAAGGCGCGTTACCTCCAGCCGCTACTCGCCGCGGAGGAGATCTGGTGCCAGGGCTTCTCCGAGCCGGACGCGGGCTCCGATCTCGCCGCCGCGCGCACGCGCGCCGAGCGGCGCGGCGACGTCTACGTCGTCAACGGCCAGAAGGTCTGGTCGTCGTTCGCGCACATCGCCGACTTCTGCATCCTCGTCACACAGAGCGACCCCGAGGGCCAGCGCTACCGGAACCTCACGTACCTCATCGTCGACATGCACGCGCCCGGCGTCGAGGTGCGCCCGCTGCGCCAGATCACCGGCGAGGCGGAGTTCAACGAGATCTTCTTCAGCGACGTCGAGGTGCCGGTGGAGAACCGGCTCGGCGAGGAGGGCGACGGCTGGGCGGTCGCGATGACGACGCTCCTCCACGAACGCGGGACGCTCGGATTCGCGCTCACCGCGACGCTCGACGGAGTCGTCGGGCGGCTGCTCGAAGAGGCGCGCGAGCGGAATCCCCGCGAGAGCGTGCGCGAGGCGTTGGCGCATGAGTGGATCGAGCTGCAGGCGCTCCGGTACACGAACTACCGCGCGCTCGGCACGCTCGAGCGCACGGGCATCCCGGGGCCGGAAGGCTCGGGCGTGAAGCTCCGCTGGTCGGAGGCGAACCAGCGCCTGACGAAGCTCGCGCGCGAGCTGCGCGGGCCGGACGGGATCCTCGACGACGGCTGGTGGAACCACCAGCAACTCCGCTCGCGCGGCAACACGATCGAGGCCGGCACGTCGGAGGTTCTCCGCAACATCATCGCCGAGCGCGTCCTCGGCCTCCCGAGGTCTCGTTAGTGATCCGCCCGGTAATAGACACGTCTTCCTGGCTCGCGAAAAGCGAGCGAGGCAAGGACGCAGGGCGCGCCGATAGCTCCAGCTATCGGCGCAACCGAGGACGCGGCATCGCGACGCTTTGCAGCAGCCAGGGAGACCCTGGCTATCACCGGGTGGGTCACTCCTAATGGATTTCGCGCTCAATGAGGATCAGCAGGAGCTCAAGGGCGCGGCGCGCGCGTGGCTCGCGGACAAGTTCCCGCTCGACCGCGACTGGGACGCTCAAGACGACCGCTGGTCGGAGCTCGAGGAGCTCGGCTGGACCGACGTCGCGGACGCGGGAGTCGGCTTCGTCGAGGAGGCGCTACTGCTCGAGGAGCTCGGCTACGCGCTCTATCCCGGCCCGTTCCTCCAGCACGTCACGGGGCTCGAGAACGACGGCGCGACCACGGTCGACGCGACCCGTCCCCTCGCGACGCCGCCCGAGGAGTCGCCGAAGCTGCGCGCCGCGATGGCGGCGGAGGCGGTCGGCATCGCGCAGCGCGCCCTCGACCTCGGCATCGAGCACGCGAAGACGCGCGAGCAGTTCGGCAAGCCGATCGGTACGTACCAGGCCGTCTCCCACCCACTCGCGCAGACGTACACGGACGTCGAGCTCGCGCGCTCGCTCGCGTACTGGGCCGCGTGGTGCGTCGCGAACGACGACGACCGCGCCGCTCTAGCCGCAGCCGCCGCGAAGGCGTTCGCGACGGAGGCGGCCGTCGTCGCGTGCGAGCGCTCGATCCAAGTCCACGGAGGCACGGGCTTCACGTGGGAGCACCCGCTCCACCGCTTCTACAAGCGCGCCATCTGGCTCGAAGGCTTCGGCACCCGCCCGCCCGCGCTACGCCTCGAGATCGCAAACGCACTCCTCGGGGCGGCTTAGCTCGCTAGCTCGTACTGGTGCACGCGCCTCCCACACCGGAGAGTGCGCAGCAGCCTTCTACTTAGCCCGTGCAGGTGAACCGCGGGCCGTAGTACCGAGCGGACTCGTTCGTCTCTGCGGCTTCGGCGAACGACAACCCTGGTGGGATCGAGATCGCGAGGATGTTGTAGGTGCCGCTCTGGCAGCCGCCGCTCCAATCGCTCGGAGAGAACGAACCGGACCAGGTGGAAAGGCCGCCGGATTTCGATCCGGTGGCGGTGCTAGCAAAGACCGGACTCTCGTAGACGACGTCCGTGTTCCCGCCCGTTACGGCCCCCCGCGCTGTAGCGCTGTTGTGCAGAACCTCGACTTGGATGCTCGCGTCGGCGATGTCCGGATTTACCGTGACGCTCACCGAGCTCAGTGTTCCGCCGTCACGCGTGTAGGCGACCGACATCGAATCCCATGGACCCTCGAGCCCGCCTTGCGTTGCACGGGGTGCAGCGACGATCGGTCCCCGGGAAGGCGACGTACCACCGAAGACTCCCGTCACCGCCAGCGCGGCGAAAGCCGCGCCGACCACCGCCGCGACGATTGGAACCATCCGTGTCGACCTGCTCGACAGAGGTTCCTGCTGGAGCTCGGCAGTAAGGCCTTGCATTCAGGCACTTTAACGCGCTGCTGCGACGGGTCCCACTCCGCTGACCTGTCCGACGAAGGAGAATGCGCCGCATGGACGGGCTGATGATGGACTTCCCGCTCACCGCGTCTATAAGCGCGCCATCTGGCTCGAGGGCTACGCCACCCGGCCGTCCGCGCTGCTGCGGCTTGAAGTCGCAGACGCCCTACTCAGCTAGGAGCCCTGCTCTAGGCTGCCGGCAGTAGTTGACACGCGATGATGATGCTAGTCATACTGGTGCTATGACTGGCGTCACATCCGACGTGCCGTTCCCCGTCGACCCGCTGATCGCGGAGGCCAAGCGGCGGATGCGACGACGCTGGTTTGCCGTCGCTTTGATCGTCTTGCTGCTGGCAGGAGGGATTGGTGCAGGGCTCGCGCTCCGGTCATCGGGTCCTTCGCAGGTCACCGGTCCGCACGGTGTGCTCGGCTCGATGGTCGCAGCAGCGCTAACGCAGAAATCCGTCCGCTGGACAGAGTCCGGAGGGGAGGACATGCGGGGGTCGTGGCGGTCGACTTCCGACCTGACAGCCAACTCAGGCGAGCAGCGGCTCACGCTTCCGCCAACCGACGGAGAAGCCGACATCCGCTTCGTCAACGGTGTCGTCTACGTGGAGGGCAACCCGGCTGGGCTCCAATGGACGCTATCGCTCACGGACGCACAGGCGACGAGATACGCGGGGCAGTGGATCTCGGTTCCGACCAGTGACGATCTCTACGCTCGCACCTCGGACGGCCTGACGCTCGCGTCGTTGGTTCGCAACGTCACTTCACCTGACTTAGGCGCGTCCTTCCCGCCAAGGGTGATCAGAACGAAGCTGGGGGGGACATCGGTCATCGACTTCGTAGAAGGAGAACCAGGTCGGGGCGGGCCGTCCCTGAAGGTCTCGACGCGCGCGGGCGGCAACGGCCTGCCCATCTACGCCGCTGTGGATTTCGGGCCTGGCACGTCGTTCGCCGGACGCTTCAGCAACTGGAACGAGCCCGTGCACGTAAGAGCGCCAGCGCACTCAATACCGCTGGCTAGCGTCCGGCGCGGCTAGCTGTCGCCCGGCGACCGGGCGAGAGGGTCGTCGGAATCAGGCAATCGTCGAGCGTGCCGGGACGGGTGCTCCCCGTCGATCTCTCCGACGTAGGAGAATGCGCCGCATGGATGGACTGATGATGCACTTCCCCCTCACGCTCACACACCTCCTGCGGCGCGCGGAGCAGTTCTTTGGGGATCGCGAGATCGTCACGCGGCTTCCCGACAAGAGCTTCCACCGCACGAACTACCGCGAGACGATGCGCCGCTCGCGGCAGCTCGCCGCGGCGCTCAAGAAGGCCGGGCTCGAGCGCGGCGACCGCGTTGCGACGCTCTGCTGGAACCACTACCAGCATCACGAGGCGTACTTCGGGATCCCGTGCGGCGGGTTCGTCCTCCACACGCTCAACCTCCGCCTCCACCCGGGCGACCTCGCGTACATCGCGACGCACGCGAACGACAAGGCGGTGATCGTCGACCGCGCGCTGCTGCCGCTGCTCGAGACCTTCAAGGCAGAGACGCCGATCGAGCACGTCTTCGTCGTCGAGGATTCGTACGAGGAGCTGCTCGCGACCGCCGATCCCGACGAGTGGGAGGATCCGCTCCTCGACGAGAACGAGGCGGCGGCGATGTGCTTCACGTCCGGCACCACCGGGCGCCCGCGCGGCGTCGTCTACTCCCACCGCTCCTCCTTCCTACACGCGCTCGGCGTCGGCGCGAACAACCCGATGGGCATGGGCTTCGGCGTCGACGACGCGGTGCTGCCGGTCGTGCCGATGTTCCACGCGAACGCGTGGGGCTATCCGTACCTCGCGACGATGCAGGGCGCGAAGCTCGTCTACCCCGGCCCGCACCTCGACCCCGACTCGCTGCTCGAGGACATGGAGCAGGAGAAGGTCACGTGGGCGGCCGGCGTGCCGACGATCTGGATGGGGATCCTCGCGCGGCTCGACCAGGAGCCGGGCAAGTGGGATCTCTCCGCGATGAAGGCGATGCTCGTCGGCGGCTCGGCGGTGCCCCGCGCGATGATCGCGGCGTTCGAGTCGCGGCACGGGCTCAAGATCATCCAGGGCTGGGGCATGACCGAGACGTCACCCGTCGCGTCGACCGCATGCCTGCCGCCCGACCTGATGGAGGCCGACGACGACACGCGCTGGGACTTCCAGGCGATGGCCGGGATCCCGCTGCCGCTCGTCGAGATCCGCGCACGCGCCGGCGACGATGAGATTCCCTGGGACAGCGAGGCGATGGGCGAGCTCGAGGTGCGCGGGCCGTGGGTCTCGGCGTCCTATCTCGATGCGCCCGAGAGCGCCGACCGCTGGACCTCCGACGGCTGGTTCAAGACCGGCGACATCGTCTCGATTCACCCGCGTGGCTACATCCAGATCAAGGATCGCTCGAAGGACGTGATCAAGTCGGGCGGCGAGTGGATCTCGTCCGTCGAGCTCGAGAACGCCTTGATGGCCCATCCGGCCGTGGCCGAGGCGGCCGTGATCGCGATCCCAGACGAGAAGTGGGCCGAGCGGCCGCTCGCGGCGGTCGTGCTGCGCGAAGGACAGACCGCGACGAGCGAGGAGCTGCGCGAGTTCCTCGAGCCGCAGTTCGCGAAGTGGTGGCTGCCCGAGCGGTTCGAGTTCATCGAGGCGATTCCGAAGACGAGCGTCGGCAAGTTCCGCAAGATCGAGCTGCGCGAGATGTTCACCGCTTGAAGGCCGCGCTGCTCAGCGGCGTCGGCGGCTCGTTCGAGGTCACCGACGTCCCGGACCCGGAGCCGCGCGACGGACAGGAGCTCGTGCGCGTGCGGGCCGCTGCGCTCAACTTCGCCGACGTCCTGATCCGCCGCGGCCAGTACCCGGCGATGCCGGAGTTCCCCGCGATCATCGGGGCCGAGCTTGGCGGCGAGCTCGAGGACGGGACTCGCGTCATGGCTCTCCCCGGCAGCGGCTGTTACGCCGAGCTCGCGGCAGTCGACAAGCGCGCGCTCGTGCCGTTGCCCGACAACGCGTCGTTCGCCGAGGGCGCTGCGTTCCTGTTGACCTTCCTCACGGTGCACATCCCGCTCACGCGGCAGGTCGTGCTGCGCGAGGGCTCGACGGTGCTTGTCCATGCGGCCGCGGGCGGCGTCGGCACCGCGACGATCCAGGTCGCGCGCGCCCTCGGGGCCGAGGTCATCGCGGCGGCCGGCTCGGCGAAGAAGCTCGACCTCTGCCGCGAGCTCGGCGCGTCCGAGGCGTACCTCTACGACGAGATCCCGGACGATCTGCGCGTCGACGTGGTCGTCGATCCGATCGGCGGCGACCTGTTCGAGGCCGCGATCGCGCGACTCAAGCCGCTCGGCCAGATCGTCGCGATCGGCTTCGCCGCGGGAATGTGGCCCGAGGTGAAGCCCGCGAACCTCGTCGGGCGCAACGTCGGCATCCAGGGCGTGTACCTCGGCCGGCTCATGCGGCACGCGCCCGACGTCGTTGGCGCTGCGATCACCGAACTGCTGGGTCTGTGGAGCGCCGGAAAGATCAAGCCGCTCGTCGGCGCCGAGTTTCCGCTCGCCGACGTCGAGAAGGCGCACGAGCTGCTCGAGTCGCGCGGGAGCGTAGGGAAAGTCGTCCTCCTCCCGTGAAGGCGCTGATCACGGGCGGCCGGGGCGGAATCGGCATCGCGATCGCGGCGCATTTCGACGACCCGCTCGTCCTCGACCTGCCGGAGTTCGACGTCGGCGATCCCGACGCGTGGCGCGCGCTCGAAGGCGAGTTCGACGCTGCGTTCCTCAACGCCGGCCTCGGGATCGGCTACGCGGACGTCGCGGAATTGCCCGACGCCGAATGGCAGCGCATCCTCCGCGCGAACCTCGAAGGAGTGATCTTTGGGACGCGCGAGCTCGCGGGGCGACTCATGCCGAACGGCGGCTCGATCGTCGCGACGGCGTCGCTCGCCGGACTGACGGACATGCCGCACGACCCGAGCTACAGCGCGACGAAGGCTGCCGTCATCGGCTGGGTCCGGGCCGCGGCGCCGGGCCTCGCGGCGCGCCGGATCCGCCTCAACGCGATCTGCCCCGGCTTCGCCGACACCGCGATCGTGACGCCCGAGCTGCGCGACATCCTGGACGTTCCGCTCATGGATCCCGCGTTCGTCGCGGAGGCGGCGATGCAAGTCCTCAACGACGAGCAATCGGGCAGAGCCTGGGTCGTGCAGCCGAACCGCGTCGTCCCCTTCGAGTTCCGCGGCGTGCCCGGACCCAGATGAGGGAGCACAGTTGAGCGAGCGCTTGCGCAAGCCGTGGGGCGAGCAGCCGCCGCCGGATCCGCACGTCTGGAACACGCTCGGCTATCGCGGCATCGAGCAGGCGGACGGGCACTGCGTGATCGAGTGGGATGCGACGCCCGCGTACTGCTTCCACGCGCCGAGCGGGCCGATCGTCCACGGCGGGATGGTGGCGGCGCTCCTCGACACGGTCATGGGCGGCGCGTGCTGGACGGTCGTGACCGATGCGGAAGACTTCCTCACCGCCGACCTCCGCACCGAGTTCCACATCTCTGCGCGGCCGGGGACGCTGCGCGCCGAGGGGCATGTCGTGAAGCGGAACCGCCGCGTCGTCTTCTGCGGCGGCGAGCTCTACCAGGACGGCGAGCTCGTGGCGAGCTCCCGCTGCACGCAGATCGTGCGAAGCGTCCGGTAGCCGCTCAAGGTTCGCTCCTCCACGGCCGATCTAGACAAGGCAGTGGAAGACGATCACGCGCCTGTCGGCCTTCTGATCGCCGCAATCGGCGCGGTGATGCTCGCGCTGTCGGTGTTCGCGCCGTGGTATCGGGTGACGATCACTGCGCAGGGCGCCGCCGCCCCGCGCACGGAGCTCGCCGTTGCGACCCGGCCGTACGCGAGTTCCGCCTTCCAGGCGCGGCTGAACGCCATGGGGCCCCGGCTCAACGCGCTCGCTGGTCGTCAGATCGCCACGGAGAGCCCCAAGGGGACCCTCAAGCGGGACACGCTGATTCTCCTCGGTATTGCCGCGGTCGCGTTCCTCGCGTCGCTCCTGCGTCTCGCAAACACGCGGGGGCTGCTGTTCGCCACGGGCAATCAGATCGCCCTCATGGGCGGTGCGGCATTCCTTCTCGGGTTCTTCCGCACGCTGTGGCGTCCGGGTGCTGCCGTGAACCAGCCGCTCGTCATGCACTCGCTCGGCTGGGGAATCTGGCTCGCGCTCGTGAGCGCGGCCGCGATCGTCGGCGGCGCGTTCATGGCGGGATCAGACCGCGCCGGCGCGCGCACGAGCGCCAAGCGCGGCCCTGGGCCGCCTCCGCTCATGACGCCGCCGAGCATCCAAGCAATCGCTCAAGCTCCGCCTTCACGGCGGGCCACTCGTCGTCGATAACCGAGTACCACGCGGAGTCGCGGCGCTCGCCGCCTCGCACGAGCATGTGCTTGCGGTGAACTCCCTCGAACGTCACGCCGACCTTCTCGAGCGCCGGCCGTGAGCGCTCGTTCGCTGCGTCCGTCTTGAACTCGACGCGGAGGAGTCCCTCGTCCTCGAAGGCGTGGCGCATGAGGAGGTACTTCGCTTCGGTGTTCGCGCCTGTCCCCCACGCCGACGGGTTGAGCCACGTGTGGCCGATCTCGACGGAGCGGTCCGCGGGGCGATGGTTGAGGAAGGCGGTGTGCCCGACCGGCGCGCCGTCGAAGTAGTGCGCGAAGCCCATCTCGATGCCTGCGAACCACGTGTGGAACGCCTCGCGGCTCTCGTGCCCGCGCACCTTCATCCAGCGCCACGTGCGCGGATCCTGCGCGACCGCCCAGAGCTCCTCCTCGTGGCGCAGCTCCAGCGGCTCGAGGCGGACGCGCTCGCCCTCGAGCGCTACGTGAAGTGCCATGCCTCCCACCTTAGAGTCGGCTCGAGGAGAGGCGCTCTATCCGGACGGCTCCGCTTGCCTGTCGTTACAGAGACGCGACGCCTTTGCGAACAAACGGACATGTCCCTACCGGCCATCGGTCGCCGGATGCAAGCCGTTTGCTGACAGGGACATGTCCGCGCGGGACATGGAGGGGTCTGACCCCAAATGTCCCGCGCGGACGTGTTCCCTCGGAACTCGTCCTCTCGGAGGCGAGCCGCGTCTAGGTGAAGCGCCACCCGTCGCCCTCGGCGAACGACTTGAGGATCCGGCGCGCGACTACCGACTTGTGCACCTCGTCGGGGCCGTCGTAGATGCGCCCGCCGCGCGCGTGGCGCCACATCTGCGCGAGGGGCGTGTCGTCGGTCATGCCGAGGCCGCCGTGCACCTGGAGGGCGCGGTCGAGGACGTCTTGGAGGACGCGTGCCGCGTAGAACTTGATGAGCGACACCTCGACGCGCGCCTCGTCGCCCTCGTCGATGCGCCGCGCCGCCTGCATCGTCATGAGGCGACACGCCTGGATCTCGGCGGCCGACTCCGCGATCCAGTTCTGGACGGTCTGCTTCTCGGCGAGCGGCCCGCCGTGCGCCTCACGCTCGAGCGCATACGTGCACATGAGCTCGAACGCGCGCTGCATCTGCCCGAGCCAGCGCATCACGTGGTGGATGCGACCCGGGCCGAGGCGCTTCTGCGCGATCTTGAAGCCGTCGCCCGGCTCGCCGAGCGTGTTCGCGACCGGCACGCGCACGCCGGTGAACCGCGTCTCGCAGTGCGTCCCCCAGCCGCGGCCCTCGTGGCCCATCACCGAGAGCCGGCGCACGAGCTCATAGCCCGGCGTGTCGGTCGGGACGAGGATCATCGAGGCGCGCTTGTGCGGCGCGGCATCGGGATCGGTCACGACCATCACGACGCCGAACGCAGCGCCGTCGGCACCGGAGGAGAACCACTTGTGCGCGTCGATCACCCAGTCATCGCCGTCGCGCACGGCCCGGCCGCGCAACAGCGTCGGGTCGGAACCGGCCACCTCCGGCTCGGTCATCCCGAAGAACGAGCGCACCTCGCCCGCTACGAGCGGCTCGAGGAAGCGCTCGCGCTGCTCCTCCGTCCCGTACAGGTGAAGGATCTCGCCGTTTCCGGCGTCGGGCGCCTGGCACCCGAAGACGAGCTGCGCGACGAAGCTGCGGCCGATCTCCTCATTGAGGTCGGCGTACTCGAGGAACCCCGCACCCGAGCCACCCGCCTCCGCCGGCAGGTGTGGCGCCCATAGGCCCGCGGCCTTCACCTCTTGCTGCAGCTCGGCGATGAGCGCGTCCGCCGCCTCGTCCTCGGCCGTCAGCGCGCGCTCGTTCGGATAGACGTGCTCCTCCATGAGCGCGCGCACCTGTTCGCGCTTCGTCGGCATACCGGCGATGATCGCACGGATGCGCGAAGCGCTCGAAGCCATGCTCGGGCCGATCTCCGAGCCCGTCCTGCTCGCGGGCGGCGCGTCGAAGGAGGCGTGGGCCGTCGACGCCGGCGGCGAGCGACTGCTCGTGCGGCGCGCTGGCGGCGGCGTCATCCACCGCCACACGCTCTCGCTCGCAGACGAATTCGCCGTGATCGAGGCCGCGTACGAGGCCGGCGTCAAGGTGCCGCGCCCGATCCGGTACATCGCCGATCTCGACGGACGCGAGGCGTTCGTCATGGAACGGATCCCCGGCGAGACGTTCGGACGCCGGATCGTGCGGATGGAGCCGGTGCCGCCGGGCCTTGCGCTCGAGCTCGCGGAGGAGCTCGCGAAGATCCACGCGATCCCGCGCGAGCGCGTGCCGTTCCTCGAGGAGACGTCGATGGATCGCCTCGTGGAGGAGCTCGACGAGACGGGCGAGCCGCACCCGGCAATCGAGCTTGGCCTGTGGTGGCTGCGCGAGAACCGGCCGTCGGCGCGCGAGCCTGTCGTCGTGCACGGCGACTTCCGTATCGGCAACGTCGCCGTTGACGCGGACGGCCTCGTCGGCGTCCTCGACTGGGAGTTCGCGCATCTCGACGACCCGGCGCGCGACCTCGCGTTCGGGCTCGTCCGCGCGTGGCGGTTCGGCCGCGACGACCTCCGCCTCGGCGGCATCGGCGAGGTCGAGCCGTACCTCAAGCGCTACAACGAGCTGTCCGGCCGCGAGATCCGCCCGGAGGAGCTCGACTACTGGGAGGTCGCCGGCAACGTCGCCTGGGCGATCGGCTGCGTCACGCAGGCGCGCCGCCATCTGACCGGCCAGGAGCGGAGCGTCGAGCTCGCGATCCTCGGCCGGCTCGGCGCCGAGGTCGAGTACGAGATCTGCCACCTACTCGAAGCGAAGGGAGTGACATGACCCGCCCCACGCCGGACGAGCTTGCCGAAGCGATCGAGGAGTTCCTCGCGGGCGAGATCCTCCCCGCGCTCGACGACCACCGCCTCCGCTTCCGGATGCTCGTCGCGCTCAACGCGCTCGGGATCCTCCGACGCGAGCTCGGAGCGCTGCCGGAGACCGACGACGCCGAGGCGCGCGAGCTCGCCGCGCGGATTCGCGCAGGGGACGTCGAGGCGGGGACGCTCACGCGTGTCAAGGGCCTCGTTGCGGCTCGGCTGGCGGTTGATTCGCCTCGCTATCTCGGACGCGTTTAGGCTCCGCGCATGCCCGACCTCAGCGGCAAGGTCGCCATCGTCACCGGCGCAGGACGCGGTATCGGCCGCTCACACGCGCTCGCTCTCGCGGCGGCGGGAGCGAAGGTTGTCGTCAACGACCTCGGCGGGGGACTCGCCGGCGAAGGCTCCGACCTCACACCGGCGCAGCAGGTCGTCGAGGAGATCAAGGCCGCCGGCGGCGACGCCTCGACGAACGGCGAGAACGTCGCCGACTTCGCAGGCGCCGGCCGCATGGTGCAGCAGGCGATCGACGATTTCGGCCGCCTCGACATCCTCGTCAACAACGCCGGGATCCTCCGCGACCGGATGCTCGTGAACATGACGGAAGAGGAGTGGGACTCCGTCATCGCCGTCCACCTCAAGGGTCACTTCGCGCCGACGCAGCACGCCGCCGCCTACTGGCGCGAGCAATCGAAGGCGGGCGAGGACGTGCGCGGGCGGGTCATCTGCACCGCGAGCCCGTCGGGCGTGTTCGGCAACGTCGGCCAGGCGAACTACGGCGCCGCAAAGGCGGGCATCGCCGGCTTCACGATCATCGTCGCGCAGGAGCTCCAGCGCTACGGCGTAACGGTCAACTGCCTCGCGCCGAACGCGCGCACGCGCATGACCGAGGAGACGTTCCAGATGAGCGCGCCGCCAGCGGATGGCTCGGGGTTCGACCCGCTCGACCCGTCGAACATCTCCACAGTGGTCGTCGCGCTCTGCGCGGACGAGGCGCAGGCGATCACCGGCCAGGTGTTCCACGTCTGGGGCGGCGCGGTGAACGCGCTGCAGGGCTGGAGCGCCGGAGAGCTGTTCGACGCGCCCGAGGGCTGGGACTCCGACGCGCTCCTGGGGGAGCTCGTCGCGCGGTTCCCGAACGGCGCCTCGCCGCCGGGGATGATCGCCGGCATGCAGTCCGCGGGCGGACGCTCTCTCCAGGCCGCCGACTGATGCTCACGGTGGAGAACGCGCGCATCGCCTTCGGCGGCATCGTCGCGCTCGACGACGTCTCGTTCGACGTGCCGGACGGGGAGATCGTCGGGCTGATCGGGCCGAACGGCGCCGGGAAGACGACGGCGTTCAACGCGATCACGCGGCTGTACCGGCTCGACTCCGGCGACGTCGTCTTCGAGGGGAAGTCGCTGCGCTACACGCGGCCGAGCCGCATCGTGCATCTCGGGATCGCCCGGACGTTCCAGAACCTCGCGCTCTTCTCGAACATGACGGTCCTCGAGAACGTGCTCGTCGGGAGGCACACCTCCTCCCGCTTCGGGCGGGAGGCCGCGGTACGACAAGCGGCGCTCGACACGCTCGGATACGTCGGCATCGCCGACGTTGCCAACCGTCCGGCCGCCGGGCTGCCGTTCGGGACGCTGAAGCGCGTCGAGCTCGCGCGCGCGCTCGCGGCCGAGCCGAAGCTCCTGCTCCTCGACGAGCCCGCCGGCGGCCTGAACCACGAGGAGGTGGACGAGCTCGGCGGCCTGATCCGGCGGATCCGGGACGAGCGCAAGCTCACCGTCCTCCTCGTCGAGCACCACATGCGGCTCGTGATGCAGCTCTGCGACCACGTTCACGTCCTCAACTTCGGCAAGACGATTGCCTCGGGCGTGCCGGCCGACGTGCAGAAGAACCCGGCCGTGATCGAGGCATACCTCGGCGGGGAGATCGCCGCCGCATGAGCGTTCTGCTCGAGCTCGAGGACGTCGAGGCGCGCTACGGCCCCGTGCACGTCCTCCACGGCGTCTCGCTCGCGGTGGAGGAGGGCGCGATCGTCGCGGTCCTCGGGCCGAACGGCGCCGGCAAGACGACAACGCTTCGCGCGGTCTCGGGAACCGTCCGGCGCTCGGGCCGGATCGCGTTCGACGGCAAGGCCCTCGGTCGCACGGGCCCCGACGGCGCCGCGCGGCTCGGCATTGCGCACGTCCCCGAGGGCCGGGGCACGTTCTCCGAGCTCACCGTCTCGGAGAACCTCCGCCTCGGCGCGTACACCCGCCGCGGCTCGATCAAGGCCGACGTCGAGCGCGTCATGACGTACTTCCCCGCGCTTGCCGAGCGCCTCCGCCAGCAGGCAGGGACGCTGAGCGGCGGCGAGCAGCAGATGCTCGCGCTCGCGCGGGCGTTCATGCAACGTCCGAAGCTCCTGCTCCTCGACGAGCCCTCGCTCGGCCTCGCGCCCCTCCTCGTAGCGGAGATCTTTCGCATCGTCCGCGAGCTCAACGAGAAGGAGGGTCTCAGCGTCCTCCTCGTCGAGCAGAACGCGCACCTCGCGCTCCAGGCGGCGCAGACCGGCTACGTCCTCGAGGCCGGCAAGATCGTGCTCTCGGGGACGAGCGACGAGCTTCGCGCCGACAACTCCATCCAGGCGAGCTACCTCGGCTACTGACGTGGACAGATTGACGACAGCGGGCCTCGGACGCCGCGCGACTCCCGTGCTGCTTCTTGCCGCGGCGATTTTCCTCCTCGTGGGCTCGCTCGCGAGCGCGAAGTTCGCCAGCTTCACGGTGCTCGGCGTCGCGGGCGGGATGATCTACGGGAGCCTCGCACTCGCTCTCGTCCTCATCTACCGGGCAACGCACGTCATCAACTTCGCGCAGGGCGAGCTCGCCATGCTGACGACGTTCCTCGCGTGGCAACTCAGCCAGTGGGGGCTGTCGTACTGGGAGATGTTCTTCGCGACGCTTGCAATCGCGTTCGTGCTCGGGACGGTTCTGCAGGTGGCGGTCATTCGTCCCGTGCAGCACCGCTCAGTCGTCGCGACCGTGATCGTGACGATCGGCTTGTTCATCCTCATCGACGGGATCGTCAGCTGGCGCTGGGGCGGCGGCTTCCAGGTTCTGCCGTCGCCGTTCGGATTCACGACGTACCACGTCGGCGGCGTGCCGATCCAGCGCAAGGACATCGGAGTCGTCCTCGTCGTCCTCGCGAGTCTCGGCGCTGTCTCGGCGCTGTTTCGGTTCACGAAGCTCGGCCTGGCGATGCGGGCCGCGGCACTACGACCAGCGGCCGCAGCGCTCGCCGGCGTTCGCGTCGACGTGATGCTCGCGATCGGCTGGGGCCTCGCAGCGGTCCTCGGCGCAGTGGCGGGGCTCATGGCGGAGCCGTCGCAGTTCCTCGAGCCGACCTTCATGCAGCCGGTCCTCGTCTACGCGTTCGCGGCCGCAGCGCTCGGCGGTCTCGAGAGCCCGATCGGGGCGATCGTAGGAGGTCTCGCGATCGGCGTCTTCCAGACGCTCATCGTCGGTTACGTGCCCGAGATCAGCTCGGAGCTCCAGCTCCCGTTCGCCTTCCTCGTGCTGCTCGGGATCCTCCTCATCAAGCCTTCGGGCCTCTTCGGGCGGCGGGAGGTGCAACGCGTATGAGGCGTCAGCTGCCCGCGCTCGTGTCCCTCGGCGTCGTCGCGCTCATGCTCTGCATCCTCCCGTTCGTCATCAGCGACTACGACGTCTATCTCGTCTCCAAGGTCGGGATCTTCTTCGTCGCCATCCTCGGGCTCAACATCCTCACGGGCTACACCGGCCAGATCTCGATCGGGCACGGAGCCTTCATGGCGGTGGGCGGCTACACGAGCGCGATCCTCTCGCGCGACCACCACACCAATCTCGTCCTGACGATGGTGATCGCCTTCGGCGTCTGCTTCGTCGCGGGCATCCTCTTCGGCCTTCCCGCCCTGCGCCTGTCGGGCGTCTATCTCGCCCTCGCGACGTTTGCCCTCGCGATCTCGGTGCCGCAGCTGCCGCTCAAGTGGAACGGGTACCTCGGCGGCTCCGTGGGCGTCCCGTCCTCCGAGACGAAGAGCAATGTCTGGCTCTACGGGGCCGCGTGGGCGACCTCGGCCGTTCTCTTGCTCGTCGCGTGGCTCATCCTGCGCGGACGCATCGGCCGCGCGTTCCGCTCGGTGCGCGACAGCGAGATCGCCGCCACCGCATCCGGGGTCGAGATCGGTGTGTACAAGACTCTCGCCTTCGGCATCTCGGCGGCGTACTGCGGGATCGCCGGCGCCCTCTTGGTCATGGCGTCGAACGGATTCGCGCAGCCGCAGGTCTTCAGCGTGCCGCTCTCGCTCACGCTGCTGATCGGCGCGGCAGTCGCCGGTCTCGGGTCGCTCTGGGGGATCCTCGCCGGCGCCGCGCTCGTCGGACTGCTGCCGGAGATCTCGACGAGCGTCCCCTACATCGGGCAGGAACACGGCAAGGACGTCGTCTACGGATTGATCGTCATCCTCGTGATGCTCGTCCTGCCGGGAGGCCTCGCCGGGCTCCTCGCGCGACTCCGTTTTCTCGGTAGGGGTTGAATAGTCAGTCAAACGTCGTCAGACTGCGCGCACGCATCGTCCGTACGTGGTCGGAACCACCGTTCGTCCGCACACATCAGATCGGAGGAGAGGGCGTGAGTATCAATCGCATCAAGCTTGGAGCGCTGCTCTGCGTTGTCGCTGCCGGCATTGCCGTGGCGAGCACCGCCGGAGCTGCGAGTCAAAGCGCGCCGGGCGTGACGCCTACCAGCGTCACGATCGCCGGAACGTTCCCGCTTACCGGCCCGGCATCGCTGTACAAGACGATCCCCGCTGCGGAGCAGGCGTACTACAGCTGGGTCAACAACCACGGCCAGGTACACGGCCGTGACATCAATCTCACGGTCGTGGACGACCAGTACGACCCGTCCCAGACCGTCCCTGCGGTGAAGGATCTCGTCGAGAACCAGCATGTCTTCGCAATCGTCGGCAGCCTCGGCACCGCGCCCGCGCTCGCGACATGGGCGTATCTCAACCAGCGCAAGGTGCCGCAGGCACTGCTCGCCACGGGCGACTCGTACTGGGGCACGTGCATGGCGAGCGGCGCATTCAAGCCGCAGCCGTACTGCCAGACGCCCAAGCCGTGGACGATCGGTTGGCAGCCGGACTATCCGGGCGAGGCACGCCTCTACGCGAAGTACGTCTTCGCACACAAGGCGAACCCGCAGGTCGGGATCCTCTACCAGAACGACGCGTACGGACTGAACTACCGCGCGGCGTTCCGGAAGGTCTTCGCCAGCCACTCGGCACTCAGCGACATCGTCGACGAGGAGTCGTACAACGTCGGCGATTCCGCGAGCACCATCGGCGCTCACGTCGCCGCGATCCAGGCACACGGCGCCAACACGTTCGTGATCTTCGCGACGCCGACGCCGTCGATCCAGGCTCTTGTCGCGCAGCATGCGCTCGGCTTCTCGTCGGCGCTGACGCTGCTCAACAACGTGTCGGCCAACCGGATCTTCCTGAACGCGGCCGAGAGCAACGGGGCGACTCCTGACGGCGTGGTCTCGTCGACGTACATCAAGAGCTACAGCGTCGACCCGGACCAGTTCGGCATGCCGCTGGCGCACGACGTCATCTACGCCACGGGAGATTCCACTCTCGAGGCTCGGTTGAACGCCGGCGACAGCAACCTCATCTACGGCCTAGCCGTGGCGTGGACGGCTGTCGACGCGCTGAAGCATGCGGGCGCCGATCCGACGCGTGCGAGCTTCATGAAGGCGCTGCGGAACCTCAACGAGAACCCCAGCACGAACACGAACCCGTTCATCTATACGGGAATGAAGGTCTTCACCGATTCCTTGACGACCTTCCCGATGCAGCAGCTCCAGCTCCAGAAGTGGGACGGAACTACCCACGACTGGTCGGTTGCCGGAATGGGCACCGTGGTCAAGAGCGGCCACTAAGCCACCCGGTTCATGCGTTCTTCGAGGGGGAGCTCCGGCTCCCCTTCGTCTCTTTGCACGGGGGAAACCAT
>JAWVDC010000070.1:0-18205 GCA_033857715.1 Gaiellaceae bacterium | reverse complement strand
TCGAGGGCCTGACCGACGAGGTGCTGACGTCGGTCCTCGACCTGCTGGCCGGCCGCTACCCGTCCGACGAGTTCGCCGAGCTGCGGCCTCGCATCGTCTGGGACCGCACCGCGGGCGTCATCCGCGGCCGGCCCGGTTCGCGGCGGCTCGCGGTGACGAACGCAGGGACGATTCCCGACCGCGGCCTCTTCGGCGTGTTCATCGCGGGCGAGGGCGGCTCGCGCGTCGGCGAGCTCGACGAGGAGATGGTCTACGAGGCGCGCGCCGGACAGGTCATCGTCCTCGGCGCCTCGTCGTGGCGCATCGAGGAGATCACCCGCGACCGCGTGCTCGTCTCCCCGGCGCCCGGCGTGCCCGGCGCGGTGCCGTTCTGGAAGGGCGAGGGCGTCGGGCGGCCCTACGAGCTCGGCGAGGCGATCGGGAAGTTCACCCGCGAGGTCGTCGCGCAGAAGGAGCCGCAGATCCCGGACCTCGATCCGTTCGCGCAGCAGAACCTTCTCTCGTACCTCCGCGAGCAGGAGCGCGCGACCGGCGCGGTGCCCTCCGACCGCACCGTCGTTGTCGAGCGGTTCCGCGACGAGATCGGGGACTGGCGGCTCTGCATCCTCACGCCCTTCGGCGCGCGTATCCACGCACCGTGGGCGATGGCGGTCGGCGCGCGGCTGCGCGAGTCGCTCGGCATCGAGGTGCAGTCGATCTGGTCCGACGATGGCATCGCGTTCCACCTGCCCGACTCCGACACGCCGCCCGCGACCGACCTGCTCATGCTCGATCCCGACGAGCTCGAGGATCTCGTCCTGGCGGAGGTCGGCCAGACCGCGCTCTTCGGCGCGCGGTTCCGCGAGAACGCCGCGCGCGCGCTGCTCATCCCGCGGCGCCGGCCGGGCGAGCGCACCCCACTCTGGCAGCAGCGGCTCAAGGCGCAGGGGCTGCTGCAGGTGGCGCGGAAGTACTCGAGCTTCCCCATCATCCTCGAGACGTACCGCGAGTGCTTGCAGGACGTGTTCGACCTGCCGGCGCTGAAGCGGCTGCTCGGACAGATCCGCGCGCGCGAGCTCGACCTGGTCGACGTCGAGACGTCCTCGGCGTCGCCGTTCGCGAGCTCGCTCCTGTTCGACTACATCGCGACGTACATGTACGAGGACGACACGCCGCCGGCGGAGCGGCGTGCGCAGGCGCTCTCGCTCGACCGTGACCTGCTCCGCGAGCTGCTCGGCCAGGAGGAGTTGCGCGAGCTCATCGACGCCGACGCGCTCAGAGAGGTCGAGGCATCGCTGCGGCCGTTCGCGCGCGATTCAGAGGGACTCCATGATTTGTTGCGTCTCCGTGGCGACCTGCGCGTCGGCGAGTTCGACGAGTCGCACGCTGCGATCCTCGAGGCGGAGCGGCGCGCGTTCCGGTTCTCGCTCGCCGGCGAGGAGCGGCTCGTCGCTGCCGAGGACGCGGCTCGCTACCGCGACGCGCTCGGCGTCATGCCTCCGTCCGGCCTGCCCGACGTCTTCCTCGAGCCGGTGCCCGACGCGCTCCTGGCGCTCGTGGCGCGCTACTCCCGCGGCCGCGGGCCCTTCACGACCGCCGAGGCGTCGACATGGTTCGGCGTCGACGTCGAGGAGGAACTGCGGCGGCTCGAGCGCGAGGAGAAGCTCGTGCGCGGTGAGCTCAGGCCGGGCGGGACGGAACGCGAGTGGTGCGACGCGGAAGTCCTCCGCCGCCTGCGGCGCGCCTCGCTCGCGGCGCTCCGGCGCGAGGTCGAGCCCGTGGAACAAGCAGCGCTCGGGCGCTTCCTGCCGAGCTGGCACGGCATCGACCGGCGCGCGTCGCTGCGCGAGGCGCTCATCCCGCTGCAGGCGCTCGCGCTGCCGGTGGCGCTGTGGGAGTCGGAGCTCTTGCCGCGGCGCGTGCCCGGCTACCGACCCGAGCAGCTCGACCAGCTGTGCGCGTCGGGCGAGCTCGTCTGGGTCGGCGCCGGCCTCGACCGCGTCGCCGTCTTCTTCCGCGAGGATGCCGCGCTGCTCGGTCGTCCATCCGGCGCGGAGCTGATCGAGAGTGCGAGCTACAACGCGATGCGCGACGCTCTCGGGCGGAGCGCGATGTTCTGGCCCGAGCTGCTCGAGGAGACGGGCACCGACGAGTCGGATGCGCTGATCGCGCTGTGGGGCCTCGTGTGGGCGGGCGAAATCACGAACGACTCGTGGGCGCCGCTCAGAGCGGACCGGCGGTACCAGGTACCGAGACAGCAACGCCACGGCGGGCGGCGCTTCTCGCGCGCCCGCACGCAGCGGCCGACCGCGACGCAGGGCCGCTGGTCGCTGACCGAGCGCATGTTCACCGGCACTCTGGACCGTCGCGCGCTCGCGGAGCTCCTCCTCGAGCGGCACGGGATCGTCACGCGCGACTCCGTCCGCGCGGAGGGGATCGCCGGCGGCTACGGCGCGGTTTACGGAGAGCTGAAGGCCCTCGAGACGATCGGTGCCGCGCGGCGCGGCTACTTCGTGGAAGGCCTGGGCGGCGCGCAATTCGCGCTCGGCGGCGCGGTGGAACGGCTGCGGGAGCTCAGGCCGCGCGAAGGCGACGAGGCTGAGCCGCTCGTCCTCGCCGCCGCCGACCCCGCGCAGCCGTACGGCGCGGTGATCCCGTGGCCGAAGCGCTCCGGCGCTCGCGCGGCGCGTGTCGCCGGCGCCCACGTCGTCCTCCTCGGCGGCGAGGCGGCGCTCTTCGTCGAGCGCGGCGGCCGCTCGCTCGTCCCGCTCCGCGAGCCCGACGAGGAGTGGCTCCGCCCGGCCCTTGCCGCGCTCGTCGCCTTCGTCAAGCAGGGCGGAGCGAAACGCCTCGCGGTCGAGCGCTTCGACGGCGACCCGGTCACGGAGACGGACGTGATGCCGCTCCTCGTCGAGGCCGGGTTCCTCGCCGGCCCGCGGCGCGCCGTCCTCCGTGCGTAGGCCGGGTACGGTTCGCGGATGACTTGGCGTCGCGCTTTCCTCGCGGCTGTGCTGACGGTTGTCGTCAGCGGGGTTCTTATTGGGGCCACCCCGAGCTCCAGCGCACCCGTCCGAAGCGCGACCCTGAGCTCCGTCGTTCTGAAAGCCGCACAGGTCGGGCCTGGCTACGTCCTGCAGATGCGAGCCGATAGCCACTGCGTCCAGCGGTGCGTGACGCTCGACATGTGCGGCTTCCACTTCAAGAGCGAGGCGGAGCGGATCGCGCGGCTCCAGGTCAACTACGTGAAGAAGGGAGCAGCTCTCAAGCTCTCGAACGAGGTTGTTCGGTATCAGACGGGCGGCACCGCGCTCGCCGTGCGAGAGATCAACCGCGCTGTCAAGACGTGCCCGAGCGGACCGGTCAAGAGCTCACTCGGCGGGCTCGTGACCTATCGGATCCACCGCTTCACCGCGGCCGGCTTGCTACCGGAAGCCATCGACCTCCGGATCCACGAGAGCGGGACGTACAACGGTCATGCCTTCAGCGGCACCTTCGTCGCGATCTATCAAGTTCGCGGCAGGCTCCTTTCGGGTGTCTACGCCGAGGTGCCTGCCGGCTCCACCGTGGCCGCGACCCGGACCTTCGCCGTGCACGCAGCGCGGGCGAGTGCAAAGAACCTCGAGCAAAGTCGGAGCGACTGAGTGGAACGGCCCGCGCCCCTGACCGTCCGCGACGTCTCGGCCGAGCTCGGTTGCTCGGAGGACGAGGTGCGCGCGCTGATCCGCGCAGGGGAGATCAAAACGGTCGCGTGCGGGCTCCGGCCGTCGCTCGTCCCGCGTCACGAGCTCGACGACTATCTTCGCCGGCAGCGGGTCAAGAGATCTACGGGCTGACGCCGGCGGGCTCGCCTGCGAGCCGGCGCTCGATCTGGGCGAGCGTCCTCTCGCCTTCGGCGGTAGAGCGAATCTCCTCGTAGACGGGGCGGAGCTGCTCGCGGAGTCTCGTCAGGTCGTCCTGGCTTGCCTCGACCAGCTCGACTCCGGCGGGGATGTCCGCGCGTTGCGAGGGAACGTGCTGACGCTGGGCTTCCCGCCCCGCTCCCTCGAGGAGCGTGCGCTCCTCCGTGGAGAGCCGCTCGAGCCGGGCTCCATTCGCGACGAGCAGCACGAGGCGGGGCCACAACGGGAGGTTCCACGTGAGCCAGCCGGAATAGCCCCGGCCCGCGAGTGCTTCGGTGTGGAGATCCACGCCGTCTATCCCGGATGGCGGGCCGGCACTGAGCTCGGCGTTCGACCGGAGGACCGGTGTCGCCCCGAGCGCCCGCAGCGCCGCCTCGCCGGTGAGCGAGGCATGGGTGCGGATCACCTTGCCGCGCCAGTCGTCCGGGCTTACGAGCGGCGCAGTGATCCCCAACGGCCGTCGCAGCCCGCCGGGCAGCAACGCCAAGCCGACCAAGCCGGCCTCCCGCAGAGGCGTCAGCAGTGGCTCGACCGGGGCAGAGGAGAGAAACCGCGAGACGGCTGTCTCGTCCGGGAACAGCAGGGGGGCGTGCAACGCCTCGAGCGAACGGATTCCGAGGACCGCACCGACGGCGCGCGCCCCGACCCACGCGAGATCCGCGGCGCCGTTCGCGACGTCCTCGAGCACCGTGCGTTCCTCGTCACGATCGTCCGGTTTCGTCCACCCGTTCACGCACTCCAGGCGGAGCCCGCGCGTGGACTTCACGTTCGCGAAGAATCCCGACAGCTCCGGAACGCTCTTCACGCTTCCGTACGCGTTCGCGAAGACGAGCGACGCGGCGCTGCGCCGCGTTGTCCACCGCGAAAGCGCGGTCATCCCGCGACCAGGGAGCGAGTCTCGTCCGTGCTGCTGTTGATGAGCGTGACGGGGAATGACGCATAGCCGGTGCCGATCGCCCGAATCGCGCGCGGGACCCCGTTGGGCAGGACGTTCCGGCCCGAGAGACTGGAGCTGGACAGCTCGACGATCCCCATCGAGGGAGGCGTCGAGCCGGCAAGGAGGTTCGCGAAGTAGTAGAGCCCGGTCGCCGGGACGGTGTACGGCGTCGTCAGCGACAGCTTCACCCAGCTGCCGTTCGGCGTCGTCTGGAAGGCAGCCGGGTTGTCGGCGGTCTGGGCGACGAGCTGGAGGTTCGCGTCGTAGATCGCGAAGGCGCCGTGCGTCATCCCCGAGCCGGCGGCGTTGAGGAACTCGGCGAGCCAGTTGATCGTCTGTCCCTGCTGGAGCCAGACCGAGCCCCCGTGGATCGAGCCGGAGGAGTCGGCGGCGAACGCGTCGATCAGCGTCGGGTCGGTAGTCCAGGCGACGAGGCCGGACGCCTGCGCGAGCTCGTTCGAGGCGCTTGCGCCGGGCGGCCCAGGGGGTCCAGAGGGTCCGGATGGGCCAGACGGGCCGGTCGCGCCCATCGGCCCGGCGGGCCCTGTCGGTCCGGACGGCCCCTGCGGCCCGGACGGCCCTTGCGGCCCGGACGGCCCCTGCGGCCCGGACGGCCCCTGCGGCCCGGACGGCCCGGGAACCCCCTTCTGCGCGATCAGGCCCTTCGTGTACGCGTTGAGATTCCGGTAGCCGATCGAGCCGGGCTTGATCTGGCGCGACGACGTGATGAGGTATTGCTGCGCAGCGAGCCCGCCGCCCGCCCCCAGCAGTGCAGCCGTCGCGAACACGGCTATCGCGACTCGCTTCATGCGCGAGCCCTATGCGAGATGACCGTCCTGATGCTGGCGCGTTTGCCCGGACGGGAGCTTCCTAATCCCTGCGCGTGAGTTCCCGGACGAGCTCGTCGGCCGGCATCTCCCGCACCCGTGGCGCACCGAGCCCGCCGAGGTAGAGCGGCCCGACCTTCGCCGAGACCGCGCGCTGTTCCCCGTACGGAAGCGGTGGCGGGCCGGCGAGGAGCTCGTCGATCACCGGCGTGCGCGCCATGCGCGCTGCGCGGCCGGTGTACGCGTCCGTGACGATGCTCTCGCGCGTCCGCAGCGCCTCGAGGTGCTCGGGCCGGACGCGGCACTCGGGCGTGAAGAGGAACGCAGTCCCGACCTGCACTCCTGCGGCGCCGAGCTCGAGCGCGGCGCGAACGTCGTCGCGCGTCGTGATCCCGCCGGCGGCGATCACGGGCACGTCTCCCAGGCACGCCGGCACGAGCTCCGCGAGGGGAACGAGCTCGTCGCCGAGGAAGGAGCCGCGGTGCCCGCCGGCTTCAGCGCCCTGCGCGACGACCGCGTCGACGTCGAGCGCCTGCGCCTCCTCCGCCGTCGTCGCGGTGCCGAGCACCGTGAGCCCGCGTTCGCGGAACGGCGCCGGATCCACCGGCGCGAACGTGTAGGAGAACACCGGCGGACACTCCTCGAGCACGACGTCGTACAGCGCGTCGGCGGAGTACGGCGGCGCGAAGAGGTTGACCGCGAAGGGCAGGTCGCCGAGCGCCGCCCGCACCGAGCGGATCGTCTCGCGCAGCTCGTCCGGCGCGAGCATCGCTCCCGCGATCGAGCCGAGGGCGCCGGCGCGCGACACGGCAATCGCGAGCTCCGGCGGTTGAACGCCGGCCATCGGCGCCTGGATCAGGCGGAAGGTCAGGAAGGCGGGATGTTGTGGTTGAAGCGGAACGTGTTCTCCGGGTCGTACTGCCTCTTCACGGCGCGTAGTCGTGCAAAGCGCTCGGCGCCGAACTCCGTCTCCAGGGTCTCTCCGGACAGTTCCGACGCGTAGTTGAGATAGCCGCCGCCGAGAGTCCACGGTTGTAGGCCGGCCGAGAACTCGCGTGCCGTCGCGATCTGCCGTTCGTCGTCGGCGGGGTCCATCCAGAAACCGATGAACGTGGCGTTGAACCTTGCCTCGCGTCCGGCGAAAGCGGTCGCGTCCGGTGAGATGCGCGTCGCGGCGCCATGCATCGGCTCGAGGAGGATCGTGCCGAACTCGCTCCCACGCCGAACGGTGGCTGCGGTCAGGTCGATCACCTCGTCCGGCAACTCGCCCAGGAAGCGGCCCGACCAGTAGTTCCGCAGGCCCGGGGGCATTCGCCCGAAGACCTCCTGCAACTCGGGGTAGTAGATCGGCCGCACGGTGTTCACGACCGGGGTTGCCGCCTCCAACAGCGGCCGGATCAGCTCGCGGCCCTCGTCGGGGTCGCCGAAGTAGGCGACGGACACGAACGCTCGCTCCCCGCTGTCGGGCGAACGCCCGGCTCCAGCGACGCACAGCAACTCGTCCGGCGCTGCGCTCATCAATTCACGCCATGCAGCGGCCATGGGCTCGGCCTCGTCGAGGCTGTACCCGATCAAGCCCCCGAGCAGCATCCCCACGGGGTGGAGGCGGAACGTGAAATCGACGACAGCCCCGAAGTTGCCACCGCCGCCCCGCAACGCCCAGAACAGCTCGGTGTTCTCGCTTTCCGACGCGCGGAAAATTGCCCCGTCCGCCGTGACGACGGTCGCAGCGAGCAGGTTGTCGAGGGTCAGCCCGTGCAGGCCCAGCAGGTGGCCGACGCCGCCGCCGAGCGTCAGGCCGGCCACGCCCGTGTCGCCGAACGTGCCACCAGGCGTCGCAAGTCCGTGCCTCTGGCAGGGAGGGTCGAGGTCCTCCCACCGAGCGCCGCCACCACACGTCGCCGTCCGGTTCTCCGGGTCGACGCGGACGTCTCGCATCAGGCGCAGATCGACGACAACACTCCCGTCGCCGACGCAGAGGCCGGCCACGCCGTGCCCGCCGCCACGCACAGACACCGGCAGCGCCTGCTCACGTGCGAACTCGATCGCGCTCACGACGTCTGCGATGTCGAGCGGCCTGGTCACGACCGCCGGCCGGCGATCGATCATTCCGTTGAAGGTGACCCGTGCAGGGTCGTAGCCGAGATCTTCCGGCGTGATCACCTGTCCGCGATGGCGGCGACGAAGCTCTTCGAGGACGGACGTCTCGTGCACGGCCACGCGCAAAGCTAACCACCGACGAGCTTCTCGCGGCAAGTCCTCAGGCGGGGACGAGCTTGTAGCCCTCGCCGCGCACCGTCAGCAGGCGCTCGGGCTGGGACGGGTCGCGCTCGATCTTGCGACGCAGGTTCGAGATGTGCACCTCGCACGCGTGCTCGTCGCCGACGTACTCGCTTGCCCACAGGTGCTGCATGAGCTCCCGGCGGGAGATGACCGCGTCGGGCTGCTCGGCTAGCAGCGACAACACCTTGAACTCGGACAGCGTCAGGTGGACGCGCTCGCCGTCGACGTGCACCTCGTGCCGGCCGAGGTCGAGTCGAAGGCCGCCGAGCTCGCGCACGATCCCGCTCCCGCCCGCGCGGTCGAGCTCGCGCCGCCGCAGGATCGCGCGCACGCGGCTCAAGAGCTCGGCACTCGAGAACGGCTTCGTCACGTAGTCGTCGGCGCCGAGCTCGAGGCCGAGCACGCGGTCGGCCTCCGCGTCGCGCGCGGTGAGCATGAGGATCGGGACGTCGCTCTCGGCGCGCAGCGCGCGGCAGACCTCGGTGCCGGACATGCCGGGCAGCATGACGTCGAGGATGACGAGATCGTAGCCGCCGGTGCGCCCCGCCTCGAGGGCGCTCGGGCCGTCGCGCTCCTCGTCGACCTCGAAGCCCTCGCGCCGCAGGGGGAACGCGACGACGTCCCGCACACCCGCGTCGTCGTCCACCAGGAGGATCCGCTCGCTCATGCGACCGCCTCGCGCACGCGCGCGCCGGCGAGGACGATGCGGAAGACCGTGCCCTCGCCGGGCGAGGAGTCGAGCTCGATCCGGCCGCCGAGCGTCCGCACCGTCTCGCGCACGATCGCGAGGCCCAGGCCGAAGCCGTCGGCGTCGCGCTCGCCGCGATAGAAGCGGTCGAAGACGTGGCGCTGAAGCTCGGGGCTGATCCCGGGGCCGGAATCCTCCACCTCGACCGTGACCGAGCCGCCGCGCGAGTACGCGCGGAGGACGACCGAGCCCTGCGCCGTGTGCTTCGCCGCGTTCTCGCCGAGGTTCCGCAGCGCCTGCTCGAGGAGGTCGGGATTCGACTGCACCATGAGGTCGTCGGCCGCCTCGACGTCGATCGAGACGCCGTCGTGGGGCCGCAGCTCGGCCGCGACCGCGCGGAGTAGCGGAGCGAGCGCAAACGCCTCGATGCGCGGAGCCTCGGTCCCGGCATGCGCGCGCGCGAGCGTGAGCATGGCGCGGGCGAGCCGCGCGAGGCGCCCCGACTCGCGCTCGATGTGGGCGAGGAAGCGGTCGCGCTCGGCCGGATCCTCCTTCGCGCCCGCCTGCAGCACCTCGACCGCACCGATGATCGTCGTCAGCGGCGTGCGCAGCTCGTGCGCGGCGTTCGAGACGAACTCGCGCTCGGCGAGCTCGCGACGCTCCTGCTCCGTGAGGTCGTCGATGACGAGCAGCGCCCAGTCCGTGTCGGGCTGGGACGGGATGCCAACGACGCCGTACGCGTGGTTCCCGTCGGGCGTCACGTGTACGTGCGCCGGCGTCGAGCGCCCCTCGAACAGCGTCTGCGCGAACTCGCGGAGCCCGAAGCCGGGCCACGGCTCGGGCAGCGCGTCTCCCTCCGCGAGGCGGCCGCCGAGCAGCCGCCGCGCCTCGGCGTTCGTGTAGTGGACGACGAGATCCTGGTCGATCGTGAGCACGCCCTCGTGGAGGCTGTCGAGCAGGAGCTCGAGACGGTCGCGCTCCGCTTCGAGGCGGCGGAACGAGCGGCGCAGCTGCCTGCGCATCCGATCGAAGCTCTGCGCGAGCGCACCGAACTCGTCGCGGAAGCGGTAGTGCAGCGGCGTCTCGAAGTCGCCGCTCGCGATCGCCTCCGCCGCGGCGGTCAGCCGCCGCAGGCGCAGCGCGATCAGCTGCGCGAGAAGGAGGCCAACGATCACGCCGATCACGCCGGCGATTACGCCCGCGCGGAGCGCCTCGCCGTTGACGGTGTGAATCGCCTCGGCGACGTCGGGCAGCCGCACGACCGCGACGAGCGCCCCGCCGCGGTACGGGACGCTCGCGACGTACAGGGCGCCGTCCGCCGTACCGCCGCTGAACTCCCCGCCGGCCAGTGCCGCGGCCACCGCGCTCCGGTCGAGCTCTGGCCCGCCCTGCGGGAGGAAGCGGAAGACGTGGTCGTTTGGCGTGAGCGTCCCGGTGCGAGCGGCGTCGCGCGCGTCTTTGAGCGCGACCTGCTCGCCGTGGCGCCGGAACGCATCCTCTGAGCGGTTGGAGAACTGTGCGACGACGATCGCCGTCGACGTCGCCGCGACGACCGCGAACGCGATCCCGAGCCACCAGCGCACGCCGATGAATCGCCCAGACATATGCGAATCGTAGGCTTCGCCGTGTGCCGGAAGGCGATTCGCTTCATCGCGCCGCGGCTCGACTCCAGGTTCTCGTCGGCCAGCGGATCGAGGTCGAGACGCCACATCCGCGCGCGGCGGTCAAGCGTCTCGCGGAACGGCTCGACGGGCGCACGCTCGAGCGCGCCGAGGCGGAGGGCAAGAACCTCTTCCTCTCGTTCTCCGGCGGGCTCGTCCTGCGCAGCCATTTGCGGATGAACGGGCGCTGGCGCGTCGAGCCGCGCGGAACCGCCCGGCGCGGGACGCCGTGGCTCGTCCTCCGCGGCGACGAGTACGAGGCGGTGCAGTGGAACGGGCCGATCCTCGAGATCGTGACCGGGCCGCGAGCGGTGGCGCCGGACATCGTCACCGAGGAGCCCGAGGTGGCGCGGTTCCGCTCGGTCGATCAGACCCGCTCGGTCGGAGACGCCCTGCTCGACCAGCGGCTCGTCGCGGGGATCGGGAACATGTGGAAGGCCGAGGCGCTGTGGGAGGCGCGCGTCTCGCCGTGGCGCTCGCTCGCGGACGTCTCCGACGATGAGCTCGCGGCCGTGCTCGAGGCGGCGCACCGGACCATGCACGCGAGCGTCGAGGGCACGCGGCCGCTCCGGCACGTCTACCGGCGCGCCGGCCGCGCGTGCCACCGCTGCGGCTCGGTCATTCGCTCGGCGCCGCAGGGCGAGCACGCGCGCACGGCGTACTGGTGCCCGAAGTGCCAATCAGGAGGGGAGCCGCCGCCCGCGTCGTAGGAGGTCCGTTGCGATGCGCTCCCCGGTCCTCCACGACACGCTGCGGCGGTTCTGTCTCGGCGCGTTCGCCGTCTTCGTCGGCGAGCTCGACAACGGCGGCTCGCTCCCGGCCGCGTTCGAGGAGCACCGCTCGCCCGGGAAGCCGTCGCTCTACGAGTACCGGCCGCTCGTGCGCGGCTTCGTCGAGGCGCGCGCCGACCGGCTGTACGAGCGGCTCGACGTCGCCGACGCGGTCGCCGATCTCGAGCGCGAGCCCGCGGCGCGGATCTTCGCGGCGGCGTACGACGCGCGCGCGAATCCGCGCCACGCGATCTACCGCAGCGTCCTCGTCCCGCTCCTCGTCAAGGTCGCGGAGGGATGCGGCGGCTTCGACTGGGACGACTCCGTCTTCGAGCTGGCATACGAGGATCTCGAGGCGACGATCTTCGGCGACGGCCACTCGTACGGCGCGGTCGCGCCGCTCGTCGGGTTGTCGGTGGGCACGCCGATCGAGCTCGGCGATGGGATTCGCGTGCGCCAGGCCGCGCAGGGCGAGCTCTCGGCGATGTGGCCCGAGGCGACGGGGCTGCTGCCGCGCGACTTCGGCCGCGAGGTCGACAGGATGGCCGTGCTCGAGCTCGAGCGGACGCTTCCCGCCGGTTCGTTGGAGGGTCCCGACGCGCCGGGCGAGCTTGCCGACGCGGTGACCGCTATTCGCCTCGCGACCGCGGCGCCGGTCGCCGCTGGGCCTGTGTTGTTCGAGCGGCTCGACTGGCGGCCGTTCGGGATCCGGCCCGTGCTTCCGATCGCTGCGACGCCGCCGCCCGGAGAGCCGACGCGGCTCGATCCCTTCCGCGCCTCCGTCGCAGCCGACCTGCGCGTGCGTCTCGTGATCGCCGACGACGATCTTCGGCTCGGAGAAGCGCTCGACCGCTGGGAGCTCGCCCTGTTCCAGACCGATCCGTTCCGCGCCGAGCAGCTCCGGCACGCGCTCGACGGCGCGCTCGGCGAGGGGCAAGGCACGTGGGCCGCGGTCATGCGCGGCGCCGCGCTGCTCGGCGAGACGGCGGGAGAGAGGGCGACGCTCGCCGAGCGGCTCCGCGAGCCGTCGTGCGAGATCGTCCGGCAGCTCCTCGTCGCGGTGCTCCTCCACGAGGATCGCAGCGCGCTCGTGCGCGAGCTCGACGACAGGCTGCTCGGTCTGCCCGCGCGGGCGGCGAATCTCCAGCGTCGCGCGAGCTAGCTGCGACAGACACGTAACGCTTTCGGCCGTACGGTCGAGGCATGGACGAAGCGCGCGCAGTGCTCGAGCGGCTCGAGCGAATCGAGGCAATGGATCGCGCCGGCGCCGACGCGCCATCGCTCCTCGCCGAGCTGCGCGAGCTCGTCCGCGAGGCGACGGAGTGGGCGGACGTAGAGGGCGACCCGGACGCGCGAGCCGCCGCCGAAGCGCTCCTAGTGGCCGACCGCCGCGGGGCCGCTCGCGACGAAGTCCTTCTCCCGAACTAGGAGGAACGCGAGGACAGCACCGGCGAAGAGAACGAAGGCGGCGACGAGAAGGATCGAGTTGAGGCCGTTGACGAAGGCCTGCTGTCCCGTGGGGATCCCGGTGGGGCCTTGAGATAGCTCTCGACCTGGAATCTCCAGGGACCCGGAGGCGATCGACTGCGCCCAGGCATGCCTCACCGCGGAAGGAATCGGCGGGAGGCTCGAAAAGATTCGGCTCTGAAAGATTGCGCCGAGCGCTGCGATCCCCGTCGCGATCCCGACCTGGCGGAACGTGTTGTTGATCCCTGACGCCATCCCCGCGCGCTGCGGCGCGACGACGCTGACTGCGGTCGCGGCGAGCGGCGCGTTGACCATGCCGACGCCGATCCCGCCGACGATGAACCCGGGAATGAGGTGCGACGCTGTCGAGGAAGTTGTGATGCCGTGCATGAGCAGCAGCGCAACGCCGACGAGAGCGAGCCCGGAACCGAGGAAGATCCGCACCGGGAACCGCGCCGAGAGCCGTCCGGCGAGCGGGGCGACGAAGAACGAGACGAGCGTGAGCGGAAGGAAGATCACCCCTGTCCTAACGGCCGAGTTGCCGGCGACGCTCTGGAGATAGATCGTCAAGAACAAGAACATCGAGAACATCCCGGCCGAGATCGTGAACGCGGTCGTTTGTGCCCCGGTGAACGTCGGGACACGGAAGAGCCTGAAGTCGAACATCGCAGCGCGTTGGCGGAGCTCGATCGCGGCGAACGCCAAGAGCAGCACCGCCGCGGCCGCGAATAGTCCGAGGATCCGGCCGCTCGTCCAGCCCCAGTCGTTCCCCTCGAACAGCGCGACCACCAGCGCGAACAGCCCGGGCGTCAGCGTGAGGAAGCCGAACAGGTCGAATCCGCCCGCTTCCTCGTTCTTCGACTCCACGAGCTCGCGCAACCCACCGAGAACGACCGCGATACCGATGGGCAGGTTGACGAAGAAGATCCAGCGCCAGCCGGCATAGGTAGTGAGAGCGCCACCGACCAACGGCCCGATGGCCACCGCGATCCCGATCGTCGCGCCCCAGATCCCGAACGCCGTCCCGCGCTCCTTCCCGTGAAACTCCTGCGCGATGATCGCGAGAGAGACCGCGAACATCCCCGCGCCGCCGAGCCCTTGCAACCCGCGCGCAAGCTCGAGGAAGAGCGGCGAGGTCGCCGCGCCGCACAAGGCGGAGGCGACGGTAAACAGCGCGATTGCGAAAAGGAAGACACGCTTCCGCCCGAGCAGGTCACCGAGCGAGCCGGCGTTGAGGATCGTCGCGGCGAGCGTCAGGGCGTACGCGTCCACGACCCACTGCAAGTCGGTGAACGACGCGTCGAGCTCTTTGCGGATATCGGGAAGGGCGACGTTGACTACGGTGATGTCCAGGAGGAGCATGAACACCGCAATGCAGACGACGGTCAGGACGCGCCACTTCCGTTGCATCCACCGGAACCTACCGATGGAGGAGTGGCCGACGCGGCTGCGAAGATCCAGGGCGGATGCCTCCTACCTGGTTGATGCCTCGTCCGCAGGAGCGGACCGTGGATAGCGGTCCGACGACCGCTAGGACGATCGTCTTCGCGAACCAGAAGGGCGGAGTCGCGAAAACGACGACGACGCTCAACCTCGGCGTCGCGCTCGCAGAGCAGGGCAAGCGCGTCCTCGCGATCGACCTCGACCCGCAGGGCAACCTCACGATGTCGCAGGGGTGGAACCCGGACGAGATCGAGCGCTCGATGTTCGACGTCCTCGTCCACCGGCTCCCGATCACCGAGATCATCCGCACGAACGAGATCGACGTTGCAGTCGCCTCCATCGATCTCGCCGGCGCCGAGATGTCGCTCTCCTCGATGATCGGACGCGAGCGCGCGCTCGAGAAGGCGCTTGCTCCCATGAAGAGCGTCTACGACTACGTCCTGATCGACACGCCGCCCTCGCTCGGCCTGCTGACGATCAACGCGTTCGTCGCGGCGCAGGGCGTCATCGTCCCCGTCCAGTGCGAGTACCTCTCGCTCCGCGGCCTCGTCCAGCTCGAGAACACGCTGACGATGATCCGCGAGAACCTCAACCCGAACGTCGCGATTCAGGGCATCCTGCCGACGATGTTCGACAAGAGGCTCCTCCACTCGCGCGAGGCGGTCGAGATCCTGCGGGAGAACTTCGGCGACCTCGTGCTGCAGACGAAGATTCGCAAGACGGTGCGCTACGCCGAGGCTCCGGTGAAGGGCCAGTCCATCATGAAGTACGACCCGAGCGGCGACGCAGCACTGGCATATCGCCTGCTCGCGAAGGAGGTGCTCGATGGCACGTCGGCGCGCCAGCATGCGTGAGGGCCCACTAGCCGAGCTGTTCAAGGCGACCGAGGCTGCTCAGAAGCAGGCTCAGAAGAGCGGCGAGGCCGAGGAGCCGGCGCAGCAGTCCCTCGAGGACGCCGTCGTCACGCCTGAGCCCGAGGCGCCGGCCGCTGAGCCGGAGGAGCGTACGGTCGAGCACGTGCCGAGCTGGGAGGAGGAGGCCGCGGTAGAGACGCCCGCGCCGCCTTCGCCGACTCCGGATCCGATGCCCGGCCCGCCCGAGCCCGACCCCGAGCCGCCGACCCCGGCGCCGACCCCCGAGCCGCCCGTGGCGTCGCGCTTCGAGATGCCCGAGGCGCCGCCCGTCCTCCACCGCGCGCCCGCCGCCGACAGCGGCGCGTACCTCGCCGTGATCAAGGTCATCGGCGTCGGAGGCGCGGGCATCAACGCCGTGAACCGGATGATCGACGCCGGCATCACGCAGGTCGAGTTCGTCGCCGTCAACACCGACATCCAGGCGCTCCAGATGAGCGACGCGCCCGTGAAGATCCACATCGGCCGCGACCTCACGCAGGGCCTCGGCTCCGGCTCCGATCCCGACGTCGGCCGTCGTGCCGCGGAGGAGGACTACGACGAGCTTCGCCAGGAGCTCCGCGGCGCCGACATGGTCTTCGTCGCGGCCGGCGAAGGGGGTGGCACCGGTTCCGGCGCCGCGCCCATCGTCGCGAAGATCGCCCGCGACCTCGGCGCGCTGACCGTCGGCATCGTCACGACCCCGTTCAAGTTCGAGGGAACGAAGCGGCGCACGCAGGCGGAGAAGGGCGTCGCCGAGCTCCGCGCCGCGTGCGACACGACGATCGTCATCCCGAACGACCGGCTCCTCGAGGTGCTCGAGAAGTCGACGTCGATGCTCGACGCCTTCAAGGTCGCCGACGACGTCCTCCGCCAGGGCGTGCAGGGCATCACCGACCTCATCACGATGCCGGGGCTCATCAACCTCGACTTCGCGGACGTCCGAACGATCATGGCCAACTCCGAGTCGGCGCTCATGGGCATCGGCTTCTCCTCCGCGGGCGTCGAGAGCCGCGCGCGAGAGGCGGCCGAGCGCGCGCTGCGCTCGCCGCTCATCGACGCGGAGATCACCGGCGCAACCGGGATCCTCCTCTCGATTGCAGGCGGAGACGATCTGTCGCTGCTCGAGGTCAACGAGGCCGCCGAGACGATCCGTGCAGCCGCGATGGACGACACGAACATCATCTTCGGCGCGACCGTCGACGACCGGCTCACCGGCCAGGTCTGGGTCACCGTTGTCGCAACGGGGTTCGGCGGGCGCGGGCGACGTTCGACCAGCCGCGAAGGGTCGGGCTGGTCGCTGCCTGGCATCGGCCGCCGCTCGAGCGGCGGGGACGACGAGCTCGACGTCCCGACCTTCATGCGCGAGTAACGCGCGTGGAGACGTACCTCGCCATCGCGTCGAAGCGCGACCTCCGCGACTACGCCGCGACCCCGGTCCCACGCGACGTGCGCGACCGGATCCTCGACGCCGGTCGCGTCACGGGCAGCTCGCGCAACACGCAGAAGTGGGAGTTCGTCGTCGTCTCGGGCGCCGCGCAGGAACGCCTGGCCGACGCGGTCTACGCGCCCGAGAACGTCCGCACTGCGACGCTCCTCGTCGCGATCGTCGGCGAGGCGTACCCGTTCGACACCGGGCGGTGCTCCCAGAACATGATGCTCGCCGGCTGGGCCGAGGGAGTCGCCTCGTGCCCGAACGGGATCCGTGATCCCGAGGCGGCAGCGGAAGTTTGCGGAGGCGACGTCCGCGCGATCATCTCGTTCGGCTACCCGGCGAAGCCGCGCGCCGCGCGTTCGGCCGAGGAGTGGTCGGCGCGGGCCGACCGCAAGCCGCTCACCGAGCTCGTCCGCGAAATCGACTAGACAACCGAGGCGTGCGCAGGGAGACTTGGCCGCAGCGTGGTGACTCATCGGCCATCGAGGATTCCGTTCTCTCTGGGTCAGCGTGCGGGCTGGTGGCTCGTTGGGGCAGTGGCGCTCATCTCCATCGCCGCCACCGCTCTCGTCACGTCGGCCTCACCGGCACCGCCGGCTGGCGCTTCGGCGGCGGGCGTGTATGACCCGGCGGGCGCTAATCCATACGGCTCGGATGGCAAGAGCGTCACGCTCAGCGAGGCAAGCGCGGACGTCCCAGGCATTCCTCTTCCGAACTCGCCATTGGCGAACGCGAGCAACGTAGGGACAGTCTGGGAGAACTCGACAGGTTCGATCGCCGCCTACTACCCGTCGTCCGGCATCGAGTGGATGGTCCTCCGCGGCTCGATCGACATGAGCCCCGGACCGCCGGCTCCTCAGATCATCAATGGCTTCCCCGCGCTCGTCCTACCCGGCGTGGCGGACACAAAGACTCCGCGCCCCAGCGTCGTGGAAATCGATCTTGGGAACAACCGGATGGCGGAACTCGTGGGGTTCACGGCGGTGGAGAACCTCGTCGATGTGGCGCACAGCCTCCCCGTCAAGGCTTCCACGTAGCCCGACTCCACCGGGTCCTAGCCCACCGCGAACGTCACGCGGACGGTCTCCGCGGCGCTCGTTTTCAGCTCCATCATCCCGTCGCTCGCGCGCGAGAGCGTCCCGCTCGACGCGTGCCAGTAGGGCGACCAGTGCACGGCGATCCGGAGCGTCCCCGCGTGCTGGGTGCGCACGCGGAAGCTCGACTGGCCGAACGACGCAACCCGGGCGCCCGTGATACTGCGCGCCTGCGGCACTCCATAGATCGTGATGTGCGGCGAGGAGTGGACACGGTTGAGCGCGGTCGGGACGATCTCCGCCTCGCGCCGGGAGCTGTAGTCGGTGCGCGCATCTGAGAGCACGACGTACTCGACGCCGAGCGAGCGGAGCCACGCGATGTACTCCGCCGCGGTGAACGGCGCGTAGAGGATCGCGTTCGTCGGGAAGTCCTCCTGCCGGAACCAGCCGCGGACTATGGGGATGCCGGACTCGGGGAGGTAGTACGCGGGCCAGTGGGCCGCAGTGTCGACGGCTTCGACGCGGTAGCCGGGCCGGAGATGGGCGTGGAGCCATGCGAGCGGCGCGCGCCAGACCGCGGCGCTCTTCGTCACGTCGTCCGCGCCGCGGTTCCAACCGGCGACGAGCGGCGCGACATTCCACGCGAATGCGCCCGCGGCCACGAGGACCGCGACCGGCCACGGACGCCAGCGCCGCAGCGCGAGCACGAGCAGCGCGATCGGGAATGCGAGATAGCGCAGGCGCGCGACGTTCTCCCCGAGATCGGTCGGCACTGCGAGGACTGCGACGACGGCGAGGGCGTAGGCCGCGAATACGGGGCGCAGCACGCGCGCTGCGTCGACGCTCCACGTGCATGCGAGCCCGACCGCGCAGAAGGCGAGCGCAGCGAGCG